>CAZMQF010000248.1:0-1763 GCA_964568365.1 uncultured Pirellulales bacterium | reverse complement strand
TGGTGCATCAGGCGATTCACCGGAAAACCTTGTATCAGCTTATTTGCAAGACAAGCTTGAAACAGGAGATAACATTTGTGACCATTAAGAAAAATCTTTACTTATGGAAAATACAGATAAGATCCGTGAACATTTTATTAACCCACAAAATACTGGTGAAATCCCTGATGTTAATGGTGCTGGAAATATCTGTTCAGAAAAATGTAGTAACACGGTCAAGGTTTGAGGCAAAATCACCAACCAGCACCTTATCGATATGAAGTATAGGATTATCTAAAAGTTTTTTGATCTCATGGAAAAAAAGAAAGAAATCACCGGCTGCAAAAAGACAATTCAGCCGCCCGTGTATCTATTCATTTCAATTATAATCATTGTTGTTTTACCTTTTTTACTTCCTGTCAAGTTCATTGTTCCTTTTCCCTTTAACTTAATTGGCATTGTGCCTTTGCTATTTGGAATAATCTCCAATCTTCTTGCGGATAAGGCATTTAAGGACAATAATACAACTGTAAAATCTTTTCAGCCATCTTCTGCATTAATTACAAAAGGTGTATTTCGGATAAGTCGAAATCCTATGTACCTTGGGTTTGTATGCATACTTTTCGGCATTGCAATTCTGACAAAATGTTTGTCTGGATGTGTTGTGCCTGTTCTTTTTGCTGTTTTAATCGATAGAATTTTTATCTGTGTGGAAGAACAGATGCTTCAAGAACAATTTGGAAAAGATTGGCAGGATTATAAAAACCAAACGAGAAAATGGGTATGAATCTGAATGTTAACATCACAACTTTAGTTGAGAATAAATCACCCAATGCTCGTCTGCTGGCTGAGCATGGGCTTTCGTTCTGGCTTGAGTATAGGGGTAAACTGATTCTTTTCGATACAGGTCAGAGTGACATTCTTATTCAGAACTCAAAGGTACTCGGTATCAATTTAGCCGATGCTGACGCAATCGTGATAAGTCACGGCCATTATGACCACACGGGCGGTTTGGCTGCTGTACTTGATATTGCTGCGAAAGCAAAGATTTACTTGCACCCTGCCGCAATTGAACCAAAGTTTAGCCGAAAAACTTCCGGACTAAGATCGATTGGTATGCCTGATTCGGCGAAGAAAGCTATTCGATGCCGCGAAGTTGTCTGGACAGAGGCGCCCGCCCAAATCTTTCCCGGAGTTAAAGTGACCGGACAAGTGCCGCGTATCAATAACTTTGAGGACGTAGGAGGAGCTTTTTTTCTTGACGAAAATTGCCGGAAGCCCGACGAATTGTTGGATGACCAAACGTTGTTTATCGAATCAGGCAAGGGATTAGTTGTTGTTTTGGGCTGTGCGCATTCAGGCGTAGTTAATATTTTGCATTATATTGCGGATTTAAGCGAGAAAAAGCAGTTCTACGCTGTAATGGGCGGGATGCACCTTCTACGAGCATCCCAGGAACGAATCGAACGAACGGAAACTGTTTTTCGGGAATATAACCTGAAAAAAATAGGCCCGGCACATTGCACAGGTAGTAAAGCCCTCGAAAAATTTAAGAATGCTTTTCCCAACCAATACTTTGTGTGTTATGTTGGCACGCAGATTAATTTATAGGATATAGAAACTTGATGGAATGAATATGTGCATTTCAACAAATTACATAAAAATCAGAAAGGAAATTCCGAAAGGAGTAACATTGGTACTTTCTGTTAAGACAAGAACAGTCGAGCAGATAGAAGAAGCTATAGAGGCTGGGGCTACAGATATAGGCCATAATTATGTTCAGG
>CAZMQF010000247.1:0-1885 GCA_964568365.1 uncultured Pirellulales bacterium | reverse complement strand
TGAACAGTTATTCGGTTCGAATCAGACAAGTCGTTTTCTCAAGATTCTTGCTTATATAGGAGCTGGTCAATTTGAAGAGGCGTTAGGGGAATTGGCTTCCGAGCCACAGGAAGATGTTGATACAATCAAGCTCAGAATAACATTGGAGCAGGCCAAGATAAAGCAAATCCGAACAGCTTTGAGCGAGAGTAAGCTGGAGAGAGCTGAAGAGGGGCTTTTTGAAGTAAGACCAGGAGAAAGTATAGCCCAGCCTGAAGAGTCCGAGGAAGTGCTGTTGGCTGAATTGTCCAGCTGTGAAGACACACTATCTTCTCTTATAATCAAGTTGTCGACCATAGAAGCCTCGGCTGTGGAAGATACCTATATTGCTATATTTTGTGAGGATAATGTATTTTTGGGAAGGGTTGAAGAGGCAAAGAATTTGGCAGATGTGATTTTGCAATCTTTACCTGATAATACTACCGCTTTGTTTTATAAAAGGTTGCTTTCTGAACCTGAGCCGGGCAAAGTTACTATCGGCAGGCGTAATGAAATAGAAGAGTCAGTTTTGAAGCAGATATCGGATCCTATGGGAAGGGCTATCGAACTTGGTTCTTTCTACAACAGAACCGGACAATTAGACAAAGCGGCACAGGAGTATAAGAAAGTAATAGCAGAATATTTGGTTGGAGGAACTATTCCAGAGATTCAAGGAGAGAATGAGCAAGCAATGAGTAGAAAGCAAATAGCTGTTTATGGCCTTTTTGGGATTGCTTTGCAGAATAAAGACTGGCAGCTGGCGGGAAGGTTGAAAGATATTGTCAGAGTTAATAACCTTGACGATTGCGAGGGCAATTTTTTTGCTGCTCGTCTTGCTGCTTCCCAAGGGGAGCCTGAAGCCTTGACTTTATTTAATGATTGTTTAAGACAAAGGCCTATTTTTTCTTACGGCTATTTATTAAGAAGTAATGTTCATACTGTTCTTGGAAATGAGCAGGCAGCCTTGGAAGATGCTCGAAAAGCGTTGTCCTTAAATCCTCTGGATGGTTCTGTTTCCAAAAATCTTGCAGCGCTTCTCAATCAGCGTAATCAAAGACTTGGTAAAACTGTCACGCTTGAGCAACAGGAAGAGCTCAAGAACACTCTTGCTTTAGCGATGAAGGTTAATCCCGGCGACTTGGATTTATATAGATTTTATGCGGGCTTAATAAGGTCTACAGAACCAGATAGAGCTGTAGCGATTTTGCAATACATCCGTAGTATTTCTTCGACTGTACAGGATTCGTTTTTGCTTGGTAAGATGGCGGGAGATATGGCTGTTGAGGAAACGGATGAGCTCCGCAAAGAAGCATTGATTAATATGGCGGTTTCGGCATACAAAGATGCTTTATCGATAGAACCTGATAATCAAGAGGCGACCTATAGTTATGCGAATTTTTTAAGAGCTATCGGGCAGGAGAAAGAGGCTGAAAGGTTGTTAACAGAATCTAAGAGCCAGGAGTTTCTTTGGACATATTATTATCAAGTTGGTCAGTATGAAAAAGCCGAAAGCCTTTTAGAGCAGTCGTATGTGAACGATAAGACAGATATAAGTGTACTCAAAGGGCTTTTAATTGTTGCTGGAAAAACGTTGAAAAAGGAGAATGCGCAAAGATATTCTGAAGAACTGTTGGCCCTTGAGGATAATATAGAAAATCGACTTGTGCAGATTAAGATTTACCTCAATGTAGGCCTGATTCGGGAAGCAGAGTACAAGTTGCAAAGTTTTAGGGAAAAGTTTCCTGATGAGCCGACAGCACAATACATTGAGGCGTGGTTGTTGATGAAGCGCGGCCGTCTGAAAGAAGCGCTTGATATGGCAAACCGAAGTATTGAGAGCGACAATAATAATGCATTAACCTGGCAG
>CAZMQF010000246.1:0-1892 GCA_964568365.1 uncultured Pirellulales bacterium | reverse complement strand
GCTCATAAGATGCCGATAAGGTGCAGATTCGTCAAAAGAAGACATTCGTTGTAACGCCTGGGTATAAGCGGCAGAAGCAATCTTTGAAAAAGGACAGTTTAAGATGAAGGCAAAGCAGTATCGTGAAATGAGTCTTGATGAGCTCGTGGACAAGCTGGATGAGTTTGCCAAGCGGTTGTTCGAGCTTCGCTCACAGTCAGTGACAGAGACACTGGAGAATAATAAGGCTGTGAGGAATATCAAGCGCGATATTGCACGAATTAAAACGGTAATAGGTGAAAAGCAGGCAGTCCGCGGGATGCCTGCCGGCATTTGATTGTAGAGAAGATATGCAGCGTAAAAAGGCAAAAACCGACACAGCTGTGGTGACAAGCCGAAGCGGCGACAAAAGCGTTAAGGTTGCCATTGATTACAAGATTAAGCATCCCAGGTACGGCAAGTACGTACGACGCAGGACCGTACTTGGCGTACACGACGAGCACAATCAGGCCTCGGTGGGCGATGTTGTTGAAGTTGCTCCTTGCAGGCCTTCGAGCAAGACCAAGAGATGGCGTCTTGTTCGTGTGGTGCAGAAGGCGGTTGCGGATTGATGAGGCTGAGTGTGTGAGGTAGATTTGTGATTCAGCAGGAAACAATGTTGGATATAGCAGACAATTCAGGCGTTAAGTCGGCGTTGTGTATAAAGGTTCTCGGCAGAGGAGGTTGCCGGAGGCGAAACTATCGGCCTACAGCCGGTGTCGGTGACGTTGTGTGTGTGGCTATAAAGAAAGCTCTGCCAAGCTGCCAGTTAGACGACAAGAAGGTTCATAAATGTGTGATAATTCGCACGAAAAGTCCTGTCAAGAGACCCGACGGCAGCTACGTCAGATTTGACAGTAACGCGGCAGTGATAATCGACAACGACGGCAATCCGATAGGCACAAGAATTTTCGGAGCGGTTGCTCGTGAGCTGCGGGAAAAAAATTATATGAAGATTATTTCTCTGGCCAGTGAGGTCGTGTAGGAACGGTTACAGGTCAGCGTTGTGAGGTTGAATATAAGAGATTAAAAATGGCACTGCATATTAAAAAGGGTGATATGGTACAGATTATAGCCGGTGAGCATAAAGGTGCCACCGGTAAGGTGCTTCGAGTGATACCCGAGAAGAACAGGGTAGTTATTCAGGGTCATAACATTGCTTTCAGGCATGTTCGCCCGTCGAGAAAGAACCCGCAGGGAGGGCGGATTCAGGTTGAGCAGCCGATTCATATAAGCAATGTGCAGCCTTTGAATCCTAAAAGTTCGAAGCCGACCAGAGTTCGCTATTCGGTTGGTAAAGACGGAACAAAAAAAAGAGTTGCTATCGATGGCAGTGAGATTGGAGTTATTAGAAGGAAAATTTAGAACAGCTTTTAGGCTGGGAATTGGTTGATAATCAGAAGATATGGCACGATTGAAAGATATATATAAATCGCGGATAGTTCCGGAATTGGCTAAGGAGTTCGGTTATAAGAATCCGATGGCAGTTCCGCGGATAAAAAAGATTATTGTCTCTATGGGCGTTGGCAAGGCGGTTCAGGATAAGAAGTTTCTGGAGCAGGCCAAAAAGGATTTAATGATGATTACCGCCCAGATGCCGGTTGTTTGTAAGGCCAAAAAGAGTGTTTCCAATTTCAAGGTTCGAGCCGGCAATGAGACGGGATTGAAGGTTACTGTTCGCGGCGACCGTATGTATGAATTTATGGACAGGCTCATAAGTCTGGCGATACCGAGGGTTAGGGACTTCCGCGGGCTTGACCCGAAAAGCTTTGACGGCAGAGGAAATTACTCACTGGGACTGAGCGAACAGAGTGTTTTCCCGGAAATAGACCCGGCAAAAATGGAGTTTCAGCAGGGTATGAATATAACTTTTG
>CAZMQF010000245.1:0-1905 GCA_964568365.1 uncultured Pirellulales bacterium | reverse complement strand
CGGACAATTTTACTGAAAAAGACGAAAGAAGACAAAAGAAGTCTGTTAAAATCGCCATTTTTAGCCCGTAATCAACGTGTCACTATATAACGCCCTTGACACCACCAAAAACGGCGATTTTGTGTTACTTTTCTTTGTTTATGAGCTAAAAACCGCATTATTTTAAAAAACCACCGTGTCCCCTCTTCAAAATCACGTCATTTTGGCGAACAGATTTAATTGATGTAACTACTCGTATTTGCTGCATTTACCTAATCCACTATTTGGTAACTTATATCAGTGGGCGAAACTCTTACCGTTATCAAGCATACAGCCCCTCTATTTGCCTGCGTTTATCATCGTTAAGAACGGTAGCATATCTCGCTGTTGTTTCCGGTTTGCTGTGGCCGAGCTGGTCTTGAACCGTTCTCAAGTCATGCTCTACATGAAGCAAATGCGTAGCGTACGTATGTCGGAGCACATGAGGATGTATGTTTGGTATTTTTGCCTGTCGGCCAATACGTTTGATTTTCTTGTAGAGAGAAGGATAGCTTAACCTGGCCGTGTGTTCTTTGATAATTATCAACTTCCCTTTCCGTGTCACTCTTGTGCGTAATATTCTGTAACCTTGCTCACTTGCAAATAACGGTGAGCCTGGTTTGGCACCCGGTCTGCATTGTTTGATAAACGTCCTGAGCTTTTCACGCAAGGACGCCTTGACACAGACGACCCGTAAAATCCCCTTGCTTTTCCTAACCAAAATTTCATCCTTACCGTGATGTGTAGGCAGGTACCGTAACTGTAAGTGACATATTTCTTCGGCTCTTAGTCCGGTCTCTAACATCGTTTCGATAAGCATTTCGTTCACCAAGCCCCGAGTGCTGCCTCGCCGGCGAGCTCGCTCCGCTGCTTTTTTAACAGTCCGCCGCAGCCGCTGTACCTCTTCGATGTTCAGATACTTATCCGGCGCTAAATAATCGCGCCCCCTTGTGTCTTTTGTGGATTTAGTCATTTCGCTGGATTTACTTTTTTGAGCAGCCAGGGCATTTGTCATGCAATGCCTGTTCTTTGTCGACCGGATATTTTCTGCAAACTTCTGGTCTAACATCATAAATTCGACAATAATATTTGTTTTTGTTCGGAAACTTTCTCAGCCAGGGACACCTGTCAACTTCTTTGTGATTTTCCTGATTCGTCCAAAGGTCACCCGGGAATTCTACCCATGCAAGAATATCGTCTCTACCTTCTTTTTCCCACAATTCGAGGTCCTTCGGAAATGCCGGCAAACAGGAGCCGTATAATAAGCAACATCTCCCACATTGTTTACATTCGAAGTTTTTGTTTTTGCCACTACGAATTATATCCATGCCTATTCTTTCGTTTGTAATAATAATTTTTGCTTTTTGTATCCTGTTTTCCGCTTAACCGTTTCAACAAAAAGGGCCTTGCCTCCGGCGACTCGACCCTCGAGCCTTGCTACCTGAGCCCACTCTACCGCATCCTTGAACATCCCTATTTTTGATGGGTCTTGCTGGCTGAGTGCAATGAGAAAACTGATGATATTGGCAAACGTTTTAGCAGTACTTTTACCGGGTCTGAATATCCGCTGCAACTGTTCACCTAAAAATCGTGCCTGCTCGGCAATATGACAATCCAACTCCAAAACTTCTTCAGGAGAAATTTCAAGCCCTTTGGTTTTTATCTGTGGCTTATTATTTGGGTTTGGATTTGGTATAGGTTGGACATTTTTGGTAAATCCATTTTCCCTTTTTGTCCTTTCCATTTGCCGTTTTCGGATAATGGCGTCACGGCTCAAAAACCACGATTTTTCATCTTTGAAGGCATACCAAAGAGTGCGGTCATAGCCCGAACGGTTATAATTGCCTTTCACTAATACGCCCACCTTGATTAGCCCATTCAGCTTCC
>CAZMQF010000244.1:0-1969 GCA_964568365.1 uncultured Pirellulales bacterium | reverse complement strand
GCTCATAAGCAATACCTGGAAAGAGTAGGAAGTAACATTCTTGAAGAGCATAAAGAATGCATCAAATTATTAGAAACACTAAAAGAGGTTGAAATAAAAATTGAGAACCTTTATACCTCAAACATTAGCAATGCAACGGCTGAACAAAAACAATCTCTGGACAGCTCTGTCCTCTGTGCAAGACGGTTATGCGCAATAACTTCCGAGTATGCTTTTGGGCAGTATGCAATGGGTGAACCAAACTCTTCAGAGAGATTGTCACAGACGATAAAGCAGATTGAAACAGCCGGAGCTTTTTTAAAAGAGAATTACGGCTCTGGAACAGAAAAAGATTTTGCGTTGGCTTTTAACAGCAGCTTGCGAGAGTTGCTTGAAACTTCTGAACAAATAATTCGAATAAAAGCAGATATATCCGGTTACATTAGTAAAATCCTGCTGTACAAATATAAGGTCATAAATACTCTATCCCTGGCAAAATCAGTCGAAAAAGATGAGCTTGCCCAGTTTACTGCAACTATTGCGTCAATAATAAAAAGCAACAAATTTTTCTCGATTGTGTTATCAGTAATATTCACAGCTTTCACTTTATCTATCTTCTATTATCTCTCGGGTTTAATAGTTACTTCTATTTCGAATCTTGTTGAGTCAACTAAGATAATATCAAAAGGTAATTTCAGTTATAGAACTGAAAAAATATGCAACGATGAGATCGGCGTGCTCGCGGATTCTTTCAATAAAATGGCTTCGGAGTTACAAAAGAAGACAACCTATGTATATAATTTAAACAAAGAGGTCGCTGAGCGCAAAAGGGCTGAGAATTTGCTCAAAGTCACCAACCAAAAGCTTGTTGCTTCAAACAACATCCTTACGGAGACAAGAAATAAAATGGAAAAGGCTATCCAGGAGCTTAAGGACTTTGTCTACATAGCTTCACACGACTTGCGGGAGCCTTTAAGGAAAATCTCTTCTTTTGGAAGTTTGCTCAAAGATTCTCTCGAAGGAAAACTATCCGAAGAGGACCAGGAAAATATGAAGTTTATGATTGATGGTGCAGAGAGGATGAACAAAATGATAGAAGGCCTGCTGATGTATTCCCGCGTGGGTACTAAAGAGGCTCCTCTCGAAGAAGTTAACTTAAATGAGGTTATCGAGCAGTTAAGGCAGGTAGAACTTTCCGCTCTGCTCGAGGAAAGTTCTGCGACCATTGAAGTACCTAATCATCTGCCGAAAGTCTGGGCGAATTCGGTTCAGATAAGTCAGTTGCTGCAGAATCTTATTGCAAATGGTATCAAGTATCAGTCCCAGGGCGTTAATCCGCATATAGTGATTACTGCGGGAAGTACACCGGAAGGTCAGATTCGTGTAAATGTCAAAGATAATGGAATAGGCATCGAGGAAAAATACTGCAGTGAAATTTTCAAGATGTTCAGACGCCTTCACTCTCGTCGGGAATACGATGGGACAGGAATCGGCCTGTCGGTCTGTAAAAGGATTGTTGAAAAGCACGGGGGCCAAATTGGAGTAGAATCTGAGCCGGGGAAAGGCTCGACTTTCTGGTTTATATTACCGGATAGGAAAGTGCCTGAGAAAAAAAGTGAGCAAAGAATTCTGATTTCAAGTCGTCGAGCTTAATTAGGAGAACAAAAAATGCAAAACTCAAAGAATGTCGTTGTCTTAATCGTTGAGGATGACCCGATAGACCAAAAATCTATCGAGCGGGCGTTTAATAATCAGGAAGTGATAGATCAGGTTCATGTTGTGGCAAGTGCTGAAGAGGCTTTGGACTATCTGCAGCGCTCAAAAAAGCAGGATTCAGATGCTTCTCGGCCGAACTTGATATTGCTCGATTTGGCTCTGCCAGGTATGCAGGGAAAAGAATTCCTGAAATGCATCAAAGAGGATGAGCAGTTGTGCTCTATACCTGTGGTTGTTTTAACCTCCTCTGATAATGACGCCGATATAGAACAAA
>CAZMQF010000243.1:0-2005 GCA_964568365.1 uncultured Pirellulales bacterium | reverse complement strand
ATTACCATCATCATACTCTATCCTTAGCTTATTTGGCCGTTTTGCCCATAGCTCTAGCACTTTCCCGGATTGAATTATTCTGGCATGTATACTTTGGACATCACCTATTTTGTTAAATACTTCACCGAACGCAAACCCTGATGATTTAAACTCAAAATTGGCAAACACCAAATAAAAAACTATTATTATCACCGCCGCAACCGCAAATTTTATAATCCGACTTCTCATCATCATTCTTCCTGCATTAAAAGCTGCGTTAGCTTTTTCATTTTCCGATTCCGATAATCGTTCTCGAACCTTTTGTATGGCCTGATCTGCTGATTGCTCCGACGGCTTGAGCCTGCGAATTTTCTCAAATATCTTTTCGATTATCCCTTCATTAAGTCCTGACATATTTTGTTTCCTTATTTCACCGAATTTCTTGTACCTGTTCTGAGGCGTTCCTTTAGCTTGTTTATACCTCGAGAGCACAACGCCCGCACCTGATGAGAACTTGTCCCGATTGCTTCGCCGATTTCTTCATAGCTTTGCTCCTCAATGTAATGCATAACAACTACTTTCCTTAAATTGCCCTTTAATCGACCGACCGCCTCGAGAAGTTGCAAAGTCTCTTCACGTTTTATCAATTCTGTTACGGGACTGTCTGTCCGGGACAAATTTCCTTCAATTCCATCAAGCGATACAGTATTCCGTTTGCTTCTTCGATAATAGTCAAAGGCTAGATTCACTGCTGCCTTGCGCGCATATGCATAAAGGTTCTCAATATCTGAATATCTTTTTGATTTGCCAAGCCTGACAAACAGCTCCTGTAAAAGCTCCTCGGCCGCTTCTTCACTGAGCGTTAGCCGAAAAAGCAGCTTATAGATAGATTTACCTTTCTGCTCAAGAAGTTCTAAAAGCCTTTGACCTTGTTTACCCAATAATTGCTCCTTCAATCGCTTTATCGAAGACTCACTATTATAAACGGTGAACACCAGCTTTGCGCAACATCTAATCTTTTAAAAATTTTCTTTTTTCAGCCCATAAAAAAGCCCCCGCGTTTTCCTGTCGCAAGACAGCAGGGGGGGCTTTGCCTTCAGTTCCAATTTAACACCTGGCGACTATTGCTCTATCTGACTTTCAAGCTCAGCCAAAACCTGACCGTCAACAGTCTCAGCACTCAAATCACCGTAGATAACCCTGTATTCATTTTCGCCTGTCTTATATCGCAGCAGAATCTTATCAGCATCGGCAGGCCCGACCGTCTCACCGTAATACACAGGCTCTTTTCTTTCCTGAACCAGCGTCATATAAAATCCGACGAGGGATTGCATCGGCTGCATTGTTTCCAACATCTTTTGTGCTTGAGCCTCCTGTGATAGATTATTTACGTCTTCCTGTTGTCGGAAAATATCCCCGGTATCTTTTATCATGGTCATAAGATTCAGCTTTTCGGGGTATTTGCCTGTATTATCCGAAAAGAACTTCAGTCCCTCGATAGCTGCTTCTTCGCTGAAGCTTGGCATCTTCATTCCACCGGGAAGTAGAGTTGTGTAATCCTCCGGTATCATCGGCTCAAACTCACTTGCATCTACCTGCAAATCCCACACAAAATCCTCAATAACGCCTTCCATCTGCATTTGTTCGTTCATTTTCATATCCATTTTCACACGAACGGGAAGCCACGTCTGTGAATCTACCCACAGTGTTACTTTCAAATCTTCAATAGCTCCGCCCCCGTATGCCGGGTCTGTCGTTTCAAAACCTTCAACCTCGATACCGTCAATAGTAGATTTGCCGAGCTCGGTATATTGGCAGTTGAGAATCTGCTTTACCATATCCCTCGGGTCATTTCCCTGTTTTTTCATCCTCTCGAGCAAATCATCATTAAATTCCATCTCTATATACTGCTTTATATTAGGCATTATCATATACGCCTTTTTTTCCTGAGGAAGGATATACATCTGTTGATGCTGATTCATCTTTTGCCCGGCTACGGCCGAATCAATCTGCATATCCATTCTCA
>CAZMQF010000242.1:0-2027 GCA_964568365.1 uncultured Pirellulales bacterium | reverse complement strand
ACTGAGCTGGTGATTGATATTGTTATGAGCGACGCAAGGCCGAATGTCTGGCCTAGTGATGATTATCCGAACGGCAATTTTGGCAGGATTTTATGTGGTGGAATGCCGACTATGGGGGGGTTTTCTGACAGCAGCAGCCATCTGATAACCGACAGGGAGCCAGCAGGCGGTAATATAGGCTTTGTGGATGGACACGTTGAATGGCGTCCTTTCAGCCAGATGGAAAGGCGGTGGGATCCTATTGGTTGTCCTATAGCATGGTGGTAGGATTAAAGAGAAAAATCAAGAACACAGAAGACAGGACACGGAATACAGTAAACAGAAAATCACCCTTTAACGGACAACTCTGCGGTTAAATAAATTTTTTCTTAATATCTCTGTGACCTCTGTGTGCTCGGTGGTAAAAAATCATTAAATCTATCCTGTTATCCTGTCAAAAATCTCCGCGTTCTCGGCGGCCTCGGCGAACTCTGCGGTTAAAATTTATTCGCTTTTGCTGGCAATCCTTATTATTCCATCTGAAATTTGTTCGTGTATTTTCGTGTTTATTCGTGGTTGGATTTTTCCTCTGTGGTCTCTGTGGCGTCGCTAACAAAGTCGTCGTCCGCCTCCGTCAAGACTTCAGCGGATTAATACCGGCGACTGCTAAACCCTTCGACCGTGCTCAGTGAAGTCAAACTCAAAACAGGAAAAGGACGAAGAGAGGGACAAATATTTATGATTGATTGGGCTGGAGTTTGATGTTATGCTACTGCGTGCTTTTTTAAGGAGCGGTTGTTTTGGAATTAAGCTGGCTGATGAGGCTGAGAATAGCTGCGGTGGCGGCGATGGGGATAGTCCTGATAGGGATATTAGGATGGCGATTCGCAGGGCAGGCGGAGCCTTTCGAGGTAGTGTCACTGAAAAATATCAGTGTGACGGGCGTAGCAGTAATCGGGGCATTATCGGTTCTGGCGGGCTTTGCCGGTTTTTTTATTGCGTGGCCTTACGGAAAAGAGATTGGGGTAATTGCAGTGCCGTTCGGTTTAGCTGTATGGTCGATAAGGAGCGGAAGCGTTGCCAACTATATTCAACTGCACGGAACCATCGGGCAGCGGCTTGCGTTTTTTTCATATCTCAAATGGGAGGGATTTTTCTGGCTGGCAATAGTATTGTTAGGTTTTTTGGGTGTGCAAATCGCTCACAGTGTTAGAAGCAAAAACGAAGGGGGTAAAAAAGAGGTTAAGAAAGAAACAAGACAAGGGGGTACGTATCTGAATGCGGCGCTGGGAGTTTTGGTCCGTATTTTAATATCGGCGGTTTTAATAGCGATACTGGCACAGGATATTAAAGAGTACGACGGGAAATTAGGGGGGGTAACAGCTCAGCCTGCGAAGGGACAAATTGTATTTGCCGTGATTATTGCATTTCTGGCGGCAGGATTTGCGGCGAAGAAGATATTCGATTTGCACTATATTTACCCGATATGCGGGGCGGCACTTTTAACATTATTCTCGTTTATACTTTACGCCAAAGAGAGCATAACGGCGTACTTAGCAGAAAACTGGGCGGCGGGCTTCTTTACCAATTCGCTCGTATCGATTCTTCCGATTCAGATGGTAAGTTTGGGGGTGTTAGGCTCAATCTGGGGTTACTGGCTTGCAGTTCGATATAATTACTGGCGAAAACGCAGGATTTAGGGGCAAAAACGGGTATAAGCACAATTAATAATCTTTTTTTTGCGTCATTTCTTTAATCTAACTACATATTTATCAGGCGGTTACGCACGGAACGTCCAATAATCTATTTGCGGGGTTAAAAAGCGGAGAAAAATAGGTGTTTTTGGCTTTGAAATTAGCCGAAAAAAGAATTAGGTCAGCAGCTCTTGCGCGTAATCTATATTATGCTAAGCTGTTTGAAAACAAGGGCATATAACAAAAGAGAAGTGCAAATGGCCGAACATTTGGACGGCTGGTAACGTAAAAATTAGTAGGTAATACCGGCTGTCAAAAGGAGTTGAAAATGTTGGTTTTGAGCAGACAAAAAGA
>CAZMQF010000241.1:0-2027 GCA_964568365.1 uncultured Pirellulales bacterium | reverse complement strand
GGCTAAGAAAATAGGGCTTATAAACACAGACGGCACGCCTACTGATTTATATAAGAAGCTCCGAAATCCAAAAACCTCAAAACCATCTATGGCACAAGCTATAAAAATTGGATATAGAGAGCTCTTTGAGCGTAACGAATATGCTAATAATTTATCACCAGAAGACTTAAAAGGATTAGTTGTGGAAATTACTGGATTAGAACAAAAAGATCACGTTGTAAAATTAGCTTGTCTTACATTTGCTACTCTTAAAAAAGAGTCTGATTTTGAAGCAAAGCCTCCTAAAGAACCTCCCGAACCAGAAGATAAAACAGATAAGACAAAAGGGGGAAAAGACGAATATATTGATTTCGGATTAAACTTATCATACACAATAAATCTTGTTTTGCCAAAGACAGACGATCCTGCTGTATTTAACGCAATATTCCGCTCTTTGCGAGAAAATCTATTAAGGAAATAGTATGATATTAGAAGATAAAATCAAACTCTTCGGGATGTCCCATTCATTAGTAGAGAGGGATTTAGATAAAGTTGAAAAGAAATTTAAATTAGAGCTTCAACGAGAAGTTGCTGAAGATAAGGATGAAGTATATTACCCGCAATTTACTCATAATTTTCGCCAAGAAGCAGCAGAAATGAGTAAACACTACGAACTTTTTTATTGTCTAGAAAAAAGTATTAGGCGTTTAATTGCGGATACATTAGAAAGTGCTCATGGCGAAAATTGGTGGGAAACAACAGTCTCAGAAGACATCAAAAAAAATGTAAAAGATAATATCCAGAAGGAGCTTGATTCTGGTATCACGTTACGTTCTGAAGATGAAATTGATTATACTACTTTTGGAGAATTGGGTGAAATAGTAAGAAAGAACTGGGATAGTTTTCCTATGTTTTCATCCCAAAAAGCATTTGGTAAAATCATGACTAGTTTAAATACTCTACGTAGCCCTATAGCTCATTGTTGCATATTAGCCGAGGATGAAGTCGTAAGACTCAAGTTGGCGGTTAAGGACTGGTTCAGGCTAATGGAATAGTCATACATCATCTGGTCTTTATTAATATATTGAAAACTGGCAATTAATATGTTCGCACTACGCGAGAGATTAGATATTAGATCCCTTCGATTCACTATGCTTACTCAGGACAAGCATTTGTGTCCTTCGTCGTCAAGCTCGGGATAGGCAGTAGAAATTTAATCCGTGAAATCCTCGTAATCCGTGGTTAAACTTTTTTCTTTTTTTCCCTTGATTATATCGCCTTAACTGGTATAATACCTTTGTGTGTTAGCATAACACACGTAACGCGGAGGCCCGCAAGCATCGGCCAGTTTATCCTGAGCGGCCTGTGGTGAGCAGAGTCGAACCAAGTCGAAGGGCAGGCCAAGATAGTATTAAATTCTTTTATAATAAGGATTTATCAATGTCCAACAATTTACAAGTCCTGAGTTCAACATCGTTTAGCCCCGTTACCTGTTGGCGGGGTCTTTTCTCACGAAATTGTCAAACCCATTCATTATCTTGTAAATCCTGTCAAAACCACGCGCGCACCTGTCCTGAGCGGAGTCGAAGGAATAAAAACAAAATTATGCAAAACAAAGCCAATTTTAAAAACGCTCTAATTTACATAAGTGCTTGTATTGAAAGTGGTTATGACAATTTTCTCGACTTTTCCCGCCGAAAAAACAAAGCCAAACAAACCCAAAACGAACCCAATTTTAGCCCAATATTGGCTTTGTTTTTCCCAATATTGGCTTTGTTTTACAATCAAATCTTCGCTTTTGCGAATAAACTTGGCGAGTTAAAGCCCCCGCGGCGTTTGAGCGGGGACAAATCTGCGGATAAAAAATTAGAACTGTTTCAAAAAGCGAAGGTCATTCTCGAAGAACAGGCGGATGTCGGTTATTCCGTACTTTCGCATAGCGAGACGCTCAATACCAAAACCGAAGGCCCAGCCGGTATATCTCTCGCTGTCAATACCGACGGCGTCAAAGACGTTCGGGTCAACCATACCGCAGCCGCCCATCTCAA
>CAZMQF010000240.1:0-2076 GCA_964568365.1 uncultured Pirellulales bacterium | reverse complement strand
TCGGTAAAATCGTGCGCGTCGAGCGATATAGAGACAGGGTCCTGCTTATGGCCGTAAACAATTGCCGGTATCCGTCTCTGCTTTCTTACTTTCCGGGCATAAGTTGAGCCTGTGTTTTCACGAATTTCAGCTTTCAAGGCCAATTTTTCTTCCATAATATCCTCTCAACCATACTAATCATATTTAACCATATATTCGGTGACGTTTGCAGACGAGTTACTACGAAACGTCAGTAAACAAACTGCTTATAGATTCATTTCTGTGTATTCTTTTAATAGCTTCACCCAACATAGCAGAAACTGACAATACCTTGATAATTTTTGATTTCTGAGCCTGTTCTCTTAACGGGATAGTATCTGTTACGACGATTTCATCTATAGGAGCCTGCTGGAGACGCTCTACAGCCTGGCCAGCGAAGATACCGTGTGTTGCTCCGACGAAGATTTTTTCAGCACCTCTCTGCCTGACGAGGTCTGCGGCGCTGGCGACTGTACCGGCAGTTGCGATGATATCGTCGCACATCAGTATGTTTCTGTGATTGACTTCGCCAATAATTTCCTGAGCGACGACCTCACTGCCGCTGACTCTTCTTTTGTGAATGATAGCGAGCTCGCCGCCGAGATGCGAAGCATACCTGGAAGCGGTTTTGATATTTCCGACGTCCGGCGAGACAACGGTGAGGCTGTCTATTTTCTTATCGCGGAAATATTTTCCGAGTACAAGCTCACCCATAAGGTGGTCGACTGGTATATCGAAGAAGCCCTGCAGCTGATGAGCGTGGAGGTCGATTGCGAGGACCCGGTCTGCGCCGGCGGTAGTGATAAGGTTTGCGACGAGCTTTGCGGTGATTGGGACGCGTCCTTCGTCTTTTCTGTCCTGGCGTGCATAACCGAAGTAAGGTATAACGGCAGTAACACGCCTGGCGCTGGCTCTTTTGAGGCAATCAAGATAAATGAGCAGCTCGACGAGATACGTATCAACAGGAGCGCAGGTCGATTGAATGACGTAACAGTCTCTTCCCCTGACGTCGTCCTCGACCCTGATGAATTTTTCGCCGTCTGGGAAGCTGTCGATTTCAGCTCCGCCGACGGGGATATCGAGGTATTTGCAGACTTTTACTGCGAGCTCTATGTTACTGCTGCCTGAAAATACTTTTAGGTTTTCATTCAGAAACATCTTTATCCATCCTTAAAATAACGGTTATCAAACCAATCCTTTAGTCAGCATCCCGGTTTTCGAGTCTTTTACACATAATTTCATTCATTTTGTCAAGCTGTTCCTTGGTATTGACGCTCATAGCCTCCTCGGGGCGGACGGCGGTGACGACGGCGACTTTTTTACCGGCGTTGAGCATAATCTCGAAGACGTCGGTGAGGTAGTATTCGCCCTGAACATTATCGTTGTTAATTTTTTCAAGGGAATCGAAAAGGGCTTTATTGTCAAATAAATAATAGCTTGGATTTATTTCTTGTATTGTGAGCTGGTCTTCGCTGCATTCTTTGTGCTCGACGATTTTTTCGAGGTCGCCTGTTTTGTTTCTTACGATTCGGCCGTAACCAGCAGGGTCATCGAGAATAGCCGTCGCGAGCATTGCAGCGGTTTGGCCGTTGTGCTTTTGGGTAAGCTCTTCGAGGATTTGCGGCCTGATGAGAGGCCCATCACCACATAAAACAAAAGTCAGGCCGTCGAAATCCTTAAGGTGCTCTTTGCAGCAGAGGACGGCGTGGCCGGTACCTTTCTGCTCAGACTGGAGGACCCAGGTAATGTCGCGGGCGTCTGCAAAACTTTTTTTTACGAGCTCTGCGCCGAAGCCAACAACGACGTATATTTTTTCTATACCGACAGCCCTGCAGGCATTGAGGACGTAGGAGAGCATAGGCTTTGAGCAGACCTCGAAGAGGACCTTCGGAGTGTCGGTTTTCATTCTGCTGCTGATTCCGGCAGCGAGTATTATGGCAACAGTTTTTTCCAGTTTTGTTTCCTCGATTTTTAGTTTTTAACTTTTAGTTTTTCGTTTTCAACTACCCGGCCAGGACTCGAACCTGGAATGGAGGCACCAAAAGCCCCTGTGTTACC
>CAZMQF010000239.1:0-2117 GCA_964568365.1 uncultured Pirellulales bacterium | reverse complement strand
TTTCTTGCCCAATGAAATAACGCCTTCATAATACTTATATGCAGGTTCAACCTGCAGACTGACACATGGCTTTTCTGTATCCTTCTTTTGTAGTTCTGCAAATCCAAGGTTGAGATGTTATTGATATCTATATTCTGACCCAGAAAAGCCATTAATTTGTTAAGGCTGCCGATTTGTTCGTTGTGGTGGCTTGCAGTAAGGTCATTTGCCTGAAGCTTAGAATACTGATACTTCAAATACATATCACAAAGCTGTTTTAAGGTCATATTATCGCTTGTTGGTTTTTGCAAATTTTCCTGACATCCGTGTAGATATGTTGACTGATCCAAATATCTTTGTAGCGCCTCTCTTTTGTCAGAGCCGAAATAATAGATTTTTCCACTGATCTTTTTGCAATACTGCCCTGTCGGGTGACGTGTTAGGGGGAATTTGTCTGACCGTGTTTTTCTTTTTGAAGTTTTCATGTCCACCTCCGTAAAAAAATGGTTTATGTTTTTTTGAGATAAACTCGAGTTAGTTGTACCACAGGTTGTAATCTTTAATAAGGTTACGATTCTCAATAATCGCAACCACCTTTAATACAACAGCTTGTGATTATTATACGAAATGGAAGTCAAAAGGTTATATAATCCGTGTGTCGGCGGTTCAATTCCGCCCCTGCCCATCTGTAAGTCTTGTCTTTTAAGGAACTTATAAGCAGAGAAACAGAGCGTATTCATCCGAAATTTTTTGGAGTGGGTCAGTCGTGTTAGGATTAGGTTTCTTTTTCACCTTGTAGCAACACCTTCCCTAAATGGCATTCCTGGAGAATCCGAGATTTTTATGAGCGTTGAATATTCAATCTTCTGGTCATACGAGGATTTACAGGCCAGGAGTTTTTGACAGCAATCATCGGATATGTAATCTGGATGCCACGAAAACACATCCTTATATAACCATTTGTAAAACATAGCCTTATGTTGCAATCGACTTTGATATTTCCCCCTATGTCTCCAATATAGCACCGTTTTGCTTGATTCTCATCCTCCATTTCCGCTTGATTCGCAACCCCATAATTACGATAGAATAGATATTATGAAAAAGGTGTGGGTTTACAAGCGGAAAAATATCAACGGCTGGTGGGTTGGCTGGTACGAGAGCAGCAAGCGCAAAGCAAAGGCCTTGCCCAGTAAGGAACTGGCTGAACATTATAAGCAGATCAAATACACTCAGTTGAACTCTGACGTCTTTACGGGTATGGTTGCAGCTGACTGGCAGCAGATGGTTGATGAATATCGAGAGGCCAAAAAAGTGCAGGGTGTCACCGAAGGAACGCTTTATGAAATTGCTTTGTCCCTGAGAAACTTTGAGCGATTAGTTGGAAAATGCAATTCGAAACAGATTACCCGGAATATAATTGACAAGTTCATACTCCAAAGAGGTAGTGAAGTAAAACGCCCAACGCTTAACAAAGACATCAGAAACTTAAAAACATTTATAAACTGGTGCAGGGAAAACAGATACTTAAATGGGGCACTGAAAATTAGGGAATTGAAAGAAGATGAAAGACCTGTGAAATCGTTGGATAGCACGCAGATCAAAAAATTGCTTTTGGCATTTGAATCATATCAAACCATGAGGTTAAGAATTTTATTGGCTTTGGGCACAGGTCTTAGACGTGGTGATATTGAATCATTGAAAGTCAGTGATGTTGATTTTGCAAATAACTATATCACGACAACGAGCAGAAAAACCAGAAAAAGCATGGCTTCGCGTCCTGTGTCAGCTGAGATAATGTTAGAACTATCCAGATATGTTGCCGGGATGGTGGTCAGGCAAGAAAATTTGTTCAATGATAATTTCAGCCAAAAGAAATGGAAGAAGATATGCGAAGATGCTGGGTTAACTGATCTGAAATTCCACGATTTGCGTAAAACCTTCGGCTCTATGCTTGCTCAAAATGGAATTTCCACTGCTGTTACACAGCGGCTTTTGGAACATTCTTCGCCAAATCTGACAAACAAGGTATATACGAATGTTGACCCTGTCTTACGCCATGCGGTAGAGCAATTGCCAGTTGGTGAGTCTGGGTTATTATTATCCCAAGGTATTTCTTTAAGTTTGCTTTGATAGAGAAG
>CAZMQF010000238.1:0-2150 GCA_964568365.1 uncultured Pirellulales bacterium | reverse complement strand
AAACCTATCCCGGCAGAGAATATTGGCCGTATCAGAGATAACCTGCAGGAAAGCTTCAACGAGCTCTGTACCGCCTGCCGTTACTGCGATAAATGTCCACAGGGTATAGATGTACCGAGGATGATGGATGTTTATAACCACTATGTCCTCAGTGACACGCCTGTGGATTTTATTAATCGTCTCAGATACCACTGGGGGATAAAGCTGGAGGATGACTATTTGGGAAAATGTACCGAATGCCACCTATGTGAATCAGCCTGTACGCAAAAGCTTCCGATTTGTGAACGTCTCAAAACTATCCGCAGAAAGGTGAAAAAATTTCTCGAATCACAAGCGCAAAATGAAAAAAACACAGAAAAATAGAATATCAATTCAATATTAATCGTCCCATAATATTTTTTTGTTATCAAACGACCTTCCCAAACGATAATTATAGTATCAGCGGCGGTCTATCAAGTATAGACACTGCGGAGATCTATCAGGTATAGACACTTATGAAAAAAGCATTTTCACTTATCGAGATGCTAATAGTAGTGTTGGCACTGGGTATCCTTGCAGCCATAGTAATACCTACATTTCAATCTTATACTCAACAGGCAAAAGAAGCCACCGCCAAAGACCATTTGAGAACGCTGCGTACTATTATAGAAATCTATGCGGCAAAAAATGACAGCGTTGCCCCGGGATACCCGGATAATGACATATTAAAATCGCCTACCGAAGCTGTTTTTAACGAACAAATCACCGTTGAAGCAGCTGAAGGTAATCAGCTCAAAAGCAGCATCCTCGAGTGCCCGGAGAATCCTTTCAATAACAAGAAAGCCGTAAGAATTATCTTCAATCTCCAACCCTTCCCCGCGGGCCCGGTCCAGACACACATTTATGGTTGGGTATACAAACCTGCCACAAAAAATATTCGCTTAAATCACGAGGGCACCGATTCAGAGGGCGTTCTTTATTTCGATTATTGATTCTCCGCAAGGAGTCCATAGGACTTTTGACACGTTTTTGGTATCAGCCGTCAGATTGAAATCTTGTCCTTTACATCTCTTATAATTTTTGTTAGAATCCGATGGCCTTGGGTAACACGGCCATCCTGGCCGTGTTAACACGGGCTGGAAGCCCGTGTTACCGCCTGCTCTGATACCGGCTGCGAGATGTAAAGGGCAAAAATGGCTGGCAAGATAATAATCGATACCGAGCGATGCAAAGGTTGCGGTTTATGTGTTGTATTTTGCCCCAAAGGCTGCATCGTTATATCAAAACGCTCCAACAAAAAAGGATTTTTCCCCGCAGAAACAAATAACCGCGGCTGTACAGGCTGTGCCGTTTGTGCCCTGGTTTGCCCTGATGCTGCGATTAAAGTCCTTAGAGACGAAACAATAGTCTCGACCGAGCCAAAGGTTAAAAAAAAAGTTAAATTCGTGAAGGAAAAATCATGACTGCCGGGAAGGTTCTGATGTGCGGCAACGAAGCCCTTGGCGAAGCGGCCATTTTAGCCGGGGTTGATGCTTATTTCGGCTATCCTATTACCCCGCAAAACGAGGTTACCGCTTATATGTCGAAACGTATGCCGGAAGAAGGCAAAGTTTTCGTGCAGTGCGAAAGCGAGCTTGCAGCGATAAATATGGTCTTCGGCGCTGCCGCCACCGGCAAAAGGGCAATGACGAGCTCATCGAGCCCCGGCATCAGTTTAATGCAGGAAGGTATCAGCTATCTTGCGGGAGCGCGGCTGCCTTCTGTCGTCGTAAACGTTATGCGCGGCGGTCCAGGCCTGGGCAATATCGCCCCTTCACAGGGCGATTATTTCCAGGCTACACGGGGCGGCGGTCACGGCGATTACAGAACCTTTGTGCTCGGCCCATCGACTGTCCAGGAGTTAGTGGATTGTATGATTTTGGCTTTCGATTTGGCTGACCAGTACAGAATGACTACCGTTGTTCTGGCTGACGGTATCCTCGGACAGATGATGGAGCCTGTTGTTTTTGAAAAAAAGCCCGGCAGGAAACTACCGCCTAAAGACTGGGCACTTACAGGTGCTGACGACAGGGACCAGCGCATCGTTCGCTCACTCTGGCTCAAAGAAGGCGTTCTTGAGCAGCTAAACTATAAGCTGCAGGAAAAATATCGGCTGGCTGAAAAAAATGAGG
>CAZMQF010000237.1:0-2160 GCA_964568365.1 uncultured Pirellulales bacterium | reverse complement strand
GGACTAACAAATGTCAAATAATCACGAGACACGAGAAACGAGTCACGGGACACTAGAAACGTGTATCGAGTATCCGGTATCAAAAATCGATAAACTAATTAACAAATTCACCAATTCACCAATTAACTATCAAAACGCACCTCTACAACTGTCGAGAGAGCTCTACAAATCAACCCTTTTTATGCAAAACAAAGCCAAATTTTCGCGTGCACAAATGTACGTAAGTACTTCTATAATAAAGAGTTCTAAAAATTTAATGCTTTTTGGAAGCCGAAAAAACAAACCCAAACAAACCCAAAACGAACCCAATTTTAGCTCAATATTGGCTTCGTTTTTCCCCAAATTGGCTTTGTTTTCCCCAAAATTGGCTTCGTTTCACAATGAAATCTTCGCTTTTGCGAAAAAGCTTAATCTCTTCGCTGACTTGGTAAAGAGAACACGTATAGTGTTCTTGTGGACTAGAAAGATTTTTACAGGTTTTAACAATTTTGCTGACTTACAAGGTAAGAATGCAAAGCATTCTTGTGGACGAAGGATTTATTGTATGAATAGCTTGCTTTTCAAAGCAAAAAATCCTGAGAACACCCAAGTCAGCGAAATAAATCCATGTCAATCCGTGAAATCCGTGGTTAAATTATTCGTGTCATTTCGTGTTTATTCGTGGCTAAATTTCTCCTCTTTGAAATCTGTGGCTAAATTTAATTTTGTAAATCCTGTTATCCTGTTTGAGAAAAATCAGTTCAAAATCCTCGTGAATCGGCTTAAAATATGGTATAATAGTTGCCGGACCTGGAATCAGCCCGCAAGGAGCGAAATCCTGACACAGAAAGAGAGGAAAATAAAAGGTTTGTTATGAAAACACAGTGTCCTAATTGTAAGGCAAGATTTAACACCAGCGAGGCGAGCGTTGGTAAACAGGCGAAATGCCCCAGGTGTGCCAAATCCTTTACTATCCAGCCGTTCATAGAGACACCCGCAGCCGTAGAACCGCCCGCAACAAGTCCGAAACCGGTAGAAACACAAGTACAAAAAGCTGAGCCGGCAGCGCCTCCCTCAAAAATTGCGGCACCCACAGTACCACCCCTTAAAGGTCCTGAGCCGGTAAAATCCAAGGCAGCAAAAATCGCTGAACTATTAAAAACGCTCGCAAAAATTAAGGACCTGGCAAAGGAAGAAAAAGGGTTGCCAAAAACGGTGTTTGTGTATTACTGGACGGCCTTGCGAATTATCGCTGGTGTTTTGGGCGGATTGGCTCTGTTCCTGGCAATAAGAAACCAGGCACATTCGATTTTGTTCGTGACTTTCGCGGCGGCGGATTTTTTCCTATTATGTAGCGTGTTAATCGAGCTTATGATGTTTTACAAGATGTGGGCCGCCATCGCGGATAAACAGGCTTCCATCACTCCGGCCAAGGCCGTTGCACTTTTATTCGTTCCGGTTTTCAATATCTATTGGACGTTGTGTATGCTCACGGGGTTTGTGGAAGATTATAATGCGTTTATACACAGGCGTTCAATAAAGGCCAAAGATTTGTCGTTTGTGCTGCTTCTGATATACGCCATTGCGTTCATATTAGCCGCGATGGCAGTAGTGATTCCTATGGTATGTGTATTCGCATTCGTCGGACTCATAAGCAGGGCCTTTACCGGCTATCCCGCGGCCTCGTGGGCGCTGTTTTTTTTCGCTTTCGCGGCAGGTGTCACCCATTTCATCACATATATATTGGTTGCGATAAAAACCTGTAACGCAATAAACGCCTTGCCGGGAATAAAAAGCAGGTGAAAAATGACAAACAAGGAAATCGGGAAAATCAAGCAGGAGTTGAAAGATATTAACAAGAAATCGTTTGAGGAACGTAAAGCTCCTCTACAAAAAATAGCAATATATATAGGAGCACATATACCGGATTCAGCACCGAATAATATATTGCATCTTTATAAATACATTCATATGGCGTTACAAACTGAAATGATGTTCAATGCTTGCGTATGTGCAAAGCGATCTTTTTTTTGGGCAGCGATAGCGGCAACGGTAGCTTTTGTTAGTGTTTTGGTGGTTCTCTTTTTGGGATAACTGTTTCCTAAGAAGTTAAAGGGGCAGGTGACGATTTAATAGCCCCAAGGGGATTCGAACCCCTGTTGCCGGGTTGAAAACCCGGTG
>CAZMQF010000236.1:0-2189 GCA_964568365.1 uncultured Pirellulales bacterium | reverse complement strand
TAATTATTTTTTCTTTAATTTTCCTCATATTTGTCGCTACAAACAGGTCTCCGGTTATTAGGTGGAATTATTTATCTTCAAGCATTTTTTTGCCTCTGAGAATGTGATGATAGTGCTGTGCGAAACGATGTGCCTCGTCCCGAACGTATTGCAGAAGCTTAAGGGCAGCCGATGTCTTGGATAATTTCATCGGGCCTCGGTTGCCCAAAACATAAAGGTCCTCCTCTCTTTTGGCAAGGGCAGCCAGTTTAACCTGCGGTGCATTCATCTTTTTAAGTGCTTTTTCTGCTGTATTTAGCTGTCCCTGCCCGCCGTCTATCAAAATCAAATCAGGCCATAACTCCTCGCCTGCCATAGCATATTTATATCTGCGCCTGACAACCTCGGCAATCATCGCATAGTCGTCAACACCCTTGACGGTTTTGATTTTGAATCTTCTGTAGCCGCTCTTGAAGGGCCTGCCGTCGATGAACTTAACTAACGAGCCCACTGATTCAGCCCCTGATATATGCGCGATGTCGATACCCTCGATGAGCCGCACAGGCTGGCTCGTTTCAAGAAGTTTTTGAAGCTCGCCTAATGCCTCGGTCGGCTCTGCTGCAAAGACTTCCGGCTGAACGTCCAGCTCCGGCTCACCGCGGCGGTCAAGCCGTTCGATTAATCTAATACGGTCGCGAAGCATTGCCGCCTTTTCATAGTTAAGGTTTGCCGAGGCCTGCTCCATCTGTTTTTTCAGTTGCCGAAGTATGGTCGAGCGTTTCGATTTTAAGAATTTGACAAGGTCTGCGATTATTTTTTTGTAATCGGCTTTGCCGATTTTGTCAGCGCACGGTGCTGTGCACTGCCTAATGCTGTATAAAAGACAAGGCCTGAAAAAACGCTTCTTCGAATCGCCTGCTGTAATATCAAGTTTGCACGTCCTGAACTTGAATATCTTCTGCAGAACAACAAGTACCGCCCGCAGGTCCTTGGCACCGGCAAATGGGCCGAACAATCTGCTGCCTTTGGTTCGCGGCTTTCGCGTTATATAAATCGCCGGGAAATCTTCGGACGTTGTGATTTCGAGATACGGAAACGTCTTGTCATCGACAAGGTCTGTGTTGTACTGCGGATGGATATCCTTTATCAGCCGGGCCTCTTTGAGAATTGCATCGACCTCATTTGCCGTCTCGAGATAATCTACCGCAGCTACCTTATTTAGCATCTCAGCGATTTTTGGCCCGCGCGAGCCTGCCGGTTCGCTGCCCGGCTGAAAGTAGCTGGCGACCCTGCTGCGAAGATTCTTTGCCTTGCCGATATAAAGGAACTTGTCGTTTTCGTCCTTCATAAAGTACAGGCCGGGCCCAGCCGGAAAGCTCTTTATTTTATCCCGGATACTGCTGTATTTGTCGTTATCGCTCGAATCCATACCGTTATTATACAATGCTGTCAGCTGTAATACGGCAATTTTTGGTGAAAAACAAAGCCAATTATCTGTCATAAAAAAGGATACAGGAGACAGAACACAGAATACAGAATAAAAACGAAAATCGCTTCTGGATAGAGTGGGCCGTCGTAGATTACCTATTTTAACATAATTGGGTTTGAAATTGGGTTTGTTCAAGAAAAACAAAGCCAATTTTGGGCCAAAATTGGGTTCGTTTTGGGTTCGTTTGGCTTTGTTTTTTGGGCGGGAAAAGTAGCGAAAATTGTCAGAACTCTTTGTTTTATAAGTAGTTACGCCCTTTTGGTCATTTTTTAAATTGGCTTTGTTTTGCAAAAAAAGGTTTGATTTGTAGAGTTCTCTCGACAGATGTAGAGGAATTAGAAGATTAGTTAATTGGTTAATTGGTGAATTAGTTAATTGGTTCTTGTTCATTATAAGTCCTTATCGCAAATGAACTTAATTTTGACGTGAACTGCTGTTCTTAAACGTGCGGCGTCCTCCGCGTTACGTGTGTTGTGCTAACACACGTGTTTATTGTACCCAAAAGAGGCGATTATTCAATAAAAAAATAATTATTTTGCAACCACGGATTACACGGATTTCACAGATTATAATGAACCACGAAGGCGCTAAGACACAAAGAGATAAGTCAAAAGTCATAAGTCGCAAGTCATAAGAAAAAATCAGCCACGAATTAACACGAATTTTCACGAATTACTCGAATTTTTAAACCATAAAGAAAAGATTATTAACCGTAGAGAAA
>CAZMQF010000235.1:0-2251 GCA_964568365.1 uncultured Pirellulales bacterium | reverse complement strand
CTTTTATATATCTTTGTCCTGCTTGCTCGTATTGATTTAATAGAAAGTAACATCGGCCCAAACGAAACTGCAGCTCGGCAAACTGTCCGTCAATCTCGGCAGCATCCAGATATTTTTCCACGGCCTGGGCGTATTGGCCGGCCTCGTCATAATCAATCGCTTCTTTGTAAATTTTCTCAAAACTGTTTTTCTCATCTTCGGTAAGACCGCTGCGGTGAAGCGAGGCAAAAGGCGGGCAATCCTTAAGGTTACTTCCGACTGTAGTTAAAATAACCGCCGCTTTTCTTTTTTTCGCCGTATTTATTACAGCTTCCAGGTTCCTGCTGTAATTTTTATATACTATCTGCAGGCTCTCGTCATCAGCCGAAAGCTGTTTATCAGCAAACATGCCCATACCGCCCCACACTTTCGGAATGTTTCGGTTTGTCCCCTGCAGCAAATTTGTCATCAATTGTCCTAACCTTGTTGCTCTGAGGGCTATTCCAAAACGGATAAAAATTAAATGCTTGGAAAGCGGGGCAAAAACCGTCCCTGCGCCGTATGGTCCGATGACTTCATTATTTCCCAGATATACAACAAATAAGTCAGGCTCGTATTGTGCGCAATCATTAGCTATCCTGACAACCACATGAGAATTTATAGCTGTCATTGCAGTATTAATAACTTCGAAATTTATTCCGGGGTACTGCTCTGACAGCATAACTTCAAGAATCCTCGAAAAGCTGTATGCACTGTCCGGTGCTCCCTGGGCGGCAGAGGCGCCGAAAACAAAAACTCTGTAAGTATTATCAGCCTTTTTTGAAGGAAAGACAAAGGCATTAAGTTCCCGCGAAATATTTGGCGGGAAAAACAGCCAGCCGAATTTAATATTTTCACAATATGCTTTTTGACCTTTTACCTTACACTTGATTATCGCTTTCGCATCAAAGCCATAACCCGTTAAACGCAAACCGAACTCAAGGGCTAAAATTAACAGGGCCGGAATAAATATTACCGCGACGAAACGAAACAACCAGAGTCGCCATCCGGTTATCCTTCTCCATGATGCCTTCTCCTTTTTGGAAAGAGCACTATTAGCTTTTTTTTGTTGTGAACTTTTAATTTTTTTACGATATTTTTCTTTCATTCAGCTTCTCTAAAATCCAACGAGTTTTTTAATATCTTAATTTATCGGCAAAAACTGCTGTCATCTCCTTCAACTCTGCCCTCCTCGGGCAAATCATACTCGCCTTTTAGCTGTTTTTTGCAAAATTCCCAGTTCAGTTTTCGTCATCGCTCTGAACTTTCCGACACCTATACCTCTTACCGAGATAATCGCTATCTTTGTCCTTTTAATTGATGCTGCCTTAAGGCCGACTTTCGCGAGCATTCTCCGTATCTGCCTGTTGATACCCTGTCGTATGGTTATCTCAAGCAGCGCCATTTCCTTCCCTCGCTTCAGGATTTTGACAGCGGCTGGTGCTGTCTTTCCCTCTGCTAACCAGATACCTTTTTTCAATTTTTCGATTTTCTCTGCTGTAAATTCTCCTCTAACCTTAACAACATACGTCTTTGGGCAGGCGTATCTCGGATGCGTTAATTTATTTGTCAGCTCGGTATCATTTGTAAGAATAATCAGGCCTGTCGTATCGATATCAAGTCTTCCGACACAAAATATGCGCTGCCCGCAATTAAGCAGGTCAATCGCTTTCGGCCTGCCGAGCGGGTCTGAATTCGTGCAGACAACTCCTTTGGGCTTGTTTAACAGATAATAAACCTTTTTTTCGAAACGTATTTTATGTCCATCGACCGTTATAACATCTTTCTCAGCCTCGACAAAGGCCGGCAGCCGGTCAACAACCTCGCCGTTGACACGTACACGCCCGTCAATAATCAACTGCTCGCATTTTCTGCGAGAATCAATTCCCGCAGCAGCCAGAACCTTCTGTAATCGTTCTTTCGCCATATATTTAACCAGCCTTTGAATTCAAAAATTATAATATTCTAACCCCCAAAATGCTAATCTTAATATAATGAAACATACCGGCAGGAATTTTTCATTTATATGCAATACGATATACGCATAACGCAATAAAAATCAGGATATTGATGGTTTTATAAATTTTCAAGAAATTCGTAAAATTTTGTCATTTTTTTATTGACAAAGCAGTTTTATTGTCTTAATATTATAATTAGAGACAGACGGGTTATATAGAGTTTATTATAACTTAAAAAGTCATCATAATTTAACTTTTTTTCATATCACAAACCC
>CAZMQF010000234.1:0-2271 GCA_964568365.1 uncultured Pirellulales bacterium | reverse complement strand
AAAGTAAAGTGAATATAAGTTTTGAACAGGCTCTCGAAGCCACAAAGGCAGGAAACGTTTTTACGATACATACACCTATAAAAGCCGGGAATGACGAATTTCCGCTCGAGATGGTCGATAAATATTTTGCCGATTATTATCCGAAGCTCGGTATAAGTAAAGAGCAGTTTTTAGCTCTCGGTAAGATTGTTCCAAAGGACGATAAAGAACCTTTCAAAATGCCTGTGCTTGCCCTAAGGCTCAGCTCATACAAAAATGGCGTCAGCATCAAGCACGGTCAGGTCTCAAGGAAAATGTGGTCGATTTTATGGCTGGATGTGCCTGAAGATGAAGTCCCCATAACTTCAATCACAAATGGAGTGCATATCAAAAGCTGGATTTCTGAAGAGATGAACTTAATGTATGAAAGGTATCTTGGAACCAATTGGGCCGATGAGCTTATTGACGGTATTAGCTGGGAAACTATCGACCAGATTCCTGATGAGGAGTTATGGCGCATTCATCAGCGTAACCGGGAAAGCCTCGTGGCATTTTCAAGAACGCGGCTCAAAGCCCAAATGCAGCGCAGAGGCACATATCATACCGAATTAAACTGGGCGGATGAAGTTCTCGACCCGGAAGCTTTGACAATCGGATTTGCCAGGAGGTTTACGCCTTATAAAAGAGGTAACTTACTCTTTAAGGACCCCGCCAGGCTCGTTAAGCTTCTCACCGACCCTGGAAGGCCGGTCCAGATTATTTTAGCGGGTAAAGCACATCCTAAGGACAGCCAGGGCAAGGAAATTATAAGACAGCTTATTCACTTTGCAAATCAATATAACGTCAGACGCAGAGTAGTGTTTTTAGAGGATTATGATATTAACATAGCCAGATATCTTGTGCGTGGCGTGGATGTCTGGCTTAATACACCAAGACCGACGATGGAAGCAAGCGGTACGAGCGGAATGAAAGCCTCGCTTAATGGTGCTTTGAATATGAGCACTTTAGATGGATGGTGGTGTGAAGGATACAGGCCCGAGGGCGGCTGGGCAATCGGCGCCGGAGAAGTTTATCAGGACCCTTCTTACCAGGATAACGTTGAATCGAAAGCTGTGTATAATATCCTCGAAAAGGAAATTGTTCCGTTGTTTTATACGCGCTGTGCGGACGGCCTGCCGCGAGCCTGGATTCACAGAGTTAAAGAATCAATTAAGTGGATAACCCCGAATTTTAATACGCATAGGATGGTAGCCGATTATACTCAGAAGTTTTATAATCCTGCGGCAACCAGATTTCGATACTTAAACGACGAGGCTATGAGCCGGGCAAAAGCTTTTTCAGGATGGAAGGCTAAAATACAATCAGCCTGGCCTGAGTTGTCTATCAAGGATGTACAGAGCAGTATTAAGAACGGTCAGCCGCAGAAGCCGCTGAAACCGGAACAGTCGCAGTTAAAAGTTGGGGCTAAACTGGAAGTGAAAGCTTTAGTTAAGCTTGGAGCCATAAAACCGGATGAAATCTCTGTTGAACTTTATCACGGCCCCGTTGACGTCTGGGGAAATATTATAAATGGAACATCTATGAAAATGGATTACCGAAAAAGTGCCAATCAGGATGGTGAGCACTGGTTCTCCGGTTCTATGACCTGTGAGCAATCTGGGCGTCAGGGATTTGCCGTTAGAATTGTTCCGAAACACGAGGACCTCGTCGATCCTAATGAATTGGGATTAATCCTCTGGGAAAAAGCATCATAGCTTTGTAAACTAATGAAATGCAATCCTCTTTTTTTCAAAGATAGAAGACGCTACTGGTTATCTTTCTTGCTCAGCAGTTCATAAGCCTCATCAGCCGAGCTGCTGTTCTCAAGTTTCTCTTTAAATTTTTCATCAAGCATCAGCCTGCTTATTTGTGCCAGTGCCTGAATGTGCGGCCCTGTTTGATTTGCCGGTGATACAAGTAAGAGAATAATTTTAACGGGTTTGGCGTCAACGCTTTCAAAATCGATCGGCTCATCTGCAATTCCGACCGCCATAATTAATTCTTTGACTGCGTTGCACTTTCCGTGTGGTATGGCAATGCCCGAACCAATGCCTGTACTGCGCGTTTGTTCGCGCATTAAAACCGATTCTAAAACGATGTCTCTGTCTGACAATAAATGCTTTGAATCTAAAAGGTCCACAAGTTCAATTATTGCAGATTTTTTATCTTTGCTTTCTAAGGGGACCTTAACACAACTTGTCTGCAAAATTTCTGTAAGCTTCATTTCAGTTATTAGAGAAAATCAAAACCTGG
>CAZMQF010000233.1:0-2354 GCA_964568365.1 uncultured Pirellulales bacterium | reverse complement strand
ATTGTCTTAAGCGGCTTGTCGCTTTGCCTATTGAATATGGTCAGATATGGAGTAATTACCTGGATTCCGCTGTATTTATTTAAGGCACAGAACTTTGCAGTAGAACAGATGGGTAGAGTCGGTCTGAAGGTATTCTTAATTCCCATCGCAGGCGTCTTCGGTACCCTTGTGTATAATAGGCTAAAGATTAACAGAGACGTTATCACCATAATATGCCTAATAATGTTAGCTCTTAGCTTCGCAATGTTTCCATTTGCCGAAGGTTTACTGGCAACATTACTATTGTTAATCGGCAGTTTCTTTCTGTACGGGCCCCATGTCTTTTTAGTAACAACATTTCCTACCCGTTTTGCAGATAAACAGGTGGTTGCGGCTTCAGCGGGATTTATAGATGGGATGGGTTATATTGGCACAGTATTGATAGGTATAATCGTTCCTTTCTTGGTTACACAAACAGCTGGTAATTGGGCAAATGTATTTCTATTCTGGGCAGTGCTTTCGATTATAGTGGCGACCCTCGTAGGCATTGTTTATCTCAAAAGCTTTAAGGATAAGTCAATAGATTTCTTAACGTAAGAGGCTGGTGTTATGAATTCTAATTTATTAATGCTTATGTTTGACGGAATGCCGGCGTACAGATTAAAGCTTTATAGTGGCCTAGTTGAGACTCCTCACCTTGAAGAATTAATGAAGAAATCAACATTTTATTCCAATGTTGTTGCTTCTGCGCCCTCAACGGCAATGGGCTTAACTTCAATTTTTACTGGACTTTTTCCTCATGAATTTGGCAGAAGGTCCTATAGCAACGTAGATTCAGGCTTGCCGGCAGGAACTCAATCTTTATTTCAATCTTTAGAGAAGAAAGGATATCAAACCTATATATTTTGGGATAAAGAAATGGAGACAGCGAATCCGGTAAAATACAGGGTAAATGCCTGGCAGGGGTGTAAAACAGTTTTTTTTCACTTTAGTAAAAGATTAATGAAAAAGGGAAAAATAGGCATGTTGCAGCAGGCTCAGGCCACAATAACAAAGCTGCGGAGCCCTTGGGCAATGTTTGTAAGATTTGGCTCGGAAGTAAGCGCTCAATTCAAAGGTTTTTCAATAAACAAAACAAATTATAAATTGGATGATGAAATCTACGAAATGGATTATCTCATTAATTTGCTTTTAAAAAACTATCCCGCAAACACAAAATCATTTTTATTTTCCGATCATGGACGTATGCATGGTGAACAGGGAATTTGGGGGTATGCCTTTAATTTATGTGAAGGAACTCTGAAAGTCCCATTTGTTGTTTATGATCCGGAAAATCCTCAAGGAAAGCTGATAAATGATTTAATCAGTTTGATAAATTTTGGCAATGTTGTCTTAGAAAAGCCATTGCGCAAAAGCAGATATTTATATGCGGATAGTGCTTACGCCGACCAATGGCATAGAAAGACTATGGTTAGAAAAGGGAATTGGAAATATGTATATCACCGCGATGGCTGGCCCTGTAAGGAGCAACTTTTTGATTTATCTACTGACCCACAAGAGATGATTAATTTGGCTTTAGCGGAATATATTGACCCGTATAGGGATAGCCGGCCTAAAGGAGACACTGTTGATAAGTGATATAGTCCATCAGGTCTAAATTTCCATGGAAAGCCGTTATATAAGGTCTTACCAAGGACCGACTGGAAGGAAATCTTGGCTAACCTAAAAGAGCTAAGAGAAGAAAGAAAGAGAATATGGGCTTCTCAAAATGTGTTTGAATGATGTATCAAATGGAACTATTTTATAAGATTGAATAAGGAAAGATTAAGATGAAATTAAATAGCATAATGCTGGCTAAAAACTACGAGTAAAATGCTCAACATAGATTTTTTTTGCTGTAATTCCGGTGAAATTGTGTTCTATTTGCCAATTCTTAGGCATCTGAGAAGTGCAAGATTGGTCGTCCTTGAATCTCGCTATGACCATCTGCGAACTGAAGCACTTCTGAAAAAATTGGGGATTCCTTATCAAAAGAAGCCATCGAAGTCAATTAGCTTGGTTGTAACCACGCAATCCAAACTCCAACCTTGGATTTTGAAATACTGGAGAGATGTCCCAAAGGTTCGAGTGATGTATTCTCTTTGCGAGAAGAACAAGATTCATCAAAGGATTATGCTTGAACCATTCGGCTTAGTTTTAGCCCCTGGGCCGTATTCGCACAACATAGCCTCGCAATACACTAAATCAGTCATAGTTGGATATCCAAAATATGATGATTTCTTCACAAATAGCATTAAAAAAAAGGATGCAGAACTAGGCTTGGATAAGAATAAACAAACTATTTTGTATGCTCCAACGTCTAATACAGCGAGGAT
>CAZMQF010000232.1:0-2363 GCA_964568365.1 uncultured Pirellulales bacterium | reverse complement strand
AGAGAAAAGCATCCCGTTAATTTTGTAAGCTGGTATGATTGTCTTCGTTATGCTAACTGGCTCCAAAATGGGATGCCTGAAGGAAAACAGGATATACACACAACTGAAGATGGTGCCTATACGTTTGATGGCCCGGATAGGGTTGGGTCCAGAGCTGAAGATGCTGTTTTTTTCCTTCCCTCTGAGAATGAATGGTACAAGGCAGCTTATTATAAAGCAGGCAATTTAAATGCCGGATACTGGCAATATGCCACACAAAGTGATAACCAGCCTAAAATAGAAAAACCTCCTGGAGGTATTAACTCAGCTAACGCAGGTTTTAGCCCTGCTAATGGATTGACTTCGGTCGGAGCTTATAAGAATTCATTCAGCTCTTATGGCACCTTCGATCAGAATGGAAACGTATTTGAGTGGACAGAAACCAGATTCAATAAGGCTCAGTGGTGTATAAGAGGGGGTTCTTTTGACGTATCCCCCAGAGCCATGAAAGCATCAGTTAGAGAGAGGAACAGTGTTCTCCATCCTGAGGGATGGAGCTTTGGATTCAGGATAGCAGCTTTGCCTGAAGACTAAATTGTTGCATTTTCACCCAAGTTCACTGAAGATATTCTGTGCTTTTTGGGTGCTAAAATAGCAATTCCGTCACGACCTTTGTTACCATTGTTCTTGATATACCAAGATATCTGGCCAAATCAGCTTTTGATTTGCAGTTCGCTGCTGCTTTTAACTATGTTTTGTGAATGATAAAATTTTATAGTTATGCCTAAATGCGAACTTTTTATAAGAACATTAGCAAACTTATGGCCATAACTGCCATGCCTGCAACCAGTCCGTAAGCCGCTAAGTGGTGTTCTCCGTATTCCTGGGCGGTAGGGAGCAGCTCATCAAGTGAGATGAATACCATTATCCCTGCTACCGAAGCAAACAGAACTCCAAAGACAATGTCATTAAAAAATGAAAACAAAAGAACGTATCCGATTAGTGCCCCGATTGGTTCTGATAGTCCAGAAAGAAATGAATAAGCAAAAGCCTTATTTCTATTGCCCGTTGCATAAAATATGGGAACTGAGACAGCAACGCCTTCGGGAATGTTATGTATTGCTATGGCGATAGCTATTGGTATTCCGATTTTGACATCTTTTAATGCGCTTGCAAAAGTGGCAAGACCTTCCGGGAAATTGTGAATTGCAATCGCAATTGCTGCGAAAAGCCCCATCCTGTATAACTTCTTAAAGCTGGACGCTCGGGAAGCGTCGCCCATCTCTTCGACCTTGTGTACTTCATGAGGATTTTCAAAAGATGGCACGAGTCTGTCTATAACGCCGATAAAGATGATTCCAGCGAAGAACGACAGTACAGTAATCCAAAAACCGCCGACCTCGCCTAATTGAACAGATAGACAATCTTTTGCCTTGGGAAATATTTCAACAAATGAGACATATATCATCACGCCGGCTGAAAAACCGAGGGAAACAGAAAGGAACTTTGTATTAGTGCGTTTAGCAAAGAACGCAAGGGCACTGCCAATCCCCGTGGATAGGCCCGCAAATAAGGTTAATCCAAACGCAATCAGAACATTTTTAGGCTCCATTGTTTCCCACCTTTTCCTTTGGCGTACGGCGAAACCTGAGTAAGACCGGTACAAAAAACACCATAAAACAACCTTATATAATTAACAAAGTTAAGCATTTTGACAATTGAAAAGCCTATTAAATTTATGCCATTTTACGCCCTAATTTGGGTTTCGGCCGGTATTTTGAAAAAAATAAAATTCTTGTTGAACAATAAGAACAATTCTTATATAGTAATAATTAGTAAATATGATGTCATTCTTTTTGTGAGTTGATAAGATGCTGCAAAAGAGTAAAAAAGACCTTATGACTGAATTTAGAGACAGGTGTAAACAACACAATCTTAATATAACGCCACAGCGTGTTGCGATATATGAGGAACTGGTTAAGTCGGAAGACCATCCTTGTTCAGAAGATATTTTTGATAGGGTACGGAAGGTCTTTGCTGACATCTCCCTTGATACGGTGTATAGAACGCTGTCAACCTTTGCTGAAATGGGTCTTGTTCATATCGTTGAAGGGTATGGCGAGGTAAAACGGTATGACCCGGATACGAGTCCTCACCATCATTTCAGATGCCTGGAGTGTAATAATATAATAGACTTTCGTAATGAGAGTTACGATAACCTGAAAATTCCCATGCAGTTTCAAGAAAACTTCAATGTTATGAACATAAAAGTAGTCCTGGAGGGCAAGTGTGGAAGGTGTGTCAAGAAGTCTTGATATTTTTTTTGCGCAATTAGTAAGAATGATTACGATTTAGGATAAATTACTATAAGGAGGTGAAGTAGT
>CAZMQF010000231.1:0-2404 GCA_964568365.1 uncultured Pirellulales bacterium | reverse complement strand
GAAACAGCTTCATCAAGCTGTTGTTTACTGCTAAGGCCGACGAGAATGAGAGTAATCCGCTCGTCATTAATTAAAAAGCGCAGGGCGGCTTCGGCAACAGTTTCTTCCGGCCGGGTTTTAACAAAAGAGAAACGCTCGGGATTTTTCGGGATGAGACCGCCGCCGAGGGGATTCATAACGATAACGGGGCAATTCAGCTTTGAGGCAGCCTCCAGTCCTTCCTGGCGATAGGCAAAATTCATAGCGGAATAACCCAGTAAAATACCTTCGAAAGGGTAATCTGATAGTATCTTTTTGATATCCGGGCCGGCGGCATGTGTGGAGATGCAGATGTGTTTTATAAGGCCTTCGTCTCTTAATCGTTCCAGCTGTTTCATTGTGCCTTTAGTCTTTCGCTCGTAGTACGCTTCAAGGGAAAAGACGCACCAAACATAATAGAAATCAATATAGTCGAGGCTCATACGTCTAAGCGAGGTTTCAAGCTGCTCTCTTATTTCGCCGGCTTCTGTTTTCATTGTTTTGGTTGATATGTAAAACGGCTTTGCATTGCGAGTTTTTTTCATTTCTTTGATTGCGATACCGAAAATCTCCTCCGACCTTCCATAACCGGGGGCAGTATCAAAGTAGTTGACTTGCTTGTCGTAGGCTGCTTTTACAAGTTCGCCGCAGCAGTCGATATCATCTTCATCGCGAAATCGCATACCGCCGAAACCTATAGCTGAGACCTCTATATCTGTTGAGCCGAACTTTCGATGAATCATAATGAGACCTTCGAGTCGAGGATTTTCAAAACGTCAAGCGGTTTTTCGATGAGAATTTTTGCTCCGTTTTCCTTAAGTTCCTCGGCGGTTCTAAAACCCCACAGGGCACCGACAGGATACATACCTGCAGCAACTGACGTCTGCATATCCGTGTTTGTATCGCCGAGATAAAGAAAATCCGCAGGGGCTGTCTTCAGCTTCTCCGCGATATGCAGAGCAGCGGCGGGGTCCGGCTTTCTTTTGACCTTATCATTGACGCCCTGAACAATATCAAACGAGAAGCTGCCGAGAAGTTCCTTTACTATCAATTTTGTAAAGTTATCAGGTTTATTCGACAGTACTGCCTTCGGGATATTGCGTTTTTCGAGCTCGCGGAGAAGCTCTGGTATCTCCGGATAAGGTTTTGTGTTCAGGGCCCATCGCCGGCTGTATTCGTCGAGCATTGAAGACAGGCATCTGGCGATATTTTCCTCGTTCAGATGCTCTTTCGGCAATGTTCTTCTGATAAGAGAATTTACGCTGTCACCAACGAAATATCGATACGCCTCAACCGGATGAGCAGGAAAGCCGAAACGCTCCAGAGCAGCATTCATAGAGTCCGCAATGTCTGTTAGTGTATCGAGAAGCGTTCCGTCAAGGTCAAAAAGTATTGCTCTGAGTCTGATTTTATAATACTCCAAAAAAGAGGCATTGAAAAAGATATTATTATAAGATGATAAACAGCTATTTTCAAGTTATCTGCACCTGTTCGGATTTGCCGGGTATATTTGACTTGACGAAAAGAGCACTAATTCATAGATTAATCGGTTTGTTTAATATGATATTTTGGAGATTGTTTAGAATTGGAAAAAGCAATTGCAAAAGCTGACGCCCTTATCGAAGCGATGGAATACATCCGCAAATTCCGCAGCCGAATAGTAGTCGTCAAGCTGGGCGGAAGCGTCCTGGACGATGCCGAGCTGCAGAAAAAGCTGCTTATAGACGTTGCTTTTATGTCCACGGTCGGTATGCAGCCGATAATCGTGCACGGCGGCGGAAAAGCAATTACCAAAGCTATGAACGAGGCAGGGATAGAACCTGTGTGGGTTCAGGGCAGACGACATACGGATGAGCGGACACTGACGATAGTCGAGCACACACTCATTCATAAGGTCAACGAACCTATATGCGAGGCTTTGAGTCAGTTAGGCTGCCGGCCGATGGGACTTCATTCGATGAGCAGTTGTGTGCTCACCGCAGAAAAACTGAGGCTGGAAGGCGAGAACGGCAGAAAGCTCGATATCGGCCTCGTCGGACGTGTAACAAGTGTCAATGGTCAACTGCTGCAAACGCTCTGCGTCGATGGTACAATACCGGTTGTATCACCGGTTGCCCTCAATAAAAACGGAGGCAGGCTTAACGTAAATGCAGACAGCGCCGCAGGTGAGGTCGCTGCAGCAGTTGGAGCTGAGAAACTGGTTCTTGTAAGTGACACTCACGGGATATTAACAGACCGAAATGACCCGGAGAGCAGAGTATCGGCCTTGAATGGGAAGCAGATTAAAGAAATGATAGATGCGGGCATTATAACAGAGCCGATGTTCCCAAAGGTTGAGGCGTGTATAAAAGCGCTGGATGCCGGCGTCAAAAAGGCACATATAATT
>CAZMQF010000230.1:0-2405 GCA_964568365.1 uncultured Pirellulales bacterium | reverse complement strand
CTTCAAGCTCCTCTTTCCGGCTTTCAATCACCTTGCTGTCACGATACTTTCTTCTCAGGTAATCATGAAAAACATTGCCCGTTACCTTAAAAAGCCAGGCCTCGAAGCTGTCACCCTTGAACGTCCCTATCTTCTCTACCAGTTTGACAAAGAGCTCACTGAGCAAATCATTACTGACCGCTCTGCTGCCTGACATCCGGTAAAAATAGCCGTAACATCGCTTACTGTACAAATCCACCAGCCGTGAAAAGCTCTCAGCATCCCCCTGCTTACAGCCGGCTATTATTTCTTCTAACTCAGTGCGCGCATCCATTTTCAGGCTTTTTCATAAATAAAGACGTTTATTTTGTTCGCTTTATTGCATAAATCCTTAAAATCATTATATATTACAGTATGCCCGATAAAACAGCAAAACTTATATCGCAGAACACCTGGACAGCCAAGTTCCTCCGTTTTTTTACCTCATTTTTACCTGTTTCCAAAAACCGCAAAGGCTCCTGTTCTCGCTGCGGCGCCTGCTGCAAGCTGCCGAACGTCTGCCCATTTTTTGCAACCGACAAAGAAGGCCAAGCCGTATGTAAAATTTATCCTCTCCGCCCCTTGAGCTGTCGCAAATACCCCCGCACCGAATCCGAGCACCTCACAACAAAAACCTGCACCTTCACCTTCAAAAACCCGGATTCAAACCACTAACCAACTTGGATATTTCAAGGAATTTTAACTGTCTGCGGATAAGCTCATTGATAACAGCATCTTACAGCAAATTTCCAATCTTCATTCCCTATTTATTGTGGAAGCTGGAGTATAAAGGTAACAAGCCTGCTGCAAGTATTTTTTATTTTTCTTTTGACATCTTTCTCTTGGAGCAATAAATGTAAAAAAGAGATTGAGGGGGGCGGGAGAAAAAATGATAACTATAAGACACACCCGATGGTTATTGTTACATTTCAAGGAAATTTTCCATTCTACCTATGATTCTGGAAAGTGTCAGCGAGTAGAAGGGCTTTACCAAAAAATCATAGGCAAGCATAGTAGTCAAGGTCATACATTAGAAGAACAAAAAGGGCTTCTCAAACTCTACGCCCAAGGTAAAAGGCCAAACGAGCAGGGAGCTTTTTACCAACTTACAACCGACTTTAGTACTAAGCGGACTGACGAGTTGATCGTATGCAAAGTTGGTTGTGTTTTCTGTTTCAAAGTGTTGTTTGATTTTGTGCTACGGATAAGAGATTCAATTGGGGTATTTTACAGAAAGGATCGACCATGTTCGATAGAAAAAAACCTTTAACTACTGTTATTGTTTTGATTATGGCTTCCGTTGCCAACGCCAGCCTGGTATTAACGGTCAATGTTCTTGATACATCAATGCCCATTGAGGTCAAAGCCGATGACGATATTATTATTGCGGTTGCCGGTCAAACTGACGAACAAAAAGAAAGTTATTCTGTGACTTGCGAAATGGGTGGCAAACTTGAGCCGCTGTCGGAACCGAATACGTCGGCAGAGGAGTCGATGTCAGATCTGTACTTATTTGTTTTTGAAGATGAAGAATTAGGCTTGGCAATGGTCAACCTGACTGTTGGTGATGTACTCGACTACCAGCTTATTCTTTTCAAGATACCGGATGCGAACACGGTTATCTTCGGTATGGATTCGGATGCAATTGAAATACCTGAGCCTGAACCAGAACAAGAGCCGGAATTAGAGCCAAAGACTTTTTTACCATTGCCTGAAAAAACCATCGTGCCATACGCTCAAAGAATGGAACAAGAAAAGGCTCAGAGCCTAAAGTGCTGCCCTAGTGGTCAAGGTTTAATTCTTATGACAGAGGAACTAAGTGCCAAAGAAAGTAAAGGTAGAGAGCTATCACTCGGCAGAGGATGTGGTGGTACGATGATGGGCGGTCGTGGTGTAATTGATATAAGTTCCGATATTACCTCAAACCAAGTCTGGACTGCTGATAATACTTACCACATAATTGCGGATGTTAATGTCCAGGCACTGCTTGTTATTGAGCCGGGAACCATTGTTGAGTTTGCTACCGATAAGACAATGTTCGTGAACAACGGTGGAACTCTTATATCAATAGGAACCTCCAACGATCCGGTTGTTTACACTTCAGATTCGAATACGCCTGGTTATGCTGATTACTACTGCCCCATGTACATTGAAGAAACTGCCTCAGCGAGTACAAAAGTTATGTACAGCTATGTTGAATACGCGTATGTCGGCCTGCTAATCCTTAACAATAAGCTTGAAACTGATATTCAAAACAACTATTTCTACAGCAATATGTACGGAATTGTAGAATTTGGCAAGAAGCACACCGATATCCGTAACAATCTGCTTATGGCTTCTTACTATAGCGGTATAGAAGTTTTCCTGGGCGATTCAACCGGCGAAGG
>CAZMQF010000229.1:0-2417 GCA_964568365.1 uncultured Pirellulales bacterium | reverse complement strand
CGGTATTTTAAGAAGCAACAAAAAGTGGCTTCTCTTACTATGGATAAAATAACTGCCATAAAGGCCGATCTTGCCAGCCACTAAAAAATAATACCCCGACAAGCTGGAGGCGAGACCAGTTAATCTCAGTATTAATGAAAGGTAGCTTTATGAAGGAATTGGTAGTTATAAGCGGTAAAGGAGGAACTGGTAAGACCAGTATTGTGGCAGCTTTTGCAAACCTTGCGAAAAACGCCGCGTTCGCTGATTGTGATGTTGACGCAGCCGATTTGCATTTGGTTTTATCCCCGGCCATAAGACAGCAGTCTGACTTTTCCGGCGGAAAACAAGCCTCAATCGTTACCGAAAAATGTATTGGTTGCGGCAAATGTAAGGACCTGTGCAGATTTGATGCCATAAACTTAAATGGTCCGGCAAATGACACAGTGGCCAAGACATTTACTGTTGATCCTATCTTATGCGAAGGCTGTAAGGTATGTGTTGAATTTTGTCCTGCCGATGCGATTGAGTTTAACGATAGTATCAACGGCCAGTGGTTTATATCTGATACACGGTTTGGGCCGATGGTACATGCAAAGCTGGGGATTGCAGGAGAAAACAGCGGTAAATTGGTGACTCTTCTGCGCAGGGAGGCAAAAAGAATCGCTGGCGAACAAAGAAAGGAATTACTAATTGTTGACGGCTCACCGGGAATCGGCTGTCCTGTAATTGCGTCGGTCACTGGCTCAGATTTGGTTTTGATAGTTACAGAACCAACACTTTCAGGAATACACGATTTGGAAAGGGTAGTTGAGTTGACATCAAATTTTGGAATCCAGACTTTGGTTTGTGTTAACAAAGCCGACATAAATCCTGAAATGACCGGCCGGATAAGCGAAATGGCTCGACAACGTGGTCTGAAAGTCGTCGGCAAGATCCCTTATGACGAAAGCTTTACGAAAGCCCAGGTTATGGAAGCAACGCTTATCGAATATACCGGTGGTGACATTGCAGAAAGAGTAAAAGCAATGTGGAGAGAAGTTACGTATGCTCTTGGCTGAGAATAAAGATGCGATGGCTCGAAAATGTGCGACACGCTTTGATTTTGATAAGGCAGCAGGCAGTTATGATAGGTGGTATGACTCTGCCAGAGGTGCAATGTATGACAGGTTTGAAAAGCAGGCTTTTGACCGGTTATTGGTAAATGACAATCAAGGTAAAAATCTTTTAGAAATTGGATGTGGCACCGGGCACTGGAGCGAGTATTTCAGTGAGAAAGGATTTGAAGTAACAGGCATAGATATATCAGGGGAAATGATAAACATCGCCAAGAAGAAAAATATACCTAATAGCCGTTTTCAAATAGCTAATGGCCAAAGCCTTCCCTTCGCTGACAATAGTTTCAGTGTTGTTGCGGCTATTACGACACTTGAGTTTACTGAAAATCCCGAAAAGATGCTCTCGGAGATGGTCAGGTGTGTAAATAGTCCGGGCACACTTTTATTCGGGGTATTAAATGCTTTATCCACTTATAACCAGAGAAAGAAAAGGCAGCAGGGAAGCGTCTATACCTGGTCGAATTTATTTTCTCCTCAGCAACTGCAAAAACTGCTCAAACCATTAGGTAAAGTCAGACTTCAGATAACAGGATTTATTCCTAAAAGTGATTGGCTGATACCTTTATCTCCTGTATTGGAGTATATAGCTCGACTTACCGGCAGCAAGCGAGGTGCTTTTATAGCAGCAGAGGTACGGTTATGAAAATCCAGGCGGAAATAAGTATTTATCCCTTGAAGACTAAATCTCTTTCTGGGCCTATCGACGAGTTTTGTCGAATATTAAAGAACAAAGGCGTAAAGGTTGAAACAGGAATAATGAGCAGTTTTGTTGTCGGAGAATCAGAGATCGTATTTGCATCTGTGCAAGAAGCCTTCGAGAAAGTAGCTGAAAAATATGACATTGTGATGGATATGAAGGTATCAAATGCCTGTCCAAACAGAGCTGAAAAAGAAAAACTTTAAAAGGAAATGAATATGCCGGAGCAAACACCCCAGACACAGCAGGAGCAAATGAAAAAACAGATGGAAATTGAACAAACTCAAATCCGTCTGCAAATGGCGAAGATAAAACACAAGATACTCATTCTTTCCGGCAAAGGCGGCGTTGGCAAAAGTACCGTCGCGGTTAATTTGGCGATATCTCTGTTTCTTGAGGGTAAAAAAGTCGGGCTTCTTGACATTGATATTCATGGGCCAAGTATTCCTAAGGTGCTTAATCTGGAAGGAACTGCTCTTCAAACGGACGGAGAAGCTCTGCTGCCTGTAGAGGTATCGGAAAATCTTAAGGTAATGAGTATAGGTTTTCTGCTGCGAGGCAGTGACGATGCTGTGATATGGAGAGGGCCGATGAAATATCATATGATAAAACAATTCCTCAAG
>CAZMQF010000228.1:0-2432 GCA_964568365.1 uncultured Pirellulales bacterium | reverse complement strand
GTCAGATAGAACCGAATACGGTTGTTCTTTTTGATACAATTTACGGCAAAGACCCAAATGGTAGAAATGTAACTGTTTCTTCTCGTTATAGTTACAAGATTATGAAAGAGCGTGGTGAAAATGTTGGTTATTTTGGTGAAAATCCGGAAGAGAGGAAAGTATATAAGAATCGCTGGAACCAGGCCGGCGGACCCGAAATGTTGTCAGCAGAAAACCACAAAGGCGAGGGTGCAAACATCTTATTTGCCGACGGCAGCGTCAGATATATGGAAAAAGAAGACTTTAATAATCTAAGCTGGGGACAGGAAACAACAGAGCCGAATATCGAATAACCAACAAGGAATACAGAATGTAGAAGGATTAATCAAACGAGTATCGAGCGACAAGCGACGGGTAACGATTTTATGAGAGCTGTAATACAAAGAGTCACAAATGCAAAGGTTGACGTTGACGGCAAAACCGTCGGCAGTATCGCTCAAGGTCTGCTCATTTATTTAAGTGTCGGCAAAAATGATACGGAAAAAGACGCAGTATTTTTCGCAGAAAAAATCCCGAACCTGCGAATCTTCCCGGACGAGCAGGAAAAGATGAATCTCAGCGTAAAAGACGTCACCGGCTCGATACTTCTAATAAGTAATTTCACACTCCACGGCAATTGTCAGAAGGGCAGGCGCCCCGGCTTTGACGAAGCTGCTCAGCCCAAGCTCGCTGAAAAGCTTTACCAAAAAGTAATAGAGCTTATAAAAAAGCAGGGCGTCAAAATCCAGACCGGAATATTCGCAGCACATATGCACGTCACAAGCACTAACGATGGTCCGATAACCTTCATTCTCGAAAGCAACTGACAGCGAAATCCAAAAAACAGCTTGTAAAACAATCCTGAAAATGTTAAAATGCAAATTCTTGATATACCTGAAGATAAGTCAATAAAAGGAGCACTATGGAAATAAAGCTCAGCTTTCTCGGAGCCGCTCAGAACGTCACCGGCTCTCGACATCTGCTGCAGGCGAACGGAACCAATGTACTGATTGATTGCGGCCTGTATCAGGAAAGGCATTTCGCAAACAGAAACTGGGACCCCTTTCCGTTTCCGCCTGCGAAAATCAACGCTGTTATTCTCACGCACGCCCATCTTGACCATTGCGGCCTGCTGCCGAAGCTCGTCAAAGAAGGCTTCAAAGGCCCGATTTATTGCACCGAAGCAACCGCCGAAATCGCAAAGATAATACTGCTCGACGCAGCAAAGCTGCAGGAAGAGGATGCCGAGCACAAAAGAAAACGTCACGAAAAGCAGGGCAGAAAAGGCCCATACCCCGAAGTGCCTTTATACACTGTCGAAGATGCCGAAGCTGTTTTTCCTCATTTCGAGACCGTACCATACCGCGAGCGTTTCGCCCTCGCAAAAGACTACGGAGTTGAAGCAACTCTTTATGATGCAGGACACGTTCTCGGCTCATCGGTAATAAAAGCAAAGGTAAGAAAAAACGGTGATGAAAGGACAATCCTGTTCTCCGGCGACATCGGAAGACCCGACAGGCCTATCGTCGGCGACCCGACCGTCTTCAACAAAGCCGATTTCGTGCTCATCGAATCGACCTACGGCAACCGAATCCATCAAGATAGTGAAAACATCAAAAGCAAGTTCGCGGAAATTATAAACTCAACAAGAGCTGACGGCGGAAATATCGTCATCCCGAGTTTCGCTCTCGAACGCTCGCAGGAAGTACTCTACTACATAAACGAGCTGCTCCTTGCAAAGAAGATTCAGCCAATCCAGATTTATCTCGACAGCCCGATGGCATCAAAAATAACCGAAGTCTTTGAAAAACACGCCGACCTGTACGATACGCAGATGACAGACCTCGTCAAAAACCACAATTCGCCGTTTGACATCCCGACGCTGCACCTCGCGGGCTCGGCGAACGAATCGAAGGCAATAAACAAAATAACTGTGCCCATCGTCATAATAGCGGGCTCAGGTATGTGTACCGGCGGTCGAATCAAGTATCATCTCGTCGCCAACATCACCAGGCCGGAATCAACTATTACATTCGTTGGATATCAGGCAGCCGGAACGCTCGGTAGGAGAATCGTTGACGGTGAAAAAAAAGTCAGAATTCACGGCCAGAACTATCCGGTAAAGGCCAGAATCGAAAGAATTCACGGCTTTTCCGCACACGCAGACAAAAACGAGCTGCTCGCCTGGCTCAAAAATATGCAGCAGAAGCCGAAACAAATCTTTGTCGTACACGGCGAGGAAAATAGCGCAAAAGAGTTCGGAAATTTCATCTCTGATAATACCGGCTGGAAGGTTACAGTACCTGAATACAATCAGCAGGTTGTTCTTGACTGATTCGTATTCCGTCACTCGTGACTCTGCCCTGTTGAAAAGGTTTTAGTTTTTTGTGGAAGTTAGTCGAACTATGGTGTAT
>CAZMQF010000227.1:0-2451 GCA_964568365.1 uncultured Pirellulales bacterium | reverse complement strand
CAGCCAAAATGCATAAAACCGCGATACGGATAGGTATTAATGAGGCGAGCATCAGGGATTTAAGAAAGGCTGACGTTGTGGAAACAAAACGAGCAGCTTTGATATTAATGGAGATGAAAAGATATGTGAGGCTGTTCGAAAAGCGCGGTTTCGAGCAATTAGTATTGAGCGCTAAAAGCAGGAATTGTTTAAGGACAATAGAGATCAACCGCCGAATCGCCGAGAGCTATGATTATCCTATGCATATCGGCCTAACACATTCGGGACTGCCGGAAGATTCGCAGATACCCTCAGCTATAGCTATAGGGACACTGTTAACAGAGGGCATTGGTGACACTATAAGAGTAAGTGCAGCAGGCGACCCTGTTAAGGAGATTGAGATTGCAAAAAATATTCTCAGATCGCTTGGTTTGTACAAGGATTCGAAGCCTGAACTGATAGTGTGCCCAACATGCGGCAGAGCTGAAATTGACGTAATCAAATTGGCCGGTAAGGTTAAGAAGATTGCCTCAAGATTCAATAAACCGGTGCGTATAGCCGTTATGGGCTGTATAGTTAACGGCCCAGGCGAGGCGGCAGACGCCGATTTAGCCGTATGCGGAGGTAAAGAAAAAGGTTATATTTACCGTCACGGCCGAAAGATAGCTACAGTAAGTGAAAGCGAGCTTATAGCTGTATTAGAAAAAGAACTTCGGAAGCTGTGAGGGTCAAGCAAATTGTCAGCTCTTATTACCTCCGGAAGAACTTACAGTGTTTCGCCTATTAAATGAGACATGCTGCTTATCACCGGCTTTACTTTTAATAAAGTCTTCGAATTTTCCGAAAATCATTTTTCCCGCAGAAGTCTGTAATGAGCTTGTGACCGCGATAAGCAATTCCCTGCCGATTTTATCACGCGCGCCTTCGACAACAATCATAGTGCCGTCATCAAGATAACCGATTCCCTGCTCTGCTTCCTCACCGGCTTTTATGATTTTCACTTCCATAGTTTCGCCGGGCAGGACAACTGCCTTTAGTGAATTGGCGAGGTCATTTATGTTAACGACATCGACCTCGCGAACCTGAGCTACCTTGCTTAGGTTGTAATCTGTGGTAGCCAGACGGCCGTTACAATTTTTTGTAAACACAACCAGCTTCTGGTCAACACCCTTGACATCCTCAAGGTCGGGGACAGGCGTATCATCAATTTCTACATCAATTGACGTGCTCTCCTGCATTCTTTTAATGATGTCAAGACCTCTTCTCCCGCGATTTCTTTTGAGCTTGTCGGGCGAATCGGCGATTAACTGCAACTCATTGAGCACAAACCGTGGTATTACCAGAGGAGCGTCAAACAATTTGCTCTGGCAGAGGTCGGCAATTCTTCCATCAATAACGGCAGAGGTATCAAGAACCAGCGGGCGGGCACCCTTTGTCTGCTTTGTAAATTCTACGTAAGGGATAACAAAACGGACATCATCCTTTGTTCTAATAACAACACTTATGACAAGATAACAGATACAAATTCCTATCATCCACTTGATTGAAGCGACCGCCTCTTTTTCCAATCCAATGCCATATGAATCGTTTATCATATTTACAAGAGGCGCTAAAACAGCGCTGAAGAGTAAACCAACCAGCAAACCAAAAAACACACCTGCCAAAGCGCTAAGTTTTCTCTTCGGGGTAAAAACATCAAGGACAAAAACAAATAAGCCCATACCGAGGCCGCTCCAAACAACAGCCCAGAAATTAATGGTCTCTTGTGAGCCTGAGATGGCCTTGGACTGAGCAGAAAAGAATAAAACGCCTAAAATAACAATAATAAAGATGCTTCTGAACAGCCAAAGTAACATAATTATGAACCTCCAAAAAATATAATTATAATAAAGATATCAATTATTCCAGCGGCTGAAGTTAACAGACCCTAACGACGTATCGAAACAGTATACATCCCTTCTATACAAAATGTTCAAAGACGGTACTACTATATATTCGGCTAAAAAGTGCCGAATTGCTTAAACGATCCTGTTATCTTTTCGAGCAATTATGTAAATCATCTCATTTTTTTAAACAGCTCTTTCCGAGCCTGGACTCGAATTTTCGCATTTTCGTAATTTTTTTTCTCCTCAGCCGTTTTAGGCAATAAAGGGCCAGCAGGGGTTGGTTTTTTCTTTTTGTCGAGCGCAACAAAAGTCAGGTATGCCGTCATAGCTTCAGTTTTTCTGCCGCTTACAGGGTCCTCCTTTATAATATGGACACCGACTTCCATCGATGTTCGACCGACATAATTGACGCAGGCTTTCAAAACTACGTGGTCTCCGATAAAAATCGGCTCCTTAAAGCTTATCGAATCGATACCTGCAGTGACTGCTTCTGTTGCACAGTGTTTTTGAGCTGACATCGAGGCTACGACATCAATCCAGGAAACAATAATACCTCCAAAAGCTGTGCCGTACTGATTTGCATGCT
>CAZMQF010000226.1:0-2521 GCA_964568365.1 uncultured Pirellulales bacterium | reverse complement strand
GGCCCCGAGGAGCCTGTTATCGGAGTCAATAACCGGATAATAAAAGCTGTCGGTAGTGCTTACAATCCTTACAACTTCACTCAAAGACAATCCCGGTGCGATGACGGGCATTTTGCTGTCCATCACATCACTGACCTTATGGGTTTTTATAAGGTCATCTTCGGTTATATTAAGGCCTGCTTCACCGGCTTTTTTAACGCCTGTTTTTACAAAGACAGGTCCGATGAGCTGAAGCACAAAGACGCCGATAACTATCACGGATAACATCAGGTCTCTAATTTCTCCCTCAAATCTACTGCTGGCCATAATGAGCAAGGCGACAGCGATTGTTCCCTGCTGATAGAGACAGAATCCGAGATACTTTTTTATCGAGGGGACGGCTTTAGAATAAACGGCTCCCAGATATGAACCAAAAGTCTTGCCAGCTACGCTGGCAAGAATATAAGCGGCTGCAAGAAAGCCTATATGCGCGGTGAAGCCGGAAATATTCAGGCGCGAGCCAATGAGGACAAAAAACAAGACATAAACAGGCGGCGAAAATCTTCTAACAAGGTCGAAGCTCTTAGAGCTTCTCTTCGGCTCTGTATTAACAAAGGTCAGGCCGAACGCCATCGAAGATAAAATTACATCGAGCTCGAGAGTCCTGGCAAGACCAATAGTCAGGATTATCGAGCTTACAGAAAATATCAAAACAAGCTCATCATCATCTATCAGCTTAATAATAAAGCGGAGCAACAGGCCCGCAATAAACCCGAGCAGCAGGGAACCGGATACATCATAAAGGGACAATAAAGTCATTTTAAGAAAACCGGACTGCTGATGGCCTATAAGAATTGCAGCGACAGGGACAGAACAGATATACAGAAGCATAGCAAGTGCGTCATCGAGAGCAACGATGGCGGTGAGCATAGAGGTGAGCGGGCCTCTTGTTTTATATTCCCAGAGGACATTAACGGTGGATGCGGGGTCGGTGGCGGAACAAATTGCGCCGAAAACAAGGGCAATAGCCAGAGCCAGGTGCCACTGGAAAAAGAAACAAGCGACGACGAAGGAAAGTAAAACAACGAGCAAAAAGGCGGTCAGACCTTCAAAGAGCAAAATCGAGAAAACCTGTTTGCCAAAGCGTATGAAGATATCCCTTTTGAGCTCGCCGCCGATAAGAAAACCGATTATGCCCAAAGCAAAGGCATTGAAAGGCTCAAAAATGCCGACAACAGACGGATTTATGATTTTTAAGACGGGGCCTAAAAGGATGCCAATCGTAACATAGCCGACAACCTGCGGTATGTGGAACCTGCGGAAGATTCTGGCGCCGGCAGTCCCGCCGAAAATGGCAATGCCTATAAGCAGAATAAGGTTCAGATGCCCGCCTTGTGATACGATTGAGGTCAAAAGCTCATTCATCTCATTTCAACAAAAAAACAGTAAAAAGACAGCTACGAACAGTTACAGGTTAAAACCAAAGCCAATAGGCCAAAAAGGATAATGATAATCTGCTGATTCATTTTGTCAACCGATTTCCGAGTTGACAGCGGAGTAAAAAATTCTTGAACTTCTGATTTGGATTGATAGTATGTAAGTTTTTACGATTGTATATAACAGGTTAATTCAGGAGAAAATGAAATGTATCCTTTTAAAAAAATAAAACGGATGTGTTCGTTAATTTTGCTGTTCGGAATTGTGGGACTAATGTGCCCTTTAGGCTGTGGTAAGAAAGAGGAGGCGGAGGCTGAAACGGCGACAAAAAGCAGCCAGGCAGAAGAAAAAGAGGATTATGAATCAACAGCTCCGCAACAGCCGGACATAGAGCAGGAGCAACAAGCTGTCGAAACAGAAGAAAGGGCTGTTGCCGATGCTGCGGAGGCGAAGCCTGCTGAAAAGAGCGAGGCGAAAAGCGGCACAGAATTGAAAATGGATGAGCTGCTCAAAGATGCGTTTCAGTGGAAGCTGCTGGCGAAGAACTGGTACGGGAAATGGGCTGGTGATTTTACATTGACGGATATCAACGGCAAAGAACACAAGCTAAGTGACTACAGGGGTAAAGATGTAATAGTTTTATCGTGGGTGGTATGGTGCCCGGGGTGTAAAAGCCAGGTGGCAATTTTGAATGAGATGAGAGGGCGGACAGGCGAGGACAAGCCGGCGATTCTGGGCATATGCTATCAGACTAATACAGGCAGAGATACGTTAGAGATGGTCAGGGAATATGCGGCGAAGCACAAGATAGGCTTTCCGGTTTTTTATGTCGATTTAGACGCTGTGCCCTCTCCGTTCGACATGAATTTATTTGTGCCGGCCAGCTACTTTATTGATTCGCGCGGCAATCTTAAGCTGGCAGTAGAGGATATCGTATCAATTAAATACATCCAGAAGGTTCTGGAGGCCAGAAGATAAAGCTATGAGTGGAATATTTTTTTCTGGACAAGGTCGGCCTGATGATGTAAAATGTTCTTTTATAAATAATTGTATTTAGAGGTATTGGAAAAATGGCACATAAGAAAGGACAAGGCTCATCAAGAAA
>CAZMQF010000225.1:0-2570 GCA_964568365.1 uncultured Pirellulales bacterium | reverse complement strand
ATGTTCCGGTGTTCTTTTACTATATATTAATGGCCAATTTTGACGTTGTGTACCGAGCTTTACATCCTGCGATGCCTATAAAGCCCGGTATTGTGAAGATAAAAACAAAACTAAAAACCGAGTCAGGCATTACCGCACTTGCAAACTCGATTACACTGACACCCGGCACGCTTACAGTAGATTTAACCGACGACGGATATCTATACATACACTGGATTAACGTGAAAAGCGACGACGTCGAAGAGGCAACAAGGCATATTGCCAAAAGGTTTGAGTGGTTTTTAGAGAAGATTTTCGAATGAGGTAATTATGATAACTCTATTTTATATCGGATTGTTACTTTCTTGTTTTATGTGCCTATACAGAATCGGCCGGGGTCCGAGCGCCCCTGACAGGACAGTGGCCATAGACATACTCGGAATCATAATTGTTGGCTTTTGCGCAATTCTGGGTTTGACAAGAGGAAAAGATTTTTATCTGAATATTGCCCTTGCATGGGCACTATTAAGTTTTATAGGAACGATAGCTCTGGCGAAATTTTTGGAGGGCAGAAGTTTCGATGAATGAGATAATCGGCTACATTTTGATAACAATCGGGATATTGTTCGACGTTTTCGGCTGTATAGGTCTGGTTAGATTTCCGGATGTTTATAACCGGCTCCAGGCATCTACGAAATGCGTTACGCTCGGCACGATATTTCTTTTGATTGGCGTTGCTATTGCATGCGATTCAGGAGCAACCAGTGCGAAGGCAATTGTGTGCGCCGTATTTATCCTGATAACGTCGCCTACCGCTGCACATGCGATTGCCAAAGGTGCACATATTTCGGGCGTGAAATTGTGGGAGCAAAGTGTGGTAGATAAGTATGGAGAAGAGGTTGACAAGAATCTATTGGAAAAAAAACAGCCAAATGAAGGAGTTTGAAAGTGCGTTGGCCTAAATTAAGAGAATTAAAAGAAGCAGTTACGGCGGTTTTTTCGCCGCGTTTTACGACTAAATTTCCGACAGAAGCCTGTAAGGTACCTGAAAGGCTGCGAGGCAAGCCGGAATTCGATAACGGGTACTGTATCGGCTGCGGGGCCTGTGTGAACGTCTGTCCGACACGTGCGCTGACGATGGTTGACTATACCGAAGACGAGAATCCGAAAAGGATTATTACACTACAAACCGATGCGTGCATATTCTGCGGCAACTGCAGCGAAAACTGTACGACGGAAAAAGGCATCAATCTGTCACAAATCTGGGACCTGGCCAATATGGACAGGTCAACTATGACAGAGACATTCGAGTTTGAGCTTCAGATGTGCGAGAAATGCGGTGCGGTAATAGGGACAAAAAAACACTTAGCCTGGCTATATGAAAAACTCGGGCCTCTGGCATATTCGAATCCGTCGCTGCTGCTTGCCAAAAGCGGAGAGCTCAGTTTGAATCCGCAGGATATCGAACATAAAGCCGTAGCTAAAAAGAGTGCTCAGACAAGCGATTTTATGCGGGTACTGTGCCCCAAGTGTAAATGTGAAGTGAATATCCGGCTGTAATCGAGCCGGCGATTAATATTTGATAGGTCGTGAATTGACAGAGGTTCATTTTTTCTGCATCCGAACTCACACTTTTTATTATGACTATCGATAAAGAAAGTCTGAAGCTGCTAAGGGGTCTTAGCGGGAAAAGGACGGTCATTCTGGGGATGGGTAACAGCTTGAAAGGAGACGACGGCGTCGGGCCGTTCATCTGCGATGAGCTTTCGAAGGCAGCTTTAACAGCAGAGATTATAAATGCAGGGACCGTTCCGGAAAATTATATACAGCGTATCATAAAAAAGGAGCCTGAGAATCTAGTCGTTATCGATGCAATAGATTTCGGCGGCAAAGCAGGCCAAATACGCCTGCTTCGCTCTGAGCAATTAAACCGGAGCGCTTTTTCAACCCATACGCTGTCGCCGCGTCTTTTTATTGAAATGATACAGCAAGATAAAAATGTGGACGTTTATGTTATCGGTATTCAGCCGAAACAAATAAAGCTGGGAGAGGGTATATCAGAAGAGGTAAGGCAATCAGCTGAACAAGCAGTGAATATGCTTGCCGAGATATTCGCAGCTGAAGCAAAGAGCTAAGCAAATGAGAGTTAAATATTTACAAAGGCGAGAAGGTTTGATTACGAGGCGAAAAATACTGATTAGCGGACGGGTCCAGGGGGTGGGATTCCGCCCTGCCGTCTATCGGCTTGCAAATTCTCTTCATCTGACGGGATTCGTATATAACGACAGCAAAGGAGTCACAATAGAATTACAGGGAAAGGCAGAAAAAATAGCAGAATTTGTCGACAGACTCCAGGGTAAAGATAAACCGGCTCTGTCTCAAATCAAAAATGTCAGTATGTCCGATATAGATTTAACCGAAAGCGAAGAGAAATTTACAATCAAAGAAAGTAAACAAACTGGAGCAGCTCTTTCTGAAGTGACAGCAGACATAGCGGTCTGCGAGGATTGCCTGTCGGAGATGCGAGATGCGAGTAATTTTCGGTACAGGTATCCTTTTATAAACTGCACGAACTGCGGGCCGAGATACTC
>CAZMQF010000224.1:1336-2579 GCA_964568365.1 uncultured Pirellulales bacterium | reverse complement strand
AGTTGTTCGTCTGCTGGAGGTTCTCGAGTCCATTAAGATGATAAAACAGGCGGTGAAGAAACTTCCAAAGGGCCCTATTACAACAGAAGTCAAAGAGATACCGCCGGGCGAGGGCTGCGGACGAGCGGAAGCACCGCGAGGCGAGACATTCCATTATATACGAAGCGACGGCGGCAATCGGCCTGTACGACATAAGATGCGGGCACCGAGCTATGTCAATGTGCCATCATTCAAAGCATCTTGTATCGGCCAGCATATAGCTGATGTTACTATTACACTGGCTGCGGTTGACCCGTGCTATAGCTGTACGGAAAGGCTGGCTGTTGTGGACGGACATCATAATATAGTTCACGATTATGATGCACTTTTGAAGATGAGCCGCGATAAAACGGCAAGATTGAAAAAGGAACTCGGTCTGCGAGAGCTTAAGATGAAGGATTTTGAAATTGAATAACTTTTTTGAGAATCCATTAACTTTACTGGTTTTCGTACCGCTGATAGCGGGCTTTGTGTGCCTTTTTCTGCCGAGAAGGATAAGTTTTGTTTCAAAGGCGGCGACACTGGTTATATCAATCGCCGCACTGGCTCTTTCAATATACATATTCAGGGGACAGGTCAACGATTTCCGGTGGTCGCTGCTGCAGATAGGTGATTTTAATTTAGAGCTTTTACTCAGTGCCCGGCCGTTAGGGACATTTATACTGATGTTCGCGATGGGATTCGGCTTTTTGATAACGCTTTATTCGCTGAAATCGGTCTCCGAAGCAAAAGGGATAAATATATACTTCGGCTCGCTTCTTTTGACGATAGGCGGTTCGGCAGGGATACTGCTTTCAGGGCATCTTTTGTTTCTGCTTATTTTCTGGGAGATAGTGACGGCTTCGCTTTATCTATTGATAACAACAGGCGGTAAAAACAGCAATTTTGCCGCGACAAAAAGCTTTGCAATGATAGGCGCATCTGATGCGGCATTTTTGCTTGGCATAGGGCTCGTCTGGGTAGCATCAGGGACATTCGAGATATCCAAGATTACACTATCCACAACAAGTGCGGTCTCGATTTCGGCATTTTTGCTGCTTATGGTAGCGGCAATAACCAAAGCCGGAGCAATGCCCCTGCATACGTGGCTTCCGACAACCGGTGAGTATGCGCCAGCTTCGGTGATGGCACTGCTGCCGGCGGCTATCGATAAACTATTAGGAATATTTCTGCAATTAAACCTAATGTTGTGCCCGTAGCTATA
>CAZMQF010000224.1:0-1326 GCA_964568365.1 uncultured Pirellulales bacterium | reverse complement strand
CGATTGGGATGGATTGAATCTTATCCTGGCAATAATCGGTTCAGTGACAATAATTACAGCTGCGATGGTGGCAATAGTTCAGCATAATATGAAGAAATTATTGGCATATTCAGCGATTAGCCAGGTTGGTTATATGATTTTAGGTATAGCTACGGGCACAACATTAGGTTTAATTGCTGCAGTTTTTCACATGCTGAATAATTCGATTTATAAATGCTGTCTGTTTCTCGGCGGAGGCGCCGTCGAGCAGGCAACAGGCACAGATGAGCTGGACAGTCTCGGCGGGCTGGGCAAAAAAATGCCTATAACCTTCGCTACTTTTATGATTGCGGCGCTGAGCGTTTCCGGCATTCCGCCGTTGAACGGCTTTGTCTCCAAATGGCTGATATATCAAAGCGTAATCCAGATGGGGAGCACACAAACCAACACGGCGGCGAGCTTATGGTCCGTCTGGCTGCTTATCGCCGTATTTGGAAGCGCAATTACCCTTGCGTATTCAATAAAAATTATACACTCGGTATTTCTTTCTCGTTTGCCTACATATCTGAAAGAAAGAGGGATTGCAGAGGTTTCCATTCTTCAGACTCTGCCTATGATAGTCCTTGCGTTTTTGTGTGTGCTGTTCGGTGTGTTCTATTATAATATACCGCTAAAGCAGTTTATTTTCCCGGCTTTGAATATAGATATACAGGCGGTTGTTTTAGGCACGTGGCAATCGGGGCTGGCAACGATTCTGATAATGGCAGGTATTATTTTAGGGCTGGTGATTTTGATTATCGGTTTTGCAGCGAGAAGAGTCAGGATTGTGCCGACGTGGACGTGCGGTGAGATTCAGGAAAACGACCAGATGATAATACCGGGCAGTCATTTCTATAAAACGGTATCATCGATGGGCGGATTGAAACAGCTTTACAGCGGGCAGGAAAAAGGCTACTTCGACCCATACAATCAAAGCGGCAATTTAGGTATGTTACTTACAAGATTTCTGAGATGGCTGCACAGCGGTGTGCTTCCGATGTATCTGACGTGGATGACATTGGGATTATTGGTGATTTTATTTATAGTTTGCAGGATTTGGTGAGGCAGGCCCCGTTAGAAATTTTATTCTAACGGGAGTCAAAAATGGTATTTATAAGATGAGATGATATTTCTAACGGTGTAAATATGGCTATCTTTTATATTTTAATGCTGTTTATTCTGATAGCGGCTTTTATTGCAGTGGAAACGAAGTTTCTTTTAAGTTCCGTGATATGTATCGGAGCAATCGGGTTCGGGGCATCGATTATGTTCCTGTTCCTGCGTGCACCCGATATTGCGATTACCCAG
>CAZMQF010000223.1:0-2660 GCA_964568365.1 uncultured Pirellulales bacterium | reverse complement strand
CCGTATGTCCGGAAAAAAACATATCATTTTCAAAACTCAATCCTTTAAAAATCCAAGGGAAATGGGTTGGTATGGCATCCAGGGGACTCTGAAGATGAGTAAAAATCATAAAAAGTGCTCTGAGCATAACGAGCAGGCTGAACTGACTGATTACGGTATGAAGCGTTCTTATGTGAAGCATCAAAGGGTATAAAAACAGAGCAAAGACAAGGACAAGATAGCCGTAAACACAAAGAAAGCTCATATCAAAAGGACCGATATGGTCCAGAATCAAATCGGGGACATCAGCAACATTTGCAGAAGATACGTAAACTCCGGAGTAATAATCGAGAAATGCGGCGATTGCAACAATAATCAAGGATAACAGGATGACGTATTTATATTCAAAAAGCTCATTTTTCCACTCCTGGAATCCCTTTCTGAAGTATTCTTTTATGGTTGATAGTTTTTGTGATAACATACTCAAGCAATCAATAAAAATTATTCGGCGGTTTGCGATTACCCGTATTTTACTTTATGTTTTCAGGTTTTCAATATGTATTTTGCCATTTTGGGGGGCCTGCCAAGAATTTCGGTGAAGTGGTAAATTAAAATCCACTCGATTTCACCGAGGACTTCAAATTCAGAGCCGGCAATCAATTTCAGGCTGCCCAGAGCATTTGCGGCAGTTTTGCTTATTCGGATTTTGTCAGGAAAGCTTTCTTCGCAGTCCCTGCAGATAAAACCATTTGCCGAGCTGCTGAAATAGACCTCAGGCCACCGGCCGCTGAAATCGTTCTTACAGTTAACACAATTTTTCAGGACCGGCTGCAGGCCGGTTTCCTTAAGCAGGGATAACTGAAAAAGTATTAAGCCTGCCATTGAAGCAGCTTTGTCTTTTGCCTGCGATGCATTTTTTAAGAACTGCAGGAAAGATTCAAAAAGACGCGGATGGGGGTCATAGTCTTCAGTGAGGCGGCTTAGAAGCTCGGCTGAAAATAAAGCAGAATTCATAGCAAAATAATTTTCGACAAGGCCTTTAAGGGCCGGCTTCTGCTCAAACTCGGTGACAGTTGCAAGCTTTTCTCTCGAAGAATCGGAAAAGACGATATCACCGCAAGAGAAGATTTCAACAGGACCGCCAAAGGTTGATTTGGGCCGCTTCGAGCCCTTCGCGATAGCCTTAATCTTTCCGTTTGTTTTGGCAAAAAAAGTCAGTATCTGAGAAGTTTCGGAGAAATCGGCAGTATGAATACAGATAGCCAAATCTTTATTGAGCATTTTTGTCTCTGCCGGTTTTAGTGATTCGTATGACTTTTACTCTTCTGGCTTCAGCTAAGCAGATTGTAAATTTCAGGACTTCATAATCGAACTTTACGCCGGTTTTAGGGATGTACCCGAGGTACGAAAGGACGAAACCGCCTATAGTGTCGTAGTCTTCATCTTCCGGAATATCAAGTTCGAATTCGTCATTGAGGTCGTCAACGTAGGTTCTGGCGTCCACTTCAATGGTATTGGCATCTATTTTCTTTATAGGCTCCGGTGGTTTCTTTTCATATTCATCGGTTATCTCTCCCACGAGCTCCTCGATAATATCCTCGAGTGTAACGATGCCGGCAGTGCCGCCGTATTCGTCAAGAACAATGGATATATGCAACTTTTGATTCTGGAACTCGTGTAGCAGCTTTCTGATGGATTTTGTCTCTGGTACGAAGTAAGCCTGTCTGATTTTTTCGCGCAACTTAAAATCCGTTTTAGATTTGTCTATATCACCGAGAAGGTCTTTTGCGTAGACAAGGCCGACGATTCTGTCTATATTTTCTTCATAAACGGGCAGCCTTGAATGACCTGCGGAGTTTACGGTTTCCAGAACGGTTTTCCGGTCACTGTTCACTTCGACAGCAATAATATCAGTTCTCGGTGTCATAATTTCACCTGCAGTTGTTTCACTCAGCTCGAGAACTTTTTCAATCATCAACTGCTCCTCTTCATCGACAACGCCCTCCATTTTACGTTGTTCGAGGCCGTCGAGAAATTCTTCCTGTTTTTCCTCCCTGTGCTCCTGTGGTGTTGTTTCGATGACACCTGCCAGCCGGCGGATGAGAGTGTCGGTGAAGCTGTAAAGAAAAATGACCGGCCAGACAATCTTAGCCAGCACTATCTGGAGCCCATATGTACGCCTTATAACCTTTTCACCCGCATACTTGGCCCAGGCATGAGGAACCGCAAGGCTGAATATCATAAATATCAACAAAGCAATAACAAAAACGATAACATAATCCAGGACAGAGAGAGTGTCCTGCTTGAGTTTTGCAGCGATAATCAGCAAAAAAAACAATGTGAGGACATTGCATATAAGAGAATACAAGCTGCTGGATAAAACAAGAATTTCACTTTTTGCCACAAGTCTTTTTACAAGAGCCTGTTTGTCATCCGAGCCGAAGGCCTGCTGTAATTTGACACGAGAAAATGTTCTCAAGGCGAAAGCACATACGGAAAAAAAGAGGCTGCAGCCTGCCAATAAACAAATCAGCAGCACTAACGAGATATAATTCACTTATATTCCCTTCAATTACCGCAAAGACAAAAAGAGCACAGGCAAAATAAGCCTGACTCTGCTATTTTCCGGCCCTTTTATTATATACTAAACCGTAGCCGAGCTGTTGTAAAATCTCATCTTC
>CAZMQF010000222.1:0-2733 GCA_964568365.1 uncultured Pirellulales bacterium | reverse complement strand
GAGAATTGTAAACGCTGTTTTAATTAACGTTATGATTAAAAAATAGATGGAAAAGGAAAAAGAAAATAAATATGCCGCTTGATACAGAAAAACAATTGAAACAGCAATCTGAGGATGTTGAAAAAGAAAAGCAACATCTCAAGGCGGTTGCAAAGCGTACATATCTGGGTCAGAAAAAACAGACCATAGACGAGGCGCAGATTGTACAGTTTTTGCCTATGGTTCATAAAATCGCTCAGAGAGTGATTACATATCTGAAGACATCACTTGCATATGAAGATTTGGTTTCAGCAGGAACAATCGGGCTGGTTAAGGCGGCTCGTGATTATGACCCCTCTTACGGGGCTGAGTTCAAGACCTATGCCTATACGCGAATCAAGGGGGCTATTCTGGATGAACTGAGAAGTTTGTCTTTGCTTCCGACTAATGTAAACGAGAAGGTTCGTAAAACAAAGAAGATAAGCCAGGAAATATATAGAGATACGGGCAGATTTCCGACGGATTCGGAGCTGGCTGATAGACTTGGTATAAGTGTTGAGGAGCTTTACGAGACATTTGCCAATGCCCGGGCACGGCATTTTTTATCGATCGAAGGATTTATGAGTGGAGTGCCGGGCAGTGGAGAATTTTTGGAATCTTCTGATGCGACAAGACCTGGTGAGCGAATGGAAAAAGCTGAACTGGTGGAGGAGCTTGCAGAGGCGATACAGCAGTTGAGCGAGAAGCAAAGACAGGTGGTTTTACTTTATTATCAGCAGGAGCTGACAATGAAACAGATTGCGGATGTGCTTGGAATTTCCGAGCCGAGAGTCAGCCAGATACACGCAGCTGCCTTGTTTAATCTGTCGCTGAGATTGAGTAAGGAAGATTATGGCGGATAATGATTATAACATAATCAAGCCTGTAGAGGGCTCGCAGAGCATTTCGTCTTTGACGCCGGCAAGACGCCGTGAACAGAGAAAACGCAAACATCCGCTTGGCGAAGAAAAGAAACAGGAACAAAATGATGAACCGGATGAAAGAGAAGAGCAGCAGAGCTCCGAAGAGAATGTTGAAAATCAACACGATGAGCACAAAATAGACTATCGTGCCTGATTGTAGAAAGGATGAAATGCTGAAAAGGACAGGAAAATATGGCAGATAAAGTGAGTAGAGTTCTAAAGAAAGATGAGGTTACAGTTGAGGGACAAAGGCATTTGGATGTTGCCGGCAGCGGGACAAATATGCAGCAGGGCAGAGTTGCGGCTGCGAGTGCAGCTCAAGCAAGGGTTGTGGAAAATAGCTCTGAATTCGCGGTGATAGAGGTAACCTGCAGTTGCGGCAAAAAGACTCATCTGAAATGCTTATATGCAAATACCTGAAATGATTAAAAGAGAAAGGGGAAAATATGAAGGCTAATAGAAAAATTATATTTTTGATGGTTTTACCTCTGTTTGTTTTGTTGTTTTTTACCGGCTGTAGTTTTTTAGATGGACATATGCCTGTAGTGGTATTGGAGCCTTCAGAGCCGCCGGTAGAGCCCGAAGATATGGCGAAAAGATTTACTGAGCCGGCCGAGAGCACGCCAACGGCTGTCGAATCTGCAATAGAATTGTCGGGCAAATATGCTGAGCTTTCCAGGCAGGCAACAGAGCTGAGGTATAATAGCGAGCAGTTATCAGCTGAAAGGAAACAACTAAAGGAGAAGAATGTTTCGCTCGAGTCACAACTGAATCAGACAGAAAAGGAATTAAATGAGGCTAATGAACTTTTGATAGAAATGCGGGTAGAGCTGAATAACTGGAAAACCGATGTGCTTGGTTTTCGCAGTGAGATGAGACAGGCTGATGCGGAACAGCTCAGGGCGTTGCTTAAAATTCTTGAGCTTCTTGGTGGAGAGGTTCAATCTGCTGCTGAGCAGGACGACGGGAATGTTCAGTATGCGCTCGGCGGAGATGATAATAGTAAATTGGAAAGCCAGGCAGATGCATTTTCAGGTGGACAAAATGAATAAATTAAAAGCGATATTTGTGTTATCAGCGGTTTTTATTTCCGGGTGCTATAGGATTAGCCTGCGCAGCGATTCTTTATCAGCAGCGAATTATTATTATCTAACCGAGAATAAGGATTTATCTTCAATCGGCAGGGTTGCCATAGTCGAGCTGGAAAATGAATCGGAGTATCCGAAGATTTCTGGCGATGTAACTGAATCGCTTTACGAGGAGCTGCAGAAGCGGCAGATTTTCGGTCTCAGTATAGTACGTAAAAGCGATGCCTCTTGGCGTAGTTTACAGATTCCAGCCGAGGGCTCCTACAGCCTTGAACAGCTGGCTGCTATCCGAAAGTCATTAAAATGCAATGCGATACTGGTCGGCACCATTACGAGGTATAAGCCGTATCCGCATATGAGTATCGGACTTAGGCTGAAAATCGTGGATTTGACCGACGGCCAATTGCTATGGGGTCTTGAACAGGTCTGGGACAGTGCCGATAAGAGGACTCAATATCGCATAGAAAGGTATTTCAGTAAGCAAAAACGGAAAGGCTTCGGGCCTTTGCGGGAAGAACTTGTGACTGTCAGCTCAATTGAGTTTCTTAAATTTGTAACTTATGAGGTTGCGTCAACTTTATAGCCCGGAATGAAAAGGCAGCTTGTTTTTATCGTTTGGTGAGGGCTTTGACTTTAAGAAAAAATTGAAATTTTGTTAAAAAGGCTTAAGTTTTTGAAAAAATCAGCGAAAATATGTTATGAAA
>CAZMQF010000221.1:0-2772 GCA_964568365.1 uncultured Pirellulales bacterium | reverse complement strand
GGTTTCATATATTTTTCGGTCGAGCAAGAAGTGTTCCGGTAGTCAGCAGGCTGCTGCGGGTTTTCAAGACTTGTCGGCCTGCGAGTGTTTAGCTGTAGTTCAAGCTCGTTGAAAATCTGGTTTATTTTTTCGAGCTGATTGCGAAGGGGGTATTTTTGTTCGACGAATTTTCGATATTTTTTCGGCTCGTAATCTTCACTTGTAACGAGTGTGCAGAATTGCTCTGAGATGTTGAATATAAATTCGGAGGGGAAAATCTGTTCTGCTCCGGGGAAGTTGTGAATGACGGGTTTCAGTCCGCAGGCCATAGCTTCGAGAATACCCATACCCTGACTTTCGCCGATGCTGGATGAGACGACAAAATGTTTGTCAGTAAGCCAGGCAGGGATATCCTGCTGCCAGCCGTCAAAGACTACTACGTTCTCAAGGTCAAGCGATTTCACCATATATCTTGTATACTGCTCGAGCATCGGGTCCTGGAAGTTTCCGGCAAAAAATAATTTGTATTCCGGGTCGATGTAATTGAGCTTCTGCATGCACTGCAGCAGGAACATTGGATTTTTTCTCATATTAAGGTAGCCGATGCAGGCGATATTTTTGCCGCGGCTTTTTTCTGCAAATCTGAATTTATCGGGATTAACACCGTTTGGTATGGTAGTAAGTATAGTACGAGACTCGATATCAGGTACCTGCTGGGTGAGCATATCTTTGATGTAAGAATTTCCGACTGTAATGAGGACGTCGATGTTTTCCCACTTTACCTGCGCGGGCCAGTTGGTATAGGCCTCGAAGCGGTGCAGCCTGACGATATTTTTTGAGATTTTGGGCAGCTTTGAAGCCTGGACAACCAGGTCGGTACACCACTCGAAGAAGCAGATGTCATTGCTTGAGAGCAGCTTGTATAACTGGTCGACAGTTTGTGCCTCGTTGAACTGTACGGGGTATCTTAACTTTGTGAATTCGTAAATGTCAGTGAGGAATTTCACATCGTCTTTAAGGCCGCAGAAGAAGTGGATTCGCGGTCTTTTGCTTTTGATGACGTCGAGCATAGGCTGGAGGATTTTCTGTTCGTGAGCGAGCTGCAGTGAGCGAAGGAGCATTTCGATGGCTTGTGCTTTGTTGCCGAGGTCAACAAACTGTTTTGCAGTTCTGTTGATGAGGTCGGGATTGAGGATATCCATATTCTGCATATCGTCAAAGAGCTGTGATACATTATCCGGCCTGCATACGGCAAGATAAGCTTCGGCAAGATTCCAGGTTATCTGAGGATTGTCGGGCTGAAGAGTCTTTGCCTTGTTGAGGAAATCGACAGCTTCTTTGCTTCTGCCGAGACAATGCAGCACAGCACCTGTGTCGTTTAGAGCCTCGGCGTCTTCGGGATTTGTTTGAATGTGCTGCTGGAGACATTCGAGGGCCTGTAGGTATTGTCCGTCCTCAGCCAGATGAAGGGCGTTTTCGTATAAGTTTTTGACAGCTTCCTGTGCCATTTTTTTACTCCCTTATGCAACTTTTAACTATATTTCGCTTATCATTCTGCGGTTGCGCTCAATTAGAGTTTTTACCGCAAATCTCGTGCCTGCCGTTGAAATCTGCATTTATAAAGAATTTTGTGGATATCAGTGGTATAACTGTATAAAAATCAAACATATCCGCCATAAGTTAAAGCTTGTTATTTTTTATCAGCCTATATGAAATCGAGCAGAGAAGTGGAGAGGATTTTTGCAGCCACCGCAAGAGACATCTGGTAGAGCACTTCCCGCCTTGACAGTTCAATAGCAATCTGAGTAATATCGGCTTCTTCAAGCTCGCTGGTTCGGTCTTCAGAGCCGTACTTTATCTCGGTAAGATTTTGCTTAAGGTCGTCGAGGAATCCTATTTTTGCACCTATCGAGACGTTTGCCTGCAAGAGCAGGTTGCTGGTTTCTTCGAGTGTACTGATGGCATTTCTCAGAGCCAGCTTTATCTGTTCATCGGAGAGCCCTCTTTCGTTAGTGAAGATGTCACGGATAGAAATAAGGGTGTTAAGTAGATCGTAAGTTCCGGGGACACGTACAAGCTCAATTCCGGTGCTGTTTAACTGGGTGGTATCGACGTAAAGGACCTCTCCTGTTCTTGAGTCTGTTACAGCCTGGTTTGAGTCGCCTCCGGCTGGGACAGTTGTATAGGTTAGTCCGTCATCAATTGAGATTTTATAATTACTTCCGTCGTGTATAACGGTCATCCAGACGTCACCCGTGGCGCTGGATGTCCCGGTGCCGTTCTTAGCACCGGTGTCTCCGGTAAAGACTGGCTGCTGTCGATTATCGGAGCGAAAGAGACTGTCAGCGACGTAATAGATTTCGTATTGCATTCCCGGAGCGACCTCAACATTTCGGCTAATAGAGGCAGCCTGGTAGGTAACAGATGTTATTTTTCCATCGGTTCTTTCTGCGGTGTAAGGAGCGGTTCCGCTGGAGCTGCCGGCAAAGATGTATTGCCCGTTATGTTTTGTATTTGCGAGCAGCAGCATCTGTTCAAGGATATCGTCGATTTGCTCTGCGGTTCTTGTTCTTGTATCTTCGTCATAAATTCCGCTTGTGACCTGAGATATCAGAGTTCTGGCGTTATTTACGGATTCGGCCATACTATCGATAACGGCGCTTGAAACCTCAAGTGTGTCAAGCACGGTTGAGAGGTTTTCTATATAGTTTTCGAGTATTTTTGTCTGAGATTTCAGGCCGAGAATTTGATATGCATCCGAAGGCGCGTCCGAGGCCCTGTTGACCCTTGAGC
>CAZMQF010000220.1:0-2774 GCA_964568365.1 uncultured Pirellulales bacterium | reverse complement strand
GTGCAGCTCAGGTGGGGTCTAAAGCCCCACCTGAGCTTTCTAACGGGGTTTACTTAAACAGTCCTTCTCGTATCGAAATCCCTGTTCCATGAGATTCTTGAGCGAATAAGACGACTAACATTGGTGATGATACCTTCGGGAGCAGGGTGATGCCAAGAAACACTGAAAAACTTTTTTAATTTTTTTTACATCTCAAAATCGGCTTGTTCGGCGTTTGAATCAGGTATGTTCGAATCTAATATGTTCACATCAGTTATGTTTACATCCGGCATGTTTGAGTCAGGTATGTTCGAGTCGGGTATGTTAGAATCGGCTACTTGCGCTTCTTGTGGGATTGTTATGATAAAAGGCTCATCTCTTACAGGCAGTTCAGCCTCAAACGTTAAAATATCGTTACTATCCTCTTGTGCCATAAGCTTGATTAGGTAGGTGCCATCGGTAATATTTTCCAATTCAAATCCGCCGTCATACTCTGTAATATAATTTCGCACTTCAAAAGGCAAATCCCACCAGGCCGGCTGCACGGTAACTATCAGGTCACTTCCGGGCAAACCATCTGCAAACTGTACCTGGCCACGCACCTCAGTACCCTTTTTCAGAACTATTTCTTTATATTCAATATCATTAGGATTTTCGAGTTCCATAGTAACTCGCTGCGGTGCATAATCAGGTAATAGCCCAACTGTATTTCCGAATACATCTGGGCTTTTATGGATAGCAGTAAGATTAAAGATTCCCCTGCCAAGACCGCCAAGAACTAAAAAACCTTTCACATCTGTTATCTGCTCAAAACCCGTATCAATGATTTTATTTTTATCTCCCGGATTCGTGATAAAAATTTGCACATTTGAAACAGGTTCATTCGCCTCATCCATTACCAGCAGGTCAATCATACAGGCCTTTTCAAGCTTGAAGTTTCTTACCTCTCTCGAATCTCCTGACAGATATACAACAGGTAATTTCTCCTGCTCGGTGATACCGATATATTCTTTTGATGTGATTTTAATCTTATAATTTCCGTCCTGTTCGACATCTTCGAAATAATAAAAGCCATTCGCATCAGTTGTTGTAGTATAGTTTTCTCCGGACGAGATTGTAACATCAGCATCAATTACAGTCTCTGCCGTTTCAGCATCGGTAACCAGGCCGCTAAGCAGCCTTTTCGGGGCAATTGCAGCCTCTTGTTGAGCTTTTGTTTCCCGGGCTTGCTTTGTTTCTTCAAGCCGGTTTTCAATCGATGAGCTGATTATGGAAAATATACCGGCAAGCTCTTCATCGTCTGATTCTGAACTCAGCTTTCGGAGCGTCTCCGCGGCACGCTCATCGCCAATCTTCGCAAGGTAAAGTGCAGCAGCCAGCTTGACTTCTTTGGGACGGTCTGAAAGCATTGCTATAAGACCTTCAATATCATTGGCTGCGAACATGTCCACAATTTGTTTTAATTCGATTTTCAACTTCGCTTTTATACTCTCTGCTGCAGCTTCTTCATCGAGAGCCTGCTCTTTTTTTGACTCTTCCGGAACCAAAGCCTCAGTTAAGCTGCTATCAGTTCTTTCTGCCATCCCTGTTGGCGGTGTTTCTGGTGTAGTAGTTAAAAGCAGTTTAGCCGCGAGAAGACAGCCTATTATCAAAACTGCAGCAATCGTCAGCCTGCTTATCCTGCTTTTGAAGATTATTCGCCATATAGAGTGTTTTGACCGCATAGCTCTATCGAAGGCTGCAAAACCGTCACTGAGATTCTGCTCATCCAGCTCGGCTCCGGTGGTGCAGCGTATCTTTGCTATTGCTTTTTCCAAATTGATATTATCAGGATCTGTCTTCATATTATTCTGCCGTCTGAAATTGCCCGCAGCTTGTCGAGTCCGTAATTATACCTGGCACGAACAGTATTGATTGGTATATTTTGCATCTCAGCTATTTCCCGAAATTTTAAACCGCCCTGCAAATGCAGAACTATTACCTCACGCTGCTGTAAAGGAATTTGCGCAAGAGATTCAATCGGACTCTGTGCCTTTTCATTTTTCGAGGCTATCTTTTCCATCTTTTCCGAACCTGTTTCAGTTTGTTCGCTTCTGTCCACCTCTACAACCTGATACATTTTCTTACGGCATCTATCACGGATATGATTTACAATACAGCTTATAAAGTAATTTCTAAGACTTCCATATAACCTAAATCTCGCAGCAGCATTTGCAAAAAAAACAAAAACCTCGTGTAATGCGTCCTCAGCCTCATCAGCCTCATTCAACAGCGATGTTGCTATTGTCAGCAGCTCGTCTTTGTACTTCTCGTATATCTGGCGCAAAGCTTCTTTATCCCCATGCCTCAGCTTCCAGATAAGTAAATTATCTTCTAACATTTCCCGATAGTTCCTTCAGTTTTTCAAGCCGGAATTAAACTTTTGAACCGGCAGCTTTGGATTAAATAAAAATAACTTTTTCTAACTTCGCGATCTTCCTAGCCGAGAGCACCCTACATTAATTATTGTATCACTATTTTCTTTCTCGTGTGAAATATGGAAAATTTACTCTCTGAATCAGGTTTTCGACTGATTACCGACCGTGCTTTTACAAAATCTGCTCTCCACTGCAGACTACGGATTCCGGGGTTTTTATTCAAGTTAACTTTTCATACGGCTGATAAAAACTGGACCGCTAAGCTTAAAAAATTAGTTTTTATGGAAATCTTTCTTGACAGATTCTATCTTGAGCAGTTAAATTGGGACAAAAGGGCAGTTTGGAGCACCCTTTTATCAAATGGATTTGGTTAAAAGA
>CAZMQF010000219.1:0-2785 GCA_964568365.1 uncultured Pirellulales bacterium | reverse complement strand
TGCTGCCGAGTTTCGGAGGAAAAGGTATGTACGGCCATCACGTCCACGAAGCAGTGCTTAAAACCGGCTGTAAAGTCAGCGGATGCACAGTCCACTTCTGTACAAACGAATACGATAAAGGCCCGATAATCGTACAGCGCTGCTGCCCTGTCGAAGACGAAGACGACCCGGATACACTCGCTGCGAGAGTATTTGAACAGGAATGCATTGCCTATCCACAAGCCATAAAATTATTTGCAGAAAACAAATTGCTCATTGTGAATCAACAAGTAAAAATAATCGAATAGAATCTACAAAACGGCAGGTTTTTATGAATAAAAGACAAAAGATAATCGTGGCAAAATTTGCTGCTGTTGCAGCGGTCACCACTATTGCGGCACTGGCAATGATTAATATAAAGGATTTAATTAACAGGTCCGAAGGTATCCGCGCGATGCAGCAACTCGGGTCTGGATTGTTAAACTACCGGCAGCAATATGGCTACCTGCCGCCGGAATCTTACCTCGATACAATCAGAGAGAGCGTTCAGGGCCGTGCGCGACTGGGGAAAATACAATACAGAGCTCTCTGGATTACACTCGAATCAGAACCAAACGAAATCCTCGCATATACGGAAAAAAATTACAACTCGTTATTCATAAATGATGGTTACATCTTTCTATTGCTGAACGGAAACGTGGAGTGGATGGAAAAAAAGAAGTTTGAGAAACTGCTCGAAAGCCAGCAAAGCCCAATGGAAATCAAAACAACAAAATAAAAACAAAACGAAAAAGCAAAAACCAGTCTACAAATCGCTTTCCACTTTTTGCTTTTTCTTGCCTTTAGCCTCAACAACATCAGCTGTCTGAAAACCCTCAAGTTTCAAATGCTCCTCATCCTGAACATCAATCTTTATAAGATTTTTGCCCTTGAACTCTCCGCGAAGCATCGCTTCTGACAGGGGGTCTTCTATATAGTGCTCAATAGCTCTTCGCAAAGGCCTGGCCCCGAATTCCGTACTGTAGCCCTTTTCAATTAGAAACTCCTTGGTAGCATCCGTCGTCTCCATCCTGAAGCCGTGCTCAATTATTCTTTTGAAGACCTTCGCCAGCTCATACTCGACAATCGTCTGCAAATCTTCTCTTGTCAGAGACCTGAACACTATTACATCGTCAAGACGATTCAAAAATTCCGGTCTGAAATGATGGTCTACCTCCTTTTGAAGCACCTCTTTCATCTTCTCATAGTTTGCCTCATTACTCTTCTTGCCAAAGCCAAAACCGGATTGATTCTTTATCAAATCAGCCCCAATGTTACTGGTCATAATTAGAATAACATTCTTGAAATCGATATTTCTCCCGAAACTATCAGTTAATCGTCCCTCATCCATAATCTGCAGCAGCATATTGTAAACGTCCGGATGTGCCTTTTCTATCTCGTCCAAAAGCAGCACTGCATAGGGCCTGCGTCTTATCCTTTCTGTCAATTGCCCTCCTTCTTCGTAACCGACATAGCCCGGAGGTGCACCTACCAGCCGGCTTACATTGTGTTTTTCCATAAACTCACTCATATCCAGCTGAATCAGCGCACTTTCGTCATTGAACAGAAACTCCGCCAGTGCCCTCGCAAGCAAAGTCTTTCCAACACCGCTTGGCCCGAGAAAGATAAAACTGCCTGTAGGCCTGTTCGGGTCCTTCATCCCGCTCCTGCTGCGCCTGACCGCCTTAGCCACCGCAGTAATCGCCTCATCCTGAGAAACAACCCGCTTATGAAGCTCTGCCTCAAGCTCCAAAAGCCTCTGTGTCTCTTTCTTCTCAAGCCTCGTCAGCGGAACACCCGTCATCTTGCTGACTACCTCTGCTATAATCTCAGCATCAACCACACCAGCAGAGGCTTTATTCTCCTCATACCATTTCTTTTGAAGTTTGTTTTTCTTATCCAAAAGCTGCTGCGCTTCATCCCTCAATGACGCAGCTCGTTCATAGTCGGCATTCTTAACCGCTTCATCTTTCTGTTTTTGCAGTTTCTCGACTTTATCTTCGATTTCCGTCAAATCAGCCGGTGGTGTCATATTCTTAAGCCGCACCCTCGCTCCCGCTTCATCGACGACATCTATCGCCTTATCCGGCAGGCATCTGCCCGTGATATACCTTGTGGATAATTCCACGGCCTGATACAGCGCCTCATCAGTAAAACGCACCCTGTGATGCTCTTCATATCGGTCCTGCAGCCCCTTTAGTATATCCAAAGTCTCGTCCTTCGATGGCGGTTCAACAATTATCGTCTGGAACCGTCTCTCGAGGGCGCCGTCCTTTTCAATATATTTACGGTACTCATCAAGAGTCGTAGACCCGATGCACTGTACCTCACCTCGTGCAAGAGCGGGTTTTAATACGTTTGAAGCATCGATTGCTCCCTCTGCTCCTCCTGCCCCAACCAAAGTATGCAGCTCATCGATAAACAAGATTACATTTTTATCTCTTCTTACCTCGTTGATAACCGCCTTTATACGCTCTTCAAACTGGCCACGGTATTTTGTGCCTGCGACCATCATCGCCAGGTCAAGCACCACTATGCGTTTGTCTTTAAGCAGTTCGGGCACGTGTTTCCCGACTATATTCTGGCTGAATCCCTCCACTATGGCCGTTTTGCCGACGCCGGCCTCTCCAAGCAAAACCGGATTATTTTTAGTCCGCCTGCACAGAATCTGAACCAGCCTTTCTATCTCATTTTTCCTGCCGATAACTGGGTCCAGCTCTCCATCAACCGCCAGCTTTGTAAGGTCCCTGCCGAAACTGTCCAGCGC
>CAZMQF010000218.1:0-2795 GCA_964568365.1 uncultured Pirellulales bacterium | reverse complement strand
AGCCGGAATTAGCCAGATTGGCTTGCTTTCAAATTTTATTGCTATCAACATTAGCAGGATTATGCCAATCCAGATAAATATATGTTGCGGCCTATTCATATTAAAAACACTAACAAGACCTTATAAAAAACTTAAGGAAAAAGCTGGATATAAGCTGTCAAAAATTATCAACAATATTTTCACAGCGGAATGAACATAACCATTACAAGTCAACTTCAATATCTATGCCTAAAGATTCTATATAACTTAATAAATTTAGACCTTTCTTGCGAATCTCTTCATAGTCATTCTGGCAATTCTTAACATAATGTGTTGCGTCGGCTATATAATCTTTTATGGTTGCTAAAAAATCGGCTACCTGCTGATTATAGGAATCAACCGTAACTGAATCAGCCCGATATAGCGGTTCTACTGGCTTTAACGGAGGCCAATAGTTAAAACGAGGAAATTCGGGATATCCGAAAAGGCCGAGATTTGATTCGATGCCAATATGTATTATTGGATGGACAGGGCGAACACTGAAATGGTCAAGGCCGGAATTGGCTGCATCGACTACTGCCTGTGTCTTTTCGTTGGCATTGGCAGCATTTTTCTTTACCTCTTCCAAATCATTGACAACTGTCGCAAGATATTCTCTCGCTTTGCTCTCGAATCTATACCGCTCCAGAGGGTCGTTAGGGTCTAAAACCGGAGGGTTCGGGTATTTATGTGCGAAATTGCTTTGACCAGTTGTTCGCTTCAGGTGTCGGGATATTCCTGAATAAACGGTGGGCGCTGAATATCCAGAATAGCCAGAATAGTGAGTGTTACAATCGCAGAAAAAAAGAATTAGCGGTAAAAGAAGAAATGCTTTTCTCATATTCCGTTGCTCCTGTAATATGACCAGCGTTTCCTTGTCAACATCACCACACCAAGGCCGAGCAGTAAGAACGTGATGGATTCAATTGCGACCACGTCTTTCCAGTTCTTTTAGTCGTCTGCGGGCTTCAGACACTTCTTGAGTGAAGCCGTATAACGGTAGCGTCGCAAAACCGATAACATTCATAACGACGACAAAAACTGGGACGGCCAAGAGCAGTCCGAGCAGCCAGTGAATTCCCCATAACCATTTAACAGTTACAGAAGTAGCAAATATTATTAACAACCACCTTATTATGTCTAAAAAAAGCTTTGGCACAGTTTGCTACTCCGCTAAGCAAGGGCTTAGAAGGATTTGCCCGTCCTGCCAATTCTTTGTCTATCTTCCGAACGTTTTTCTTTTAGCAAAGATATCAATTATTTACGGACAAGCAAGGAGAAAGCAGGCAAAATATTGACTTTTTAGTTGTTTTCCGTTATATTCACACAATCTTAGTTAAAAATCGGGATGACTGGCAAGCTACCGGTCAAGCGGTTTGAGCAACGGTAAGGTTTTTCTTACCTGTCTAAGCTGCTGCTGCTCAAGCCGACCTGAGGAAAGGACAGGTGAAAATCGTAACTGAACATTGGTATATATCGCCTTACGGAAAAGCTTTTCATGCTTATGTTAATCCATTTAAGGATTGCGCAACTGCCGAAAAGCTCTTTCATATAATCGACCTTCTTCTGGAAGGCCGGTTAGACCCTTATATGTACGGTAAATTGCCTTATGTTGTAGGTTCAGAAAAGCTGCCAGAGGGGCCTTTAGAAGAAGGTAATGTGCACCCAGACGCGATGGTTTTTGACGCTATTCCCGCGAAAGGAAAGCAACTTTTATATAAAGATGCTCGAGGCTGCTATGTCCATTTAAGAAAACTCTATCCACAGTTGGCCCCTTTGCCAGCAAGAAAGCTAAAAATTACAGAAGGGCTACAAGAGATACAAGACTATTGTGCTGATGTTGCAAGTGGAGAAGAAACAAAGAATAAGCAGCAAAGCGGTAAGGCGGGGGACATAAAAACAAAACCAGAAACTAAGCATGAAAATAAGGTTGTACAAGAGAATCAAGAAGAAGTACTTGAACCCAAACCACCGGAGTTTCTTCAAAAAATTCTATGGATATGTAGATATGGTAGAAAGCACTGGAAAATTATACTTTTAGCTACATTCATTTTAATTGTTATATATCTTCTAAGAAAATTCGTTTAATTTCAGTTAGTTTTCTACGTTCATGGAAGCAATCTATCGGATAAACAACAGAGGAAAGACATAATAGCAAAGCTATTGCAAGGATTAGTTTTTTCGCTTTATCTTTTCTCCTTACTGCTATTTACCCACAGTCAAGGGCGGTTATCATTGTACCTTTTGTCGGTGACAGTCAGGGAAAAATCCGTGCAAATCCACGTAATACGCGGTTAAATAAATTTATGCCTTAGGTATTCGTGTAATTTCGTTGTTAATATTCTCTGTGACCTCTGTGTGCTCTGTAGCAAAGTTTTGTTCGTGTCTTTTCGTGTTTATTCGTGGTTAGATTTTTACTCCGCGTGATCTTGTTTTTAGCATTTGGTATTTAGGATTTTGAATTTGTTTCGGATTTCGGATTTAGTGCTTCGAATTTTATCTTGATTATATCGCCTTGATTAGTATAATACTGCTAACTGGGGGAGGCCCCATAACGGGGCTGCGGAGCTCCGCAAGCATCGGCCAGCAGGCCAAGTCACAATTTATTCATAACCTTATATGTAATAAGGACTAACACATGTCCATCAATTTACACGTCCAGAGCGCAACATCGTTTAGCCCCGCCACTTGCCTGCCCTCCGTAGTATGTACGAAGGATGGGTGGCGGGGTAGCTTAGCCTCGTTGCTTGCGACGAGGGTAGCGCGCAATAAAAACA
>CAZMQF010000217.1:0-2853 GCA_964568365.1 uncultured Pirellulales bacterium | reverse complement strand
AACTCGCTGACGTAGAAATAGACCACTGCATTGAGTGCGGCGGAATCTGGCTTGATTCGGGCGAGCTCGAAATGCTGCTTGCGGACACGGAAGCTGCCAAAAAGTTAATAGACTCTTTCAAAGTCGAGGCAAACTGCACCGAAAAACCCAGGCTTTGTCCCATTTGTGACAAAAAATTGCAAAAAGTGCTCGTTGGAAAACGCCCTCCTGTCCTGCTCATAGACAGATGCTCTAAAGGTCACGGCCTGTGGTTCGATAAGGGGGAATTGCAAAATATCATTGACAAAGCAGAGCTTGACAAGGAAAATAAAATACAAAAAATATTAGCTGATATGTTCAGCGAAAAAAAGAATGGAAGCCAAGCGTAAAACAAATATTTTTCACTGCTAATTTTTAGGAGAAAAATTATGTGGTATCTGGTTCTCGCGGGTGTCGGCGTAGTTTTGCTTATCATTGCTCTGATTTTGAAGAAAATGCAGCAGTAAAAATCACGAAAACAAAAAAATAATCTCGAAGGAGAAAACCTATGGTAGTAGCGCTTATCATTGCTGCTGTCATCGTGGGAATACTGGTTATTTCTATAATCAGCATTTATAATTCGCTGGTTCGGCTCAGGAACCAGGTTGACAACTCCTGGTCGCAGATAGATGTCCAGCTCAAAAGGAGGCATGACCTCATTCCCAACCTCGTCGAAACCGCAAAAGGATATATGAAGCACGAAAGAGAAACTTTCGAGGAGATAACAAAAGCAAGAAGCCAGGCTATGGGCGCCAGGAACGTAGCTGAAGCATCAAAGGCCGAGGGCGCTCTTGGCGAGGCGCTCAGCAAATTCATGCTGGTCGTCGAAAACTACCCTGACCTCAAAGCCAATCAGAACTTTCTTGCTCTGCAGGAAGAGCTTACGAGCACTGAAAATAAAATCTCTTTTGCAAGGCAGAGCTTTAACGACCAGGTTCTTTTCTTCAACAACAAAACCCAGATGTTCCCCTCGAATGTAATAGCCTCTATGTTCAGTTTTACTAAACGTGACTTCTTTGAACTCGAGGCCCCTGCAGAAAGAGAAGTTCCGAAAGTAAGCTTTACCTGAGAAATAAGAGCAGCAAATTTAATGTTGTAACTTTACATCAATCTATACTCTCTTATGTATAGAAGGATTTGTGTACGTAGATTCTCCTTCAGAAAAAATAAAAACCAACATCTGAAAGCTCACAACCAGATATGTGGGAACTGATTAGAGTCAACAAAAGAAACTCTGTCATATTGATAGTAACGATGGCTGTCGTCCTGCTGCTGCTTGGCTTCATTATCGGCTTTGCCCTCTTCAACCGATTGGATGCAGGTTTTTTCGGCATTATTATAGCAACTGCGGTCTGGCTGATTATCACGATAATCAGCTTCTCGAGCGGCGACCGTATCCTGCTGGCCTCGAGCAAAGCTGTTCCGGTAACTCACGATGTTCATCCTCAGCTTTTTAACGTCGTCGAGGAAATGAAAATTTCTGCAGGCTTGCCGAAAATGCCGAACATCTACATCATAAACGACCCGGCCCCCAACGCCTTCGCCACAGGCAGAAATCCTGAAAGTGCCTCTGTCGCCATAACCGCAGGTTTGCTCGGAAAACTAAACCGCGACGAGCTTCAGGGTGTAATGGCCCACGAAATAAGCCACATCGTGCACCGCGATATACTTTTCGTCACACTCGCGGGGATTATGCTCGGCTCAATCGTACTGCTCTCACAGATTTTCCTGAGAGGGATGTTCTATAGCTCTATGGGCTCAAGAAGAAGGTACTCTTCAGGCGGTAAAGGCGGCGGCGGTCAAGCGCAGCTAATATTATTAGTTGTTGCCATTGTTGCTGCAATTCTGGCTCCGATTATGGCATATCTATTATATTTCGCGCTTTCACAGAAACGAGAATACCTCGCTGATGCAGGTGCAGCCCGGCTGACCAGATACCCCGAGGGCCTGGCGAGCGCGCTTGAAAAAATTGCAAGTGACACCTCAGCCCAGCTTTCAAGCGCAAATAAAGTGACCGCACCGATGTACATTGTCAATCCCTTCAAAAAAGCAAAGGCAAGAAAGCTGTCCGACCTTACAAGTACCCACCCACCAATTTCCGAAAGAATAAGAATCCTGCGAAGTTTGACGCACGGCGCATCATTCAATGATTATTCAAGAGCCTTCTCGGATATCACAAAGACAAAATCCATCATTCCGCCTACCGCCTTAACGAAGGAACAGGTCGAAATCAGACAAGCACAGGAAAAAGAGGTAAAAAAGCAGCGACCCGAAAAACAAATCCACGATATTGGTGACATTATGAGAAAAGTGAACGGCTTTATGTTCCTGGCCTGCACCTGCGGCCTGAAATTAAAAATCCCCCCCAATTTCAAGCATTCTACCGTGAAATGTCCGAGGTGCCGCAACACTCTGACCCTGCCGCAAAGAAACTAAGTCAAGAACTGTCTCTTGCGTCGAAAAAACTAACCGGCTTTTGCGCCAAACCTCGTATTATCTACGAGCCTTCGCATCTTCTCGATATCTTTACCGAGCTTATCCATTCTCTTTCTACAGATGAATGTGTATATGGCGTCTTCGGGCCTGCCGTCTTCACCGTTATGCCCATCCCGGGCGCTAACTGACGCAACTTTTTGTGTAATATAGTCATTTATCAACTGTCGCTGCTCTTTGAGCATCTTATGCAGAAGCTTAATCGTATCCTTTAGTACGACGATTTCCCGCTCCATGCTCGCAACTCTCTGTTCCATTGTAAGTACCATCGCATACACTCTCAAAAAGTAGTTTTTTACAAACGAAGGCATGTAATAATTCACGGCTAAAAATCAGGTTTGC
>CAZMQF010000216.1:0-2951 GCA_964568365.1 uncultured Pirellulales bacterium | reverse complement strand
AGTCGTCGTTGAGGTAATACGTAAGCACCATCCCAAGGCTATACTCCGGAAACGGTATCGCAGGGTTATCGACAAAGGCTGCATTTAAAAACTGCGTCACCTCATCGTTGGCGTATTTGGCTGCGTCAAAGTAACCTGTAAAATCTATCTTACCTACCATCAATTCGCTTCTTTCGCCGAATGGCTGGCAGATATAATAAAGCTCTTTGACTATTGCTGTCTCATTGCCGATTGCATCTGCATTTATTCCCCAGCTGCTGCCGACCGACTCGCCGTCGATTCCTGCAGCGTCGGGCCAGCCGCCTTCGACAAGCAGATACACTCTGCCGCCCTCGAAGCCAAGCAGCTTTTCCATATCGACGAGCACCTCGAGGTCATAGCTGCCGGAAAACCTGCCGCTCCTGTCACTTTTCCTCAATCCACCCCGCACATTCTGCTGATAAACATTCGTAACAGCAAAGCCGAACTCGATGCCGTTGTCCTCGAGCTCTTTATTCAGACCAAAAAAACCGCCCGTCAGGCTTTCCCTCTCCCATAGCGGCTCCAGTTCGTGCAGACCATAACCGGCCCCTGCAGTCACTAATAAAACAAAAATCGTAAAAAAAATCTTCTTACAGCTCACCACTCTTTCCTTTCATAAAATTCTACCATAAATAAAAATATCTGCGCATAAAATTATTCAATTCGTGCTACGAAGTCAAGGGATAAATTTAATCTTTTCAAAAAATTTTAAATCTTGTAGAATATCTGGTTTTTAATCATAATTACAATTAAATAATAGGCTGTTTAACTATGGCAGGAGCTTAAAAATGTCTCAGCTTGAAAGAATTGGCGTATCACTCGAAAAGGATTTATTATCTCATTTCGATAAACTCATTAAAAAACAGGGTTATAAGAATCGTTCGCAAGCTTTCTGCGACCTTATCCGTCAGCAGATAAGCCGCGAAAAAACAAAAAATCCGAAGTCAAAAGCCATCGCCGCCGTATGTCTTGTCTATGACCATCACGCAACGAAGCTGTTGCAGAAACTGACGCATCTGCAGCATACCCATCTATTACAAACAGTCTGTTCCACGCACGTCCATCTCGACAAGAATGACTGTTTGGAGGTGATTGTCCTTAAAGGCCGTGTCTCGCAGATACATAAACTCGCCGAGAGTCTCCTGAGCCAGAAGGGCGTTAAACTCGGAAAAGTCAACCTTGTCGCTGCCGATTGAATTGGGATTTTTGTATTCTTTCATTGAATTGGCTATTCCGGCTTGACAAGCTGAACCCTCTTTTGCTTTAATATCTATGTTAGGGCGATTAGCTCAGTTGGATAGAGCGCACGGATCACACCCGTGAGGTCACAGGTTCGAGCCCTGTATCGCCCATTGCCAAACTGTAACTTTTAGACTTGTTACGATATGCTGCTTTTTCGGCTTGAAATTCTTTTTCCCACCCCGCTTCGATTGCTTCTGTTTCTTTGCCATAATAATCATAGTCATCGTTTTTCATAAATCTGCTGCCTACTGTGAACCTGCCGTATATCTCGTATTCAAAAACCCTGCCTTCTACATTGCGAACATAAACCCCATAAGGACGACCATTTTCATCAACACCATCGAACATCAAGTCAATAAGATATTTCCGGTTTTCGTAATTCATATCTTCCATTGCCCCCCAGCCGTCGTAAACACTTTGCCAATAGCTGTGTATCTTTTCTGCCGTAGCCTTGTATTCGTCAACTGTCATCATTGCCCCCAGCCTTTGCTCTTTCTGCTGTAATTCATCTTGTGCTTCAATAATATGCTTGTCGATATTGTCTGCCCTTTGTTTAAGACCGTCTATAATGGTACTGTTTAGATTCTGGTTAAGAACCTTATCCAAAATAAGTTCTCTGTCTCTATCGTATTTGAGCAGTAGACGCTTTAGGTTGTGTATGTCGCTTTCGATTTCTTTGCGAACTTTGGTATCGGGCAAATGCTCTTTTATAGCTTGTTCATAAGCCTTTTTATCTCCACCAAATACAGTAAAACACTCTTTCAGTACGGCTTCGTCTATGTAATCGACACGGACAGTTTTAACAGCTTCACAACCTTGTCTGTCCTGATGGATGTAGCGTCGGTTCTTTTTACTTCGTCTGCTCAAACTTGTGAGTTTTCTATTGCACTCAGCACAAAAGAGATGGCCGGTTAGTAAAAATTTCTCAGGCTTGATATTCGGTGCAGCTTTCCTTTTGTTCATAAGTTTAATAATTGCCTGTTCTGTTTTTTCATCAACTATCGGCTCACAGTCAAACTCGAATACCTCATCATCATAATTGACAATATGTTTGCTTCCGAGTCCTTTCCTTAAACTCTTTCGTATGTTGACGCTGGTTGTTGGTATTACCCTGCTTCCTCTGTCTTTGCTCAGCCTGCCTATTTCCGCAGCCGATACTCCTGCTAAATACTGCTTTGCAGCAATTCGCCACTCCGCAGCTTCATCCTCTTTGAGCCTGAATATTTTATCTTTCTCATCCCAATATCTTGCTATTGGCTCTCCTGCTGCTCCGATTCTTGGGTCACCTGAATTAAGTTTAGTCCTCGTCCCTCGTTTGATGTTGACAATTAAGTCCTTGCGGTACTTGTCGGCTATACCAATTGTTAGCAGCGCCATAATGTCATCGCTGTCGGATGTCAAGCCTTCGTGCAGCGAAATAATTTTAATGCCGTGATTCTTTAATCCGAAGAAGCTTGCAACCCCAGTTTCAATATCCCTCGTAAATCTATCAAACTTCCATACAATAACTACATCATATTTTCCTGCATAACAGTCTTGACACATTTTTTGAAATTCATCACGCTTGCTTACCGTCTTGCCGCTTACACCTTCCTCAGCATAAATCTTTAGGAGATTGTATTTGTCTTTGCAGTGGGTCTCTATTGCTTCGGTTTGAAAATCTAAGGAGTATCCTTCGACTTGGTCTT
>CAZMQF010000215.1:0-3006 GCA_964568365.1 uncultured Pirellulales bacterium | reverse complement strand
TAACACACAACCTGATGATAATCAGGCGTGCCGCCTGAGCTTTTCAACAGAGCATTGTGACGTGTGACTTGTGCACCTATGTTCCTGTGCACTTTCGCTTTTATTCAGTTTGACTCGGTATTTGTTTTTATCTGGTTGTCCGGGAATTTTTTGCCGGCTTTAGGTTCCTGTATTGCGTCGGTTTCCTGTACTGCCGGCTGCTTGATACCAAGTGCGGTTTCAATTGCCGTCATTCTCTGCGAAAGCTCATCTAATTTAGAGTCGATGGAATCCAGCTTTCTGAAAACATTTCGCATATTGCCTCTGAATGACACTAAATTTTTTTCTGTTATGTCCATATAGCGGTCCATAAGCCGCTGGTATGCATCGATAGAATAGCCGGCATCGGTTCTGTATTCGGGAAGGATTATTTCGGGATGAACCTCGTATATCTTGTCTCTGCTTCGGGGATGAAACTCGTAGGCCTTGTCACCGCCTTTGCCGGGCCCAGCGACCAAAAGAACCGACGCGAGCAAGCCGATAGCGGCAAATGCAACAAAAATATATCGTGCTGTTTTCATAGATGCGCCCTCAAAAATCTTTGTTTATAAAAGTATCAGCAGCCGCTCAGCCCGTGATGGCTTTGAAGCCCTCGTTCAGCTCCTCAGCCAGTTTTATGGCATCGCGAATCATCTGCTCATCACGTTTTATATTGGCCTGGGCGAGGTGATTATTTATGAAGAAATAAAGCTTGCGAAGGTTCGCGGATATTTCTCCGCCGCCTTCTATATCCAGCACTGCGTTTAGCTCATTGAAGATATTTCTTGCCTTGTTGATATATTCACCTTTTGCCTGGTGGTTTCCTGCCTCCATCTCCCGGATGGCCAGCTTCATAAATTTGATAGCCCCCTCGTAAAGAATAACGATAAGCCGGCCTTTGCTCTGAGTGGTGACGGAGGTATCTGTATATGCCTTGACTCCATTCATTTTTTCAACCCCGCTACATTTAAGCTTTTAAGGATTGGTTCGGTTATCCGTATTTGCCGCTAAAATGGCGTTCCGTATTCACATTTCAACTTATGGGGAGATGACCATTCTGAACTGATGGCCATCTCCCCTCTTCTTCTTTTTGCTCTTCTTATGCAGGTGATTATCTCAGAAGCGTAAGTGCCATCTGCGGCATCAGGTTGGCCTGTGCTAGCATGGCGATACCGGCATTTGCCAGAACCTGGTTCCTGGTCATAGTCGACATTTCGGTGGCGACATCGACGTCTGAAACACGAGATTCTGCTGCCTGAAGGTTCTCAGCCTGAATATTAAGAACCTCAATGGTGCTCTCGAGACGGTTCATCTTGTAGCCGAACTTCGCCCGTGCTGAATCCTTGCTGCTGATAGCGCTGTCAAGTATGGCAAGTGCTGATTTTGCACTTGCTGCGGTGGCGATGTTCGCTGCGTCGATGCCCAGACCGCTCTTTGTCATTTTGCTGCCTGTGATATCGATGTAATCATCTGCACCACCGAAGTGGATTGTCACGGTAGCTGAGTTATCCAGCATCTTGATGGCGTTGAACTCGGTTGCCGTTGCGATACGCTCGATTTCAAGTGCCATCTCGTCGAACTCGTTGTCCATAAGAGTTCTTTGCGCAGAGGAGTACGAACCCGTTGCAGCCTGCTCAGCCAGCTGTTTCATACGAACCAGAGCTGCATCAATCGTACCCATAGCACCTTCCATAGTCTGCAGCATACTGATGCCGTCGAGTGCATTACGTGCACCCTGCTGCAGTACGCCGATGTCGGCTCTCATTGACTCGCGTACTGCCAGGCCGGCAGCGTCGTCCTTGGCGCTGTTAATACGCAGACCCGATGATAACCTCTCGACCGATTTGGCCAGGCTGTCATAGGTTTGCCCCAAGTGCCTTGCGGCATTTACGGCCATTATGTTGTTCTTGATTGCTAACATATTCCTAACCCCTTAAAAAAACTTATGTTTCTACGTTCTGGCCCTCCAGGCCCCCTTTATATAAAAAGAGAATTTGTTGATACACTGTCTATATCCTTCATCAACATAGTGTCATTCTAAAATCCTTATCGATGTAAATTATGAAAATATAAGGGATTTTTGGGGCAAATATGCCATTCAGGCGTTGGGCCTGTAATATGCTATTTTGCGATACTGATATAGAGTGAAGTTTCAGCAGAGGTTAAAATTAATAAAAAATTTCAATTCGATAATGAAAAAAACACGGACTTTTGATGTTCAGATTTTTTTAAAATAGGGGATTCTGCGTTAGTTTTTGAAAAAACTTGCCCTTGATTTTGAGCTAAAAACGGAAAAAGCCTTGTTTTTGACAGCGCCGGAGGGGGGTAAATGGACACTTATGTTATGCGGGACTGAATTCGCCTGGATTGAACTACAGAAATCGCAGAGGGCGCCAATAAAAAACTCAACCACGAAATTACACGAATTATTTCTCAGACCGGATAACAGGATTCCATTGCTTTTAATGTAATATGAAATCAATATCGAGAACGGTTATTTCTCCATCCCCGTCTATATCTGCTCCATTAAGAGTCTTTGCACATTGATGGCAGTTAAGGATTGTCTTAAGGTATTTCTTTTCCAATAAAGGCGGTATTAAATCATAGAACTTCTTCTCATTTGGGAATTTTTCTTTATAAAATTCGTAAAGTCCCTTGTCTTTTTTCGCAATATTGCATCTGCTGCACGCCCAGACCTGGTTATGGATACCCTGTATAACATCGCACGTCTCACATTCATCCTTTATTTTCAGTGACCTTGGTACTACTATATGTTCCTTTTGCAGCTCTATATCAATTCCGAAGTATATGCACCTCTTCTCCTGCTCAACTGTTCAACTTCTCGAACATTTATTTATGAGTCATTATTTAGCCCCAATACTCTTAAAGATGTCTCTGCTACATCAATCATTATTTTTATCATTTCTCCAGCTATCCAAGGTGTTTCTTTCGTGAATATTGAAACAGCTTGCAACATAACTTTTTCTC
>CAZMQF010000214.1:0-3036 GCA_964568365.1 uncultured Pirellulales bacterium | reverse complement strand
CTGCCTTGACGAACTTCTTATAATCAACGGGCTTAACGATATAGCCGACTATCCCAAGTTTAAAGCATCTTGTTATATCCTGACTGCTCTCTGACGTCGTCAAAGCTACCACTGGAATGGATTTTAACTCTTCAGCTGACTTTGCCACCTCAAGAAACTCGATGCCGTTCATTTTCGGCATATTCAAATCCAAAAGGATAATACAGGGCCTTTCATTCTCCTCATTCTTCAAATACTCCAGCGCCTCCTCACCATCGCCCCTATGGACTAATTCGTTCTCAATTTCAAGTTCTTTTAATGCCCGCTTGATAATCAGCACATCTGCGGCGTCATCTTCAACCAGCATAATCGGTTTCAAGCTTCTCATATCAGATAACCCCACCTTTTTAGTTCAGGAATTGTAAACAACATAAACACATATAGCAATCGCACCCCACACTTATAAACTAAGCTCAGGCTGAAAAGAGCACATCTGCCATTACAATCATTATGTTCTTTCGGCGATATATGGAGCTCTCTTTACTTAGTATAAGCCGTAAATACATTAAGACAGGGTAGATACTTCCAGAAAATTACGTATCAGAGGGCTTTAACATTATCGGCCTATCTGTGCGATGTAGCGGTTGAACTTTGAATCAGGAAAACATATGAAATGAAAACTAAAAGACGCTTTGATAAAGACAAACTATCATAAAATGGGCTGAGCAGTAACTGTAAAATTCTGCCTCAATGGAAAACAAGCAACAACACATCAATGATAAATAACAAAACAATTGCGATTTCAAGCATAACCATCCAGAAATTAAACCTGTTTTCCTGAAGCATCTGATAAAGTTCGCCGAGAGTCCTGATCTTTTCACCAATGATTTTGTGCCAGTCAGCAAGATGAAAACGCTTTGATACACTTTGGTATATCCTCGCCAGATGCCAGTCACCAAAAAACTTTGTAATATTAACAAGCTCGTCGTTTAGCCTCGCCAAATCCACTCTGATTTCACGCAGATTTTTAAGCACTTCACTGCTCGGACTCGTGTGTTTGCGAGCCAGGTCCCTGTACGCAGTTTCCATAGACGAATCAAGAAACCGGTCATAAGCCTCAAGCTCCATAAGCTGAACATTTGCAACTTCCATAACATGCAGCACATCGCCGAGATTCTCTTCTTCACCAATAATCAAAGCAGCATCCCAGTCAACAACCACCAAATCCTTCTTATAATATGTCAGATACTGTTCGGTTGACTCTATTACCTCCTGCTCGGACAGACTATCGGGTTTTTCTTCCTCCGTCAGTAAAGCAGCAATATCTCTTCGATTATTTATAAACCAGTTCTCAACATTAAAATTGGAATCATTATCTCCGCCCGGCAATCCATGAAAACAGAAGATTGTATATTCCTCAGGCTGACCAAGCCGTGTCACAGGCCGAACACAAAAAGGTTCTAACTGATGTAAAACATCCTCCGCAAGCTTTCTTACATGCTGTTCTATACTGAACTGACCAATATGAAGTTCATGGTAGCTTATCAATTTCCCAATCTGCTTAACTTCAAACGGCACGGTTAATTGGATGCTTACAGCGCCTATGTTGAAGATTTTTATTGCTTGCTGAATATTGACATATTTCCCGGCGATTTCGAACTGCTGTTCCGGCAATTTTAGCATTTGCGGCCTGTAGAAAAACATCTGTTTCGGACTGCGTTTGCTCGGCCCTATAGAAAAATCTTCGAGCCGATTACCGAGAAGCTCAACAATGCGGTCCCGCTTCATATCATAAGCAATGTCAAATGCAAAAATATATACAACTTTACCGCGATAATTATTCGAATTGTAATTTTTCTCAGCAGCCATCCTGATTTCCTCCTTTTTTTCAATGCGGTTTTTCTCAAACGTTACGAGCTTTTCCACCAATCATTTAGACTATACTCAGGACAGCCGAGAACGAAGTCAACCAAATCACTCAGCTTCGCGGTAGCCAGGGCTATACAGGAATCTGCCGCACCATAGTACATACTAACGGTATCATCCTTAACGGTCCAGCCGCACGGAAAGACCACGTCATCAACATCGCCCTCTCGCTCATAAGTCGCCTTCGGTCCAAAAATCCATTCATCGGTCCGGCGCACAACCCGTTTGGGCTCCTCAAGGTCAAGCAGGACCAGACCTAATCTATAAATAGAGCCGGACGCCGTGCTTCGAACACCGTGATATAAAATAAGCCAGCCCTCGCTGGTCTCAATCGGCGGCGCGGAAAGACCGATTTTATTTGCGTCCCACCAGCTTCCCTCACGGGCATAAATAATTTCCTGATGGTCCCCCCAGTGCTTCAGGTCCGGAGAAAAAGACAGCCATATATTAGCAGACAGATTCGGCAAGCTCGCGACAGGCCGATGGAGCATAGCCCATCTGCCGGCAAATCTCTTTGGGAACATAGCGGCATCCTTGTCCTCGGGAGGCATTACAGACCCCAACCTTTGAAAAGTACGAAAATCTTTCGTAGTAGCCAGTGAAACCAAAGGGCCGCCTTTTGAATATGCAGTGTAAGCGATTACCCACTCTTTCAACTCTTCAAGCCACGTGATTCTCGGGTCCTCTATGCCCCAGAGTTCCTCCGGATGGCCTGCAGGGTCAGCCCGCATTGTAGGCTCGCTGTCAATCTGCCAATTGCTTACGCCGTCGTCACTCCTGGCTGCTGTAAAATGTGAAATGCCTCTGAAATCCTCCACACGCACAAGCAATAACGTTTTTCCACCAAACTCAGTAGCGGCAGCATTGAAAACCGAATTAGCCCTGTAAGGCCAGTTTTCAACCGAAAGGATTGGATTAGCGGGATGGCGCTTAAACAGCTCGTGACCTATTCTCTGATTCATATTTATTTTCCTTTTCTGAACGGCCACAAAAATCTTAATAACGATTCATAATCCAATCTGCCTTTCCTGAGCGGAAATATTCCTTTTTCCACATAACCCACCTCCTCTATAGAATAAAAAGCTCCGGGATTAAATTTCCTAATCAGCTCGACGACACAGGGCACTTCTC
>CAZMQF010000213.1:0-3053 GCA_964568365.1 uncultured Pirellulales bacterium | reverse complement strand
GTATAGGTAAAAAACCGATAGAGCTTCCTTCCGGTGTCAAGGCCGAGCAGAAGGGTAGTAACATTGAGGTTGCAGGTCCGCTGGGCACATTACAGATTGCCTGTAAGCCGGGAATAAAGATTAAAGTCGAAGATTCCAGGGTTATTGTGGAAAGCAAGGCCGGCCAGAATCGGCAAGCTAGAGAGCTGCACGGCACAGCGAGAGCATTGATTGCAAATATGGTTGCTGGTGTGAGCAAGGGCTTTGAGAAAAAAATGCAGATTTTCGGCACGGGTTACAGTGTTAAAACACAGGATGACAAACTGGTTTTGCAGGTGGGATTCAGTCACCTTGTCCAGTTGAAGATACCGGGGGTGGTGAAAGTAAATATTGAGGTTGCTGCGACCAGAGGCAACGATGTGCCTGCAATTTTCACGGTTTCGAGCATAGACAAATGTGCCCTCGGCCGATTTGCTGCTGATGTGCGAAAGGTAAAGCCGCCGGAGCCTTATCAGGGCAAGGGCATTCGATATGCTGATGAGCACGTCAGGCGAAAAGTTGGAAAAGCCTTTACGTCAGGTACAGTATAGCAGGCAGTGTTTTTTAAAGCAGTTACGAGACGGTTAGAAGAATAGTATGATGAAAACAGATAGTGTTAAAAGGGCAGCATTAAGGCGTAAATATCATGTAAGGAAGAAGATATTTGGAACGCCGGACAGGCCTCGTCTGGTGGTGAAGCGTTCCAACCGGCATATTTATGCACAGATAATTGACGATGCGGCAGGGCTGACGCTTGTTTCGGCCAGTACTATGAGCAAAATGCTTCGGGGCCAGCTGCAGAAGACGGGCAATAAGAAGGCTGCAGAGATTATAGGCGAAGCTGTCGCCAAGCAGGCGTTGGGCGTGGGTATTAAATGTGTTTGTTTTGACAGGAACCGTTATAAGTATCATGGCAGAGTCAAGGCACTTGCCGACGGGGCGAGGAAAGCAGGGCTTGTCTTTTAACGCAGTTTTGGAGAAAAAAATTGGCTCAAAAACCAATAAAAATAGTTGAACAGCAGGAGCATCCGTTTGAGGATACGGCGGTGAAGATTTATCGCTGTGCCAAGGTAGTCAAAGGCGGCAGGCGATTCAGCTTTGCGGCTCTGGTTGTGGTGGGCGACCGTAACGGTACGGTGGGCGTAGGCTACGGCAAGGCAAACGAAGTGCCTCTTGCTGTTGAGAAAGGGATAAAGGAGGCCAGGAAATCTTTGCATAATATATCGCTTTTCGGCAGGACAATACCGCATAAGGTGATTGGTAAATGCAGGGCGACGAAGATAGTAATGGTGCCGGCTAATCCCGGTACGGGCGTTATTGCCGGCTCAAGTGCCCGAGCTGTGCTTGAATATGCGGGAGTACAGGATGTTCTTACAAAGGTATACGGCAGCACTTCAGCCAAGAACGTTGTTAAAGCTACATTGGCTGGTTTGTTGAAACTTCATAGCAAAGAGGAGATAGAATCTCTTCGCGGTGTTGAGGTGGAAAAGGTAAAAAGGTGGTGATGTTTTAGATGTCGAAGACAAAGATAACTTCAATTGCTGGCAGGGATAAGCGTCGCAAGCGAATCGGCAGGGGCAGCGGTTCCGGCCACGGCAAGACAGCTGGCCACGGCCACAAGGGACAGAAGAGCAGGTCCGGGGCGAAGATAGGCCTGCTTTTCGAGGGCGGTCAGATGCCTTTGTTCAGGAGGCTGCCCAAACGCGGCTTTAGCAATTTCAAGTTCGCAACGCGGTATAAAATTATAAATGTTTCGCAGCTGGAAAGATTTGAGGACGGCGCAGATGTCGGGCTGGAGAAGCTTTCCGAGGCTGGGCTGATAGATAATACGAAAAATAAAGTCAAGATTCTCGGAGATGGAGAGCTGACAAAGAGGTTGAAGGTGAAGGCTCATAAGTTCAGCAGGGTGGCAGAGCAGAAGATTGTCGCTTCCGGCGGTGCCGTTGAGCTGGCATAGGTATTGGTTGCAGAGAGTGAAAATAAACGAGAGATTAAAAGATGTTTAAGACATTTGTGAACATTTTCAGAATACCTGATTTGCGTAGCAAGGTCGTCTTTACGATTGCTATGCTGATGATTTACAGGATTGGTTTTCATATCCCTGTACCGGGTTTTTCCTATGAGAAGATAACTCAGATTGCCGGCACTGCGGAGACCGAAACCCCGGTCGGCAGGGCTGTTGAGTATATGCAGATGCTTACCGGCGGCAGGCTCGACAAGAGCAGCCTGTTCGGTCTGGGAATTATGCCGTACATCACTGCTTCGATTATTCTTATGCTTCTTGGCGAGGTTATACCTGCTTTGAAAAAGTTAAGGCAGGAAGGTCAGACCGGCTACAAGAAGATACAGGAATACACGCGCTATTTGACGGTTTTTATATGTGTTATTCAGGCTTTGATGTATATGAAGATGTTTGGTGTCCAGGGATTAACCCACGCTGGTATGTATACTCAGGCACTGATAATGGGTGTTGTGGGTATGACGGCTGGCACTATCTTTTTGATGTGGCTTGGTGAGCAGATAGACGAATACGGGATTGGCAACGGGATAAGTTTGATAATTATGGCGGGTATTGTCGCCCGGCTGCCCTGGGCGGCTAATGAACTTATAGGGAATATGGACCTGTCGGTGACAGCTTCTGCCTCGGGCAAGATAGGCCCGGCGAAATTGTTGGTTCTCCTGGGCGCTTTTGTATCTGTCGTGGCCGGTGTTATTTTGATTACTCAGGGACAAAGAAGGATACCGATTCAGCAGGCAAAGCAGATGAGAGGGCACAGGATGTACGGTGGTCAGAGGCATTATTTGCCTTTGCGTGTCAATCACGGCGGTGTGATGCCGATAATCTTTGCTTCGAGCTTTATGATGTTTCTTCCTATCGTAGCCTCCTATTTAAGAAGGGCTTTTGAAACGGAGGGAGAGTTTGGCTTTTTCAGCGCTCTTGAAAGGGCATTTTGGCCCAGAGCGTACACATATAACGTTGTTTATATGCTGTTGATATTTTTATTTGCTTATTTCTGGGTGACGGTTCAGTTTCA
>CAZMQF010000212.1:0-3059 GCA_964568365.1 uncultured Pirellulales bacterium | reverse complement strand
TGCTTTACAGGCATATATTCACTCCGCATCAGGAAATTAATGTTCCGACCTTCTCACCGCATATCGCTTTTGTTATATTGCCCTCTTCAAAGATATTCAGGACAATAATCGGGATATGATTGTCCCTGCAGAGGCTGATGGCGGAATGGTCCATTATTCTAAGGTTCTTTCTGAGGACATCGTCATAGGTTAGCTTTTCGAACAGTTTTGCGTCAGGCTCTTTATTGGGGTCGCCGCTGTAAACGCCTTCAACCTTAGTTGCCTTTACGAGCAGGTCTGCATCGAGCTCAGATGCCCGCAGAGCTGCACAGGTATCGGTCGTAAAGAAAGGATTTCCTGTACCTCCGGCCAGTATCGCCACCCTTCCCTGCTCAAGGTGCCGAAGAGCTCTCCTGCGAATAAACGGCTCACACATCGCCGCAACTTCAATCGCACTTAAGACCCTCGTCGGCTGTCCCAACTTCTCCAGCGTTTCCTGCAGCGCACAGGCATTGATAATGGTTGCCAGCATTCCCATATAATCAGCCGTATTTCTGGGTATACCGGTGAGTTCAGAGAAAGTTTCTCCCCGCAGAAAATTGCCCGCACCAACTACAACCGCGATTTGCGGCCCGAGTTTGCAAATCTCTGCTATCCTTTCAGCAATCGATTTAAGCACAGCACCATTAATCCCGAATTCTCCGGGCTTACAAAAACTCTGCCCCGAAAGCTTGAGCAATACTCGTTTGTACTTGCTTTTTGTCATTTATTATCCGATATCCCCTCAAGATACATTGCGCTTTTGGGATTATCTATTAACCGACGCTGAATCGTACGAATTTTGTTATTTTAGCCTCTCCGCCAGCCTGTTTTGCGGCATCGGCGAGGACCTGGGCGACAGTTTTGCTGTCGTCTTTTACAAACTTCTGCTCAAGCAAACAATTCTCTGTAAAAAACTTTTTGAGCTTTCCCTCGACGATTTTCTCAACAATGTTGGCAGGTTTGTTTTTGACCTGCTCGGCGTAGATTTGCTTTTCGGTCTCGATTGTCTTCGCGTCAACGCTGTCTTTATTAAGAGCGATAGGTTTAACAGCGGTGATGTGCATAGCAATATCAAGAGCAGCTTTCTTGATGTCGTCACTTGCGGCGACTTTTTCATCACTGGTTTCGACCTCAACCATAGCGCCGACCTTGCCATTGAAATGAATGTACGTACCAAACAATCCCGGCCCGGAGAGAGAAAATCTGGCATAATCACCAACTACCATTTTTTCGCCGGTTTTACTCACGGTCTCAGTAATGATTTCTGAGAACTTTTTTCCGTTGATTTCAACAACACTAACAGCTTCTGCGTCCGAGTCGGCCTGGCATTTATCCATATATTTTTTTATGGTCTCGACCGCCGCCAAAAAATCATCACTTTTGGCTACAAAATCGGTTTCACAACATAACGTTGCCAATGAGGCCCAGTTGTCACCTCCAGCCGAAACAACTATCCCTTCAGAGGTTTCTCTTTCCGCACGCTTGGCCAATGTGGCAAGTCCTTTTTTGCGCAGAATCTCCATTGCCTTTTGCATATCACCATCAGCTTCAGTAAGGGCCTCTTTGCAGTCCATCATACCCTGTCCGCTCATTTTTCGCAGTTTCATCACGGTCGATGCTGAGATTTCAGACATTTTGATAAACTCCTCATTGCGTATTGCAAAACAGGCGTTGAGCAATCAACACTTTATTCGAATTCTCAGTTATCAGCCTGCTGTTCGTTTTGTTTCTGCGGGTCTTCGGCATCCGGAATATCAGCAGGTTGTGTTTTTTCGTCTTTTTCAGTCTGGCTCTGAGCAGCTACCGGCTGAGCAGTAGTTTCATCCGCCCGGGCAAGAACACTTCTGGAGCGAAGTTTTTTCGGGTGCTGCTTCGGCTGAACGTCAACCATAGTTTTACCGACAGCTACAGCGTCGGCGAGCTCGTCGAGCAAAAGGCTTATCGCCCTGATTGAGTCGTCATTTGCAGGAATAGCAACTTCTACTGCGTCGGGGTCGGAATCGGTATCGAGAATTCCGATGGTCGGGATACCGAGTTTTCTGGCTTCGGCGAGCGCGATATATTCCTTTTTCGCGTCGATGACGACAACGGCGCCGGGCAGCTGAGTCATCTTACGTACACCATCAAGGTTTGCTTTGATTTTTCTCATCTCGCGTTTCAGTCTCGATGCCTGCTTTTTGCTGTCACTGTCGAGAGTGCCGTCTTCAACCATAGCTTCGAGCATTTCGAGCCTCTGCAGCCGGGAGCGTATCGTCCTGAAATTTGTGAGCATACCGCCAAGCCAGCGGTTTGATACATAGTGCATCTGGCATTTTTTAGCGGCGGCCTCGACGGCTTTCTGTGCCTGTCTTTTTGTCCCCACAAAAACGACGTCTTTGCCAGAGGAGACAACTTCAGCAAGGAGCTTTTTTGCTATCAGCAGAGATTTTATTGTCTGTTTTACGTCAATTATGTGAATTTTGCCGCGTTTTGCGAAGATAAACGGAGCCATTTTGGGATTCCATCGGCTCACGCCGTGACCGAAGTGCACCCCCGCATTAATTAATTCACGAACCAGCTGTTTAGCCACAAAAAACCTCCAAATTTTTACCAGGATACATACCTGCCTGCCACTTACAGGCATCTAAACTATGGAAAATACATCAGATTTGGAAATATGTCAAGATTTTTTGCCGGGGTCTGTAATATTGTTGAAAAATATTAACACTTACCAATTCACATACCTTTTGTTCAGAGATGACTATTCCGTACCCCGTACCTTATTAACCTTTGGCCAACAAAAGAAAGCCTGTTAATACCAGACTGTAATTATGAGATTGGGCTCAGTTTTTTTTGCAACTACATTTCCGACTGTCGTGTTAATTCGTTTTATGACAATACCCGGATTTTCCTTCAGCCAGCTGTTGATTTGCTGCTCAAGAAAATCGATACTGCCGGCGTGCAGCTTTGTGAAGAACGTTTTTACGTGCTGGATTCTTTCAGGCGAGCTTACCTGACCTCTTGTTTTTCTCAGGCTTGCCGGCTCTACCAAGGAAGCA
>CAZMQF010000211.1:0-3067 GCA_964568365.1 uncultured Pirellulales bacterium | reverse complement strand
CCGGATTTAAAACAATTTCGGGATTTTCGCTAAACCATATTTCGTCAAGAATGGCTCCTTTTTCTTTATTTATCGCAAATGAATGAATGTGTTTTGTTTTATTGCCTCTAACTCGTTTTAATATATCAGGTTCATCACCGATAAATACTCTATCTTCTGGCTCGATTATTATCTGCTTCAAACCTTCAAAGGTTGGATCGGCTTTAATCCATGTTAGAGAATTACCTATCCTATCTTTGTGTGCTGAATTTGAATTAGCATGAGCATCACTACAATCCAATAAAAGGCTATTTACGCGAGCTGCTTCTAAACTTGTTTTAGCTTTTTCAAAATCAGCTATAGATTCAGAGGAGATAAACACCAAATCTGCCGAGTTTATTATGGTTTTTTTATCCGCAATAGATCGATCATTCCATTTGATATCGTACCATTCTGTCTTTCCTACAGCGCTAAGATATTTGCCTTTAAAATAATCTTTTTCTATTGCTTCTTCGATTTTATTTAATGATATATTTAACGAATTAAATCCTTCATATAGTGGTGGATAAAATTTATACCTCTCTTCTTCTGGAACAGATGTTATTATTTTACTGCCTAGCTCAACCAAGCTTGCTTTAGTAATAAGGCCTTCCCATTCTATTCCCATACTTGCATATTTAGGAGTCAACTGATAACGAGTCGTTAGGTGATTTATAAATTGAGACTCAATAATCTCTGGTTCTATTTCGTTCGAGAAGATCACGTGCCAGTTAACTCGACTTAAAGAACTGTTGGTTCCACCGAATTTATCCAATCTTAATTCTATTACTGGAAGGATTAACTCAATATTTGTCAAACGTCCTCTACGCTTCTCTTCTAAGATTCTTTTATAGCCATCAATGAATATATAATCATTAATTCCTAAAACTTTAAATTCTTCCGGAAGATTTTCTAAATCAGTTAAAAATTTTTCCCATCGATCCTGATCACTTGAGCCAGAGTATGCATGATGTAAAGAACAAGGAGTATGAACATGTAAATCCCATTTTCGCCAGATTGAACCGCGTGGGTCATTCATTGTTTATATTCCCCATTATTTTATTCTCTTGGATTAAACATAACAACGATTATACAGTCTGTATAAAACGCCAAACAGTTTCCTATCTCATATCTCGTGAAGCTTATCTCGTGAAAGGCAATTTATTTTAAGTTATTTCGAGAAAGTTTCGATCTGACGGGTGTTTTAACTTTTATTGCATAAAATATCAGAAAAGAAGGAAAAAAGCAAAGAAAATCCGCAAAATCAGTGATTAAATTATTGGTGTTATTTCGTGTCCGCCTTTGGCGAGACCTCCCGTGGATTCGCCCCGAGGCGAGCGCCTCTTGGAGGGCCCTCTGTGGTTGAAAATTGCTGGATTACTTTGTGCAGATTTTTTTGATGAGCCACAACATCAATTTCGAGCTGTGCGGAAAGAAGCGTTCGAACGGCTTGATTTGGCTGAGAGCGGGCCGGCTGTCAATATCAGTTTTCAGACCGGGACAGCCGGCATCATAATAAAGCTTGCCGTCAATATTGTAAAAAGGGTATTCTCGACAACCGCTCGGCCGGTCTGGATAAATCGAGCACAGATTATTTTCCAGAAGGCAGCAGGTGCAGTCTTCTGATTTTATATACATTGCGTTTTTATTCCTGGATATTTTCTCTGCATCTATTTTTTTAGCTTCCTGTTCGGTTACCATAGGTGAACCGAGATTTTTGCAGCATTTTGCGCATTTGCTTGCCAGGCAGTCCAGCCGGAGCGGCTCTGTTGCGTCGATTAAGGTCTATGGCGAGGCAATTCCGCCGGGAGATTTAGCGATATTGACAGCAGGATTGGCGGGCTTGCCAAAGGCAGAGGCTGACGTGAAGCCTGACGGCAAGATTGACTTTGGTGACCTTGCAGTGCTCGGCAATAACTGGATGCAGGACCCAGTATTGTTTGGTGACGATTAAATCGATTGAGACTGACTGCGTCTTAAGCAGTTAGTGTTCATAGATATTGGGCCTGTCCCGATAAGAGACAGGCCTTTTTTTGTTTATCTTTCTGCATTCCGCTGCCTTCAAAGCGGCAGCTTCAACGGAGAGGGCGGGATTCGCTGCGCGGCTCCTTCGGTGTCAAACCCGCGTAGCAGTGCTTCGCACTGCGCGTGTTCTCATCCCGCTACCTTCAAGGAAACAGCTTCAACGGAGAGGGCGGGATTCGAACCCGCGGTGGGAGTTTTTACCCCCACGACGGTTTAGCAAACCGTTGCCTTCAGCCTCTCGGCCACCTCTCCGGGCAATATATAGTCAATTTACACGCTGAAGTTCTATATTGCAACAATATTTGCGCGAGACTGTATTTTTCAATCATAATTTCTGAGAGTTGCAGTTGTGAAAATGGATTTATATCAGCGGGATAAATATGTAATCCGGTGAGTACCCCGTTTTACAAAATTAATGGTTGAAAAATCTTTAATAGATAATAGCAGTTGCTTCTTCGATTCTTTTGATGATTTCCGTTGTGTCGTCAGGCTCTGTTATATAACCGTCAAAGCCTTGTTGATAAAGGGCGGAACATTCCGATTCGCTGAGATGTTTTGCTATGGCTATAATTTTGATGGTTTGCAGGTCCTTATCATCGCGGATATTTCTGCATATCTCTTTTGCATCGATGCCGTCTGCAAGAAGATTTATCAGCATAACGTGAGGCAGAAATTTCTGGGCAACTGCTCCGGTCTCAAAATTACTGCTTACAGTTTGTGTGTCGTAATCGGCTTTCGTCTTCAAAAAATCAGATAAAGTCGATGACCGCTCGTCATTATTATCAACTATGAGTACTCTTATTTTACCGACAAGCAGCGAGTCTGCGGGCATATCGTGCTCTTTCATAAAACGCAATAGCTCGTTGACAGGAATTCTGCGGTCTTTGCTGCCCGGTATTCGATATCCCTTTAGCTGGCCGCTGTCGAACCATTTTGACACAGTTCTCGGCGCCACGTTACATATCTTGGCAACGTCACCTGTCGTAAGTACGTTTTTACCTTTCAACATCTTTAGCAGCCTTCC
>CAZMQF010000210.1:0-3089 GCA_964568365.1 uncultured Pirellulales bacterium | reverse complement strand
AACTCAGTAATCTTGAACCGATTGGTAGAAAAGGTAGCTAACGGATTATATATCCAAGTGCAAAAACGTGCCCATCTTATAACCAATCAGAAAACATGCTTTTACACTTTGCTGACGACGTACAGTCTAAACAAAGCCTTTTGTTCACTGATAAATAAATCTTGGATGTCATGAATATCCTTGAAATTAGCCAGAATCAGTCTATAATTAAAGTATCTTTAGCTGGATCGCAGGGACATGTGCGCAGAGAGGAATAGAAGATGAAGGTGTGCCTGAGTATGGAAGCGGTAAATAGTTATATCGCAGGAAACTGCACCAGCGATGAGCGTCGAAAAGTGGAGACCCACATAGCGGAGTGAAATGCCTGTCGGGAGAAGGTAGAATCTACGCGTGCAAAGGGAACGACTCAAAAACAGTCAGCCACAACGACTAAAGGCATAGAGGATACTTCAAGAAAGATTCGGCCAAATCTATCTGAATCAATAACCTAATCAATGCCGGTGGCACCAAGTTTTCTGCCAGATACAGATTTCCCTACCAAGATTAGGGAATCAACGTTCGAGAACTATGAGATTCTCGAGGAGCTTCCTCGCGGCGGCCAAGCAGTAGTGTACAAGGCGATTCACATACCCACCAAGACAAATGTAGCGATCAAGGTATTGTTGCCCAGCCTATTGCCCTCAGCCAGAGCACGCTACTACTTCGAAAGGGAGGCAGAACTGATCGAACGCCTCGATCACCCAAACATAGTCAAGATTCGCGATAGTGGGATTATTCAAGGGCAATATTACTTTGTCATGGAGTACATCCAGGGCCAACCGCTGGACCGATATGTGCAGTCACAAAGCCTGTCTTTTCGAGAACGGGTGCTGCTTTTTAAAAAAATATGCGCAGCCGTAACTTATGCCCACCAACAGGGAATAATCCATAGGGACCTCAAATTTGGAAACATCATAATAGACAGGCGTGGTGAGCCGCACATACTCGATTTTGGATTGGCAAAAGCAGTTGGCTTAAGCGAAGAGGCTGGTAGAGATGCTATGGTGACGGTAACCGGACAATGGGCTGGTTCGCTTTCCAATATGTCCCCGGAGCAAGCTGCAGGTAAGCCGGATTTGATTGACGTGCGTACCGATGTTTATTCCTTGGGTATTATCCTTTACCACATGTTAACAAGCACATACCCGTATGATATTACCGGCTCAACTCTGGAGGTATTGCAGAACATTCAAAAGGCTGATTTGATCAGACCGAGGCAAATCATTCGTAAATTCGACACCGATGTCGAGGCCATTTTACTAACAGCTCTGGCTAAAGAACAGGCTGAGCGATACCAATCAGTTGCTGAGTTTCAGCGCGACATTGAGAACTGGCTGGAAGGTCGGCCTATTCGCGTCAGATCCATCAGCACTTTCTACCTGCTAAGAAAAATCATAGCCCGGCACCGGTATACCAGCACAGTTGTGGGATTGTTGCTTGTGATTATTCTTAGCTTCGCGTATGTGAGCCTCAACTTATATATCACTGCAAAAAAAGCCCAACGAGAATCAGAATCCCTTGCTGAGCAATTTAACGCAGAAGCAACCAGTAACCTTGTATTCGCTCGACAAGTGACCTTCCATCTTTTTCTGCAAGCATGGCGTGACGGGCGAAGAGGGAAGGCGGGAGAAATAGCTGGTTATTTCACAAAGGATTCCAAAGAGAAAAGGGCATCTGAATTCTTACTTGACAACAAATCTTTAGCAGAGAAAGAGCTTTATTTTCGGCAGAGTCTTTTAGATAAGTCCTCTTGGTTTGTGGATTTTATTCTCGGAGAACATTACCTGAAAAATGATAACAAAGAAGAAGCTCTTGAAGCTTATCAGCGCAGCTACAAAGCCGTCCAAGGCCTGCACAATGAACAACAGCAGGCAGAAAAGTGGCATATTGTTCAGATAAAAACCAGACTTAATGAGCTAACAAAAGCCAGATTGCAGGGTAATACCATCCCTGCAGATGCGAGAGATTAAGGAAATGGCTTGTATTCAATCAACAAAAACTCAGAGCTTAAATCTGCGCAATGGTTTTACCTTGATGGAGCTGCTGGCGAGAGCGATTCACGATAACTCTCCGCGTTCTCGCGAGCTTTTTAAGCCGGTAAACTGTGCCGGTCTTACCGAAACTCTGCTCGAAAGCGAGCTGTTCGGCCACGTTAAAGGGGCCTTCACAGGTGCAGCAGGCGACAGGAAAGGTCTCTTTGAAATCGCCGATAAGGGGACACTTTTGCTTGACGAAATCGGCGATATGGCGCCGGTCTGCCAGGCAAAGTTACTAAGGGTGCTTGAGGATGGTATTATAATACCGGTCGGCTCGAATAAGCCGGTCGTTGTCAATGTAAGGGTTATCAGCGCAACGAACCAGGATTTGACGAAACTTATCGAAGAGAAAAAGTTCAGGCAGGATTTGTATTTCAGAATCAAGGGCGTTAGCATTCCCCTGCCGCGCTTAAGCGACAGAAGCGAAGATATACCCGCCCTTGCCGAGTTTTTTCTCAAAGAGGCAATCTCTGAGACCGGCTCGAAGGTTACCGGCATAACCGACTCCGCAATTGATGTTCTCAAAACGTACGATTGGCCGGGCAATATCAGGCAGCTTAAAAACTGCATAAGGACAATGGTAGTAATGGCCGAAAGTGAATCTCTCGGAGTCTGCGATATTCCGCCCGATATTTCGCGCAGGAGACAATTGGGTGCGGGCGTGAAAGCCGCTAAGGATTTATCCGGAATGTCGCTTAACGAGATTGAAAAGCAGGCGATTATTGATACCCTTAACCGGACAGGCAATAACCGCGAAAAGGCCGCAAAAATCCTCGGCATCGGTGAAAGAACTCTGTATCGAAAAATCAAAGAATACAATTTATAACGTAGTTACCCCCCGGTTTTGTTTCAAGATGTCGAAACATGGGGGGGTAGAGTATACCTAATGCCCCTAATTAACCAATTCCCCAATTTTCTAATTCTCTAATTTACTAAAATTCTTTTGCTTTTTTCCCTCTTTCCTGTTATTTTCGGTTTCTAAAGGCGAGATACATCCGGGAGCGGAAACCATAC
>CAZMQF010000209.1:0-3118 GCA_964568365.1 uncultured Pirellulales bacterium | reverse complement strand
CTCGCACCGCCTACCCGTTTGCTGCGAACTTCAATCATCGGCTTGACATTATTAACCGCCGTCTCAAAAACCTTCAGCGGCTCATCGTCTTTAACCTTTTTAGCTATCCTCTCCATAGCATCATAAAAAACCTTTTGGGCTACGCTTTTTTTACCTTCGTGCATCAGGCAGTTAATAAACTTCGAAACCAACCTGTTGTTGTATTTAGCATCCGGCTTTAATTGTTGTTCCGATGCTGTAAACTTCTTTGCCATTATCGACCCTTTACTTACTACTCGTCTATTTCAATTCCGCCTTGGGTGTCCCTTCGGGACGAAAATCAATTACTTCGCTCTTTTGACGCCGTATTTACTTCTTCCCTGTTTACGATTCTCTACTCCACCGCAGTCCAGCACACCTCGAATAATATGGTATCTGACTCCGGGCAGGTCCCTGACTCTGCCGCCGCGAATAAGCACCGTGCTGTGCTCCTGCAGATTATGGTCTATACCAGGTATATAGCAGGTCACCTCCTTGCCGTTCGTCAGCCTCACACGCGCTATCTTGCGCAAAGCTGAGTTCGGTTTCTTGGGAGTCTGTGTCCTGACTATCAGACAAACTCCCCTTTTCTGAGGACAGCCCCTTATATCTGATACACGTTTCTGCTTTTTCGTCTTCCTTCTGGCACGATTTACTAACTGATTTGTTGTGGGCATAATTCGTTTCCGATTTTCAATTCACCTTTTTGACATATAAAGACATCATTTTATACCAAGTGCCTCTTTTACAGCCGCTTCGGCCTTTTCCTCGGCCTCCTTGACTTCTTTAACCTCTGCAAATTCTTTCGGCAGAGGCGCTTCTGCAAGGTGCTTGACCTTCATCTCAAGGTACGGCTTAAACGCGGTGCCCGCCGGTATCAGGTGGCCAAGAATAACATTTTCTTTCAGGCCCGTAAGCTCATCTACTCTACCTGACAGTGCTGCTCCTGTCAAGACCTTTGTTGTCTCCTGGAAACTCGCAGCCGCTATAAAACTCTCCGACCACAGAGACGCCTTCGTGATACCCAAAAGAAGCGTCTTCGCCGTCGCAGGTTTGGGCTTCGTACCTTTGGCACCTGTGCCTCCTATAGCCTCAACCTTCTCATTTATACGCGAAAGCTCATCCCTGTTGACAACCTGACCTTCTTGGAGCTCGGTCGCATCACCTACCTTGCTGACCTTAAGCGAATCGGAAATTCTCTCGTTCTCTTTCCTGAAGATAAACTTATCAACAACCTCTCCCGGAAGGAAGCCGCTGTCACCAACAGATTCAATTTCGACCTTACGCATCATCTGAGAGCAGATAATCTCAATATGTTTATCATTAATACTGACGTTCTGTGAACGATAGACGTTTTGAATCTCTGTAATTAGATACCTCTGCAGCGTCTCTTCACCCTTGATTGCCAGGATATCATGCGGCACAAGCGGCCCGTCGGTCAGAGCTATCCCCGCCTCTATTATATCGCCTGTATGAACGTTCAGGTGTCTGTCGCGCGGAACGTGGTGTTCTTTTTCCATTCCCGACTCAGAGCGAATAATAATAGTCATTTTGCCCCTTCGCTTATCGCCTCGCAACTCAACTCTGCCGCTGATTTCTGCCATTACCGCAGGGTCTTTCGGCTTGCGAGCCTCAAATACTTCCGTAACTCGGGGCAGACCTCCGGTAATATCCTGCGTGCCGCCGGATGCACGTGGCTGATGAGCAAGAAGCTGGCCAGCCTGAACCTCCTGGCCTTCCACAACCTCAATCCTCGCTGCCGCTGGCAGATAATGTACATCAAGAATCTTACCCTCGCCGGCTTCTATTATAATCTGGGGATGTTTATCCCCCTTATGCTCTATCACTACAGGTTTGCTGACCTGTCCTTTCCTTTCTTCTTCTATCCGAATCGTCTCACCATCGATTATATCTACAAATGCTATCTTTCCAGGCACTTCTGCAAGTATCGGCGTTCGGTGCGGGTCCCAGGAAAACAGAACCTCACCGCCCTTGACCTTCCGTCCGTCCTCAACAGAGACAATTGCACCATAGGGAACCTTAAACCTGTCAAGCTCCCGGTCTTTGTCGTCAACAATAATCATCTCCCCGTTTCGTTTAAGCACTACAAGCAGCTCTTTGCCTTCGGGGGTCTTGAGCAAAACAGCATTTATCTCACGATACCTTATCTTACCTGCCTGCGTGGCTCTTTGCTCTCTTTCAAGGATAGCCCTCGAAGCAACACCACCGGTATGGAAGGTTCTAAGTGTAAGCTGCGTGCCGGGCTCACCGATGGATTGTGCCGCCACAATGCCCACCGCCGTTCCCTCTTCAACGAGATTGCCCGTGCTCAAATCCCACCCGTAGCACTTGGCACAAACACCAAACGGATTGTCACAGGTAAGCGGACTTCGAATCCTCACGGCGTCGATGCCCAAATCTTCTATCTTTGCCGCCATCTGAGGCGTTATAACCTCATTCTCACGCACTATCATCTCATCAGTAATCGGATTTCGAATGTTATCTCTGGCTGTTCTGCCGACGATAATCTCTGAAAGAGGCACTTCAACCTGCTCGCCGCCGCTGACAACGCTCTTTGTAACGCCCTGCAGTGTCCCGCAGTCCCGGTCGGTAATAATTACATTCTGAGCCACATCAATGAGTTTCCGGGTAAGATAACCCGAGTTAGCTGTCTTCAGCGCCGTATCAGCAAGTCCCTTACGTGCCCCGTGTGTAGAGCTGAAATACTCAAGCACAGTCATACCTTCACGAAAGTTTGATTTGATGGGCGTCTCGATAATCTCGCCGCTCGGCTTGGCCATCAATGCACGCATACCCGCAAGCTGCTGAATCTGGTCAACGCTTCCTCTCGCACCCGAATCGGTCATCAGGAATATCGGGTTCAAATACGGCTTGCCTTCATCTGTCACATCCTCTTTCAGGCCTCTCATCATCTCATTGGTAACTGCCACGCGGGCATGCGTCCAGGCATCGACAACCTGATTGTATCTTTCACCTTCTGTTAAGACTCCATTGTCATAGTTCTTCTGAATCTTGCGAACCTTATCCTCCGTAAGCTCAATAATAGATTGCTTTTTGGCAGGTATCTTCAAATCTTTTA
>CAZMQF010000208.1:0-3125 GCA_964568365.1 uncultured Pirellulales bacterium | reverse complement strand
TATCTGCTGGCAGCACGGCTTTTGCATATAAGGGAAATCGCCCTTTTAGGCTCAGCCAGATATGATAAGCCCTAAAAGCATAAGCTGATAAGAATACTCAATTTATGCAAGTATTATGCTTAAAGCGGATGTTCAAAACGCCCGAAATATAACTACAGGACCGTGCTCTGGCAGTACATTTGCCTAAAATTATCGGGCCGAGCCGAATAGAAACGCACCGACTGGAGAATCGGAGAAATAAATGTCTAAAGAAAATATTCGGAAAAAACATCAAGAATATGTAAACACCACCGCATTAAAGCTGACAAAACTTTTTGTCTTGTTTATCTTGTTTTGCACCCTGCCAGCAGCAGCACAGCCAGCTTCGGAGGGCGAGCAGCTTTCTTCCGAATCCTGCAGTCTGGCATTTTATAATTTAGCCTGCGATATCATTCACAGCGAAGATATAAACCAGGTCGAGGCCGAAAAGGCAATAGTCTTGTTAAAAGCTGCGAGAGATTTAGACAATAACGCAGACTACGTCGTTCGTGACCTGATTCAACTTAACTGGCGATATTCCGAACGCAATCGTTCAGATTTAATATACGGGCTTCTTACAGATTATCTGGATGAAAAGACCGACCGCCAAACCTTAAAAATGGCGGCTTCTTATCTGCTGGACAAAACAAACAATCGCGACGAGCGAGAACAGCTCATCGGCGGACTGCTACAAACCTTAGGAGGCAAAAACAGTTATCTAAGCAGCGAACTGTTTACCTCGCTCGGCCTTTTAAGGTCTGAGCTGTCAGACCCGAACGCCGGTCTGTATTTTATCAGTGCATACAATTACAATAATTATAACAGGCTGGCGTTTGCAAAAATTCTCGAACTCACGCCGGACGAGGTAAATCCCGTCGCATATCTTGAACATCTCAGACTTATTTTCGGAGAAAATCCTCTCGATATAGATGCGGCGGTGAATTTCGCCGAATATGCGAGAAAACTACAGCTGTACCAGGCCGCCACGGATGCATACGAATACTGCTCAAAGTTGTATAATTATCTTTATCCATCACAGAAACTACCTTCCTATATCTATCTGCCGTGGTCAATCAGCGCATATAACACAGAAAGAAGTCAGTATAAGTGCCTGCAAATCGCCAACGAAGTTGAGAAAGAAGGCAGCTCCGATTTAATCCTCAAAGCCATTACTGCAAAAGCATCTATGAAAATGGATGACACAGAGCAGGCAGAGAAAGTATTTGAAGACGCTGAGAAAAAGGCAAAAGCAAATTACTTTACCGATACAGGCAAACAATCGCAGCAGTCGAAAATCGAGACCTGCACCAGACTTGCCTGGTTCTATTGTTTCGCCAGAGAGGATGCAAACCAGGCTCTGGAGTGGGCAGCGAAGGCTAATGCAATCGAGCCTAATTCGCCGACAACAAACGGTCTTCTGGCGTATTCACTTGTGATGAACAAACAGACAAAAAAAGCCGAAGAAATTGCACAAAAATTTCAGCTAAACCAAATAGCCAATCTGGCACTGGCACAGGTTCAGATTTCAAAAGACCAAAGAGAAGCGGCAATCCAAACTCTAAAAGAGGCAATCGAAAAAGATGCCGGCTCATTTGAAGCTGAACTTGCCAAGCAAAAACTGTCTGAACAGGGAGAAACATACACACCGCAGTTTAATGCCGAGGCGGTTGAGACATTGCTGACAAACAGAATCAATCGCCCGCTTGTCCCAAAATTTATGCCGCCTGATAAGATACTATCCTTTCAGGCGAACCTTCGCGGTACCAGGTTTGTCTACGACAAGGATTTCGGAGCGTCATTGACAATTAAAAACAACTCCACTGAACCTCTTATCATCTCCGATGACGGTTTGTTCAGCGGCAATATTAGAGTCGACGCCAAAATCAGAGGCGATATAAACAAAGATATACCAAACCTCCTCTCTTTCAAATACCAGCCCACCGAACAAATTAAGTCGGGAAAAAGCCTGCTGATTCCGCTAAATCTTAACACCGGCGAGCTCCGACGGATACTTACCGGCCATCCACAGGCCTCGTTAGGAATATTATTCACATTTTATCTTGACCCTGTCGTAACTGAAAATAACAAAGTGGCCAACAGGCTCGCCGATATAAAGCCGATAGTGTACCGAGCAACCAGAACAGCCGAGAAAATATCCTCTTCGTATCTGCAGTATCGAATAAACTCTCTTTCAAGAGGACACCAGGAACAAAAAGTCAGAACTGCAAAGCTTTTTGCTGCTCTGCTGGCCGAGCAACAGGATATGAACAAACGAAGAACAACCTATCAACTTATGTACGCCGACTGGATGCCGGCTGTATTGAAATCTGTCCTGCGGAAATGTCTAAAGGATGAGGACTGGAACGTAAAAACGCAAACTATGGCGGCGATGGCCGACCTGACGCTGGACAGCAAAATAACAAACGATGTTGCCGAAAACCTGAACGACTCCGAATGGCCTGTACGGCTGATGGCACTGTATCTGCTCGCAAAAAATAGATACAACTTCGGCAAAGTCCTCGACTGGACGGCCAGATACGATTCAAACATACTTCTCAGAGAAATGGCTGTTGCTCTCGGCGGTACGGCACCTGAACCAAAGAGCGAAACTGAGCCTGTTGTACCCGCTCTCATCGAGCCAAATCAGACAAGCAGCGAGTTAGAGCCAAACCAGACAGACGCTAACATTACAAAATAAACGACCGGCGGCGAACAACAGCAAAAACAGAGAACCTCGAACATTTTCTCAGTATCATCAGAATTACCGGAAAATTAGTATTGTAAAATAATGACAATTTTGTAAAATCCTGCATTTCGCCTGTAAATTTTCAGTTATTTTTGAAAGGGAATAATAAATGCCAGCAAAAGTAGATAAGCAAAAATGCACCGGCTGTGAAGCGTGCGTGCCTGAGTGTCCCAGCGATGCAATAAAGATGGAAGATGGAAAGGCAGTGATTGACAATGAGCTGTGCATTGACTGTGGAGTTTGTGTTGATGCCTGTCCGGTTGAAGCAATAAGTCTCGAATAGTCTATAACTTAAAACTCAAAACTAATAACTCAAAACTAACATTGGCCCCATCGTCTAGGCAGGTCTAGGACACCGGGT
>CAZMQF010000207.1:0-3138 GCA_964568365.1 uncultured Pirellulales bacterium | reverse complement strand
AGATATGACTATCGGCATGCCTGCCTATATGAATCGGGCCCTTCGTAAACTTATACTCGCTGATCTCCCTGTCATTCTTCTTAACCACCAAACGCATTGGTTTCTCCCTGCTCTCAGGCCCTCAGCCTTTATACTTATTATCCTTTAATCGAGCTCTTCTGTCAAGCACACAATGCCCCCCCAAACAAAGCCAAACCTTAAACAAAAAACCGCTTTACAAATACAACCGGCAAAATTGCACACTAAAAAACAAGCTCCACCTCTGATACTATCTTCATTGTACACAGTTTTGATGTTCAAGGCGGTCCGTAAACTCACAGAAAACGGTATTCATTGCCGTGTTAAATCTTATGCACCTGCCTCGTTTACCTCCCACCTCTTCTCTTATAATCCTTATCCTGTGAACATTAAGTATCTGGCGGGCAATCTGAACATTCTTGCTGCCTATGTCACTGCCTGCCTGACCCTCTTCGACAAGGGCCGCTCCACCAAAAATCTGTGCAACATAATGGTCCGGCACAGGGTCCTTGGCCATTAATACATTTATTATGTGCTCCGTGCTCGTCAGGCCGTACTGCCCGATATCAACCTTCTCTTTCTCTACAGGAACATCCTGAAGAAAGTGGTTTATCGCAGCTTCGCCGCTCTCAACATTATACAAACACACACTAACACAGGAGCCTACAACCGTCTCAACAATAACGGACTTATCCGTTACAAAAAACTTACCCGGCATCAAAAATTCATTGTCCATCTTTTACCCCCCTGATTCTCCATTCCCGAATTTGCATTTTTTTCCGCTTATTGAAATAATCGACGATTTCGTATACAGTATTAACCAGAGCGTTTGCAGCAGGGTCCTGTAAATACCGTTCAGAGAAAAAACTTTAAGTTTCGAGGCCTGTCATAAATATCAAAATAAGCTATAATCTCAGCAGATACGTTACTTTCTGAAGGGATTCGGATGAAAAAATACCAATCAATACCGGCCTGGGCCGCCTTAATTATGTTTCTGGCTCTTTTTTGTATGTCTGTTTATGGAGCATTTATCGGCCCATACGAAGCTGCTATTTTCTTTAATTCCATTCCGGTTACCGCCTACTGGTGCACATTATTAATCTTGCTTTTCGCAGCTTATGCCCGCTCGCGAAAAGTGATTCGTTCGATAGACTTGCCGCTGATATATCTGGCCTGCATCATTATCTTACTCGGCTCTTTTGCCGGCTCGGTTCGGGGACACAATCTTATAAACCGCCTTCTCGGCCACGATAAATTCCGCTCGGCTGAAATCACCATCAATGTCGGACAAAACCAGAACGAGGTGCTCATAAGAAAAGACAATCCGCCCCCGCAGCTGCCGACCTTTCATACCCGGCAGCTGCCCTTTGCCCTCAGGCTGAGGAATTTTCGCATTGAATTCTACAAATCCGGCAGGCTCCTTGTCTGGACACCCGAGAAACAAAAATGGCAGCTGGCCGTCTGGCCGGGATATGAGTATCCGCTCGACCTGAATACAGGCTCAATAAAAATCTTAAAAGTCTATAAAAATTTCAGAACAAAATACGAATCCGGAAAAACCCTCGCTTACGACTCCAATGAGCCGGGCTCAAATCCCGCCGTCTGGATTCGGTACAATCCTGTAAAAGGCCCCCCTGTAAGAAAATTTATATTCAGCAAATTCCCAAATCCCGTCTTTGAGACCGACAACATCTACGTTGACTATATCCCCGACATCAAAGACCTTTACAGTGACATCCTGATAATAAAAGACGATGAAATCGTTGCAAAAGAAACTATCGAGGTAAACAAACCGCTCCATTTCAACGGCTATCACTTCTATCAATATGATTATGACGCAATAAACCAGAGGTTTACCACGCTCGCAATGGTATCTGATACAGGCTTATATATAGTGTATTGCGGCTTTATCCTGCTCTGCATCGGCATCTTCTGGCGACTCTGGCTCAAAGAGCTGCCCTCATCCTCACAACACTCGACGTCGGAAAAAAGCAGGGGGAAAAATAATGGAAATTAAATATACAACTCAGGGACTATTGATTTATATCGCTATCGGCATATATATCCTTGCCTTTCTTGCAGCCTGCCTGCGCCTGAAAAAAACCGCTCACGCACTTTTTTTTACAGCCTTTCTGGCTTCTGCCGCCACCTTCGGCTACAGGTGGTACTATGTAAAACACCTGCCCCTGCAAAATCTTTTCGAGGTCTTCTTGTTTACAGGCCTGGCTATTTATCCGCTCTCACTCATTTCTCAAAAAATATTAAAAACCGCCGACTCAGCCTTCGATATGCTGATTGCTGTAATTGTACTTTTTCCCGCAGGTTTCGTCTTTGATGCCGTGGCGAAAAATCTGCCGCCTGCGCTGCAAAGCCCCCTGTTCGCACCGCACGTAGCGGCATATATGCTCGCATACATCTTTATGGCCAAAGCTGCTTTTCAGGCTGTGCTGCAAATTTTCAGTTTCAAAAACAAGCCGCAACCAATCACTGCTGACGCCGAACATAAAACATACCTGTTGATTTGTGCGGGTTTGCCTCTTCTAACACTCGGCCTTATCCTCGGAAGCGTCTGGGGCAAATTCGCCTGGGGAAACTTTTGGAACTGGGACCCGAAGGAAATGTGGTCACTGGCAATCTGGCTCGTTTACGTCATTTACTTCCATTTCAGATTTATGTACGGCAGAGAAAAACCAAAAATTAACAGCTCCATCGCCCTTGCCGGTTTCGCCGTCATCGTTATTACTCTGCTCTGGGTAAATCTGTCGAAAATATTCATAGGCCTGCACAGCTATGCTTAATATCAACGACCGACAAACACTCAAAAAAAACCACCCGCACTTCTGCGTGAAATCAAAAAAATATATTTTTTTCATTTTGTCTATCAGCGCCAAAGCGTTGATACGCATTCAATCGCAAAAGATACGGGCAGTATAATTACAAAATCGACACATCTATGGAAAATACTTGAAAATTATCTGCTCAATAACAGCTGCTGCTCATTTGCCGGAGCGAATAGCCGATAGGACGCTCAGAACGCTCAAAGAGAAACTGACAAAGATCAACGCAAAAGTGGTAAGGTATTCGAGATATGTGATCTTTCAGATAGCAGATGTGTCTGTA
>CAZMQF010000206.1:0-3179 GCA_964568365.1 uncultured Pirellulales bacterium | reverse complement strand
GGAATTCCTGGATGAGAGATTTGATACCGGAAAAGATTCTGGGCTCATTTTTTTCAAAAAGGATGAGGATAGCAACCGGAGTGGGTATTGGATTAAGTTTTCTTGCCGCGGTTTATCTTGATTATTGGAAGAAATTTTTGCCTGCTTATGAAATTCAGGGCTATTCGATTTTATTTCTGTTCGGTTTTGCAGCGGGTGGTATAGGGATTTATTTTCTGGCAAAGACTCCTGAGATTAAGATGCCGGCGCCTGTCGGAAAGGTAAAGATTTTGTCGCTTTTGTCAAAGCCTTTCCGTGACGAGAATTTCAGAAAGCTGATTGCTTTTATGTGCTCCTGGAACTTCGCCGTGAATCTGGCGGGGCCGTTCTTTATGGTTTATATGTTAAGAAGACTGGGTCTGAGTATGTCTTTTATCATCGGCCTGTCAATCCTGAGCCAGGTTATGAACTTTCTGTTTCTGAGAATCTGGGGCAGATTCACTGAAAGGTTCAGCAACAAATCTGTTCTGGCAATCAGCGGACCGTTATTTATCTGCTCTATCCTTGCGTGGACCTTTACGACTATGCCCGAGAGATATTTTCTTACCATCCCATTGTTGATAGTGATACATATTGTAATGGGACTGTCATCAGCAGGCGTGTCTCTTGCATCCGGTAATATCAGCCTCGAGCTCGCACCTAAGGGGCAGGCCACCGCTTATCTGGCGGCCAACACCATTGTCAATTCGCTGGCGGCCGGGATAGCGCCTGTTCTGGGCGGTAAGTTCGCAGACTTTTTCTCGGGCAGAGAACTGGCCTGGACTCTGGAATATACGAGCCCTGCTAAAAAGTTCCTTTTGCCGACGTTAAATTTGCAGCAGTGGGATTTCTTCTTTGCAATTGCCTTTATAATTGGGTTATATTCTTTGCACAGGCTGGCAATGGTAAGAGAGGAAGGTGAAGTTGAGGAAAAAATCGTTGCACAGCAGTTGTTTACGGAGCTGACCAGCCAGATTAGAACGCTGTCCTCCATAGAAGGGGTGAAGCAGATGCTGAGCTTTCCTTTCTCAATAATAAAAAACCTTACTGTAAGGAAAAAACAGGATGAAAGAAAATAATCGAATTAAGAAGCGTTCAAAAAAGGCAGGCCTGCCGCCGGGTACTCTCGTACATGTCGGTGACAAAAAATTAGAGAAAGTTCGAATAACTGTTATTGACTATGACGAAGAGAGCTTCGAGCAGAAGCAGGCTGAAGATATCAAAGAGTGTTTCCAGTTTAAGACCAAACCGACCGTCACGTGGATAAATATCGACGGCCTGCACGATATCGAGCTTATTGAGAAAATCGGTAAGCACTATGAGCTGCACCCTCTTATTCTCGAGGATATCCTGAATACCGGCCAGCGTCCGAAATTTGAGGACCTTGATAATTATGTTTTTATTGTACTTAAGATGTTGAGTTACGATGAGCAGACCCAGTCGATTAATTCCGAACAGGTTAGTATGATTCTTGGCCGAAACTTCGTTCTTTCTTTTCAGGAAAATGTCGGCGATGTTTTTGAGCAGATAAGAGAGCGAATCAGAAATGCAAAAGGCAGAATTCGAAAGATGGGCTGTGATTATCTTCTGTATTCATTACTGGACGCCATTGTTGACAGCTATTTTTCCATACTTGAAAGAATGGGCGAAAGGATAGAATCGCTCGAGGAGCAGCTTGTCAGGGAACCATCGAACAAAACTCTTGAGCGAATACACAGGCTCAAAAGAGAGCTGATTTCCCTGAGGAAATCGGTCTGGCCTTTAAGAGAGCTTATTAGCGGGCTGGAGAGAAGCGAATCTGAACTTATAAAAGAGACAACCGATGTGTATCTGCGCGATTTGTATGACCACACAATACAGGTTATAGACACCGTCGAGAGCTACCGCGATATGGTCTCGGGTATGCTCGATATTTACCTGTCGAGCATCAGCAATAAGATGAATGCCGTAATGAAGGTCTTGACTATTATCGCGACGATTTTTATACCGCTGACCTTTATCGCAGGTATATATGGAATGAACTTCGACTATATGCCTGAGCTGAGATGGAAATTCGGTTATGCCGCCATCTGGCTGGTAATGGTTGGTATTGGTGTTATAATGTTAATTTTGTTTAAGCGGAAAAAGTGGTTGTGAGTAAAGTGCTGTCGGATTTTGAATAGAGGTTTATTATGGATGTTATGCTTTTTATTATAGTACTTATCGCCTCCTTTGTAATTGTCAGAATAGGCGCGATTGCTTTTCAATTAACGGGGCTCGAGTGGTCGCTGGCCAAGTTTCAGGCGTTGTCCTGTTTCACGGGGACAGGTTTTACAACGAAGGAGGCTGAGCTTATCGTAACCAATAAGCAGCGACGCCGTATCGCCTCGCTACTTATGGTTCTCGGCAATGCCGGCTTTATAACGCTGATTGCAACCGCAGCAAGTGCCCTGAATCCTAAAACGGCTATATGGGCGAAGCTGTCCGAGTCTCTTCTGCCGTTTTCTATTCCTGAAGTTGTTGTGCCCTGGGTCAATATAATAATTATTGTTGTTGCGATTTATGTTGTCTATAAGGTTTTCACTCACAAGAAATTCGCTAAAAAAATCACCGACAGCCTTAGAAAAAGAATCCTGCGGCGAGAAATAATCAAGAAGGTATCCTTTGAAGAGCTTTTGTTTTTAACCGGCGGCTATGGGGTGAGTAAAATTGATGTTGATAAGGATAGCCCGCTTATCGACAAGAGCCTTGCTGAGTCCGATTTGCGAAAAAAAGATATTACAGTTCTGGCGATTGTGCGCGGCGATTCGACGATAGCAAATCCCGGCGCTAACACAAAAATCAGGCTCGGTGATGAGCTTATCTCTTTCGGCAATCTCGAGAATATAAAGAAGGGAGCCGGCGCCAGCGATAAGTAAATATCTGTATTTTTGTTTTTATTGGATGAGTTTGTAACTGAGGGCGTGTAATATGTTTGACTGTATTCTATTAAATTCTGGTTTTTATACCTGGTTGATTATTCCTGTTTTAATTTTTATTGCACGGGTGCTGGATGTCAGCCTTGGTACGGTAAGAGTTATATTTATCTCCAGGGGGCTCAAATATCTTGCACCGCTGGTCGGTTTTATCGAGATACTTATCTGGCTGATTGCTATAGGTCAGATTATGAAGAACCTTGCCAA
>CAZMQF010000205.1:0-3229 GCA_964568365.1 uncultured Pirellulales bacterium | reverse complement strand
CACGCTTCATTTGCGACATATCACGCTTAATATGCTACAACTCACGCTTCATTTATGGCAGATAACGCTTCATCTGTGGCAAATCACCCTTCATCTGCGACATATTAAGCCTTATTTACCCTGTTAGAGTTTTCCCAAATAACCTATAAGACGATTACGCAAATACCTTTTTCCCATCCCTGTTTTCAGGTATTTCTCTCGTTTTATCGCATCATCTTTTTCCAAACAAGCTTCGTAGTATATCAGTCTCAAGGGCCTACGTGCCTTTGTTGACTTAACTTGACCATTGCAATGTTTCGCAAACCGCTTCTTAAGGTCTGGAGTTGAACCAGTGTAAAAGTTATTATCAACATCGCTCTGTAAAACATAAACATAATACATTCTAAAACTCTAACAGGGTAAATCCATCAATCATATGCGTTCCCAACAATCACTATTACGAGCCTTTTTCAAAAAGGCTGAACTTAAATTATGACTCGTTCCATTATTTACGCAAAGGTCAATAGTTGCCCGTTCAGACGGGAATTTCACCTTAAACAGCCGTTTATACATTTACCTCGACCTGTTATCCCGTTAAGTCCCCTCTCGTATGAGCCGATTTTTATTGTTGTGCCCAGTCTCTGTAGCCGCAGCAAAAGCTGATTTGGTTCAGACCGATAAATGATACAGTAAGAAACAGACTGCAGGATAGTGCCGTAAATGAGAAACAGATTTCAGCGTATTAACTCTATATTTCATTTTATCGGAAGTTTGCTGATAGTACTCGGCATAATATTATTATTGCCGGCGCTTTTAGTCTCTGTCTTCTGGGCTCAACGTGGTGACGGCTGGCAGACACTGCTGGCCTTTATGGTACCGGCCGGCCTTTCATTCGCCCTCGGATTTACCTTCAGAAAATTGTTTAAGTTTAGTCCCATTGATATGACCTCTTCGATGCTCATCTGTGCTCTCGGCTGGATTTTCGCCTCCGCTTTTGGTGCATTGCCGTTTGTAATCGGCATCAAATCAAATTATCTGAACGCATACTTTGAGGCTATGAGCGGTTTTACAACGACCGGCATTACTGTTTATTCAGGCCTCGATAATCTGCCGCACAGTATCCTCTTCTGGCGCTCTGTCATACAGTGGCTTGGAGGTCTCGGTATCCTGTCTTTATTTCTCGCTCTTGTTTTCAAGGGCAAAGGTGTCCATCACATATATGGTGCCGAAAGCCACAAAATCTCCTCTTCAAGACCGACTCCCGGCCTGTTCAGCACACTCAAAATCCTCTGGGAAATATACATCTTATTTACGCTCTTTGCTGCGTTTGTCCTTATACTTGAGAAAATGCCCGTCTTTGACGCCTTCTGTCACTCACTGACTACATTATCTACCGGCGGCTTTTCTCCTTATGACGCCAGCATCGAGCATTACCGCCTCTCAGGACACGCCAATTACAAGCTCATCGAATACACTGTCACCTTCCTGATGATGCTCGGCGGTATAAATTTCCTTGTCCATTATCGCGTCCTGACCGGAAAATTCAAAGCACTCTGGGACAGTACCGAAATCAGGTACTTCTGGACTTTCATTACTGCTTTCACCGTTATTGTAATGTTTGACCATCTGCTCAAATCAGGCCTGCTCGCTGAAATCTTCAAACCGGGACGCCTCGAAGAAACCTTTCGATATGGAATCTTCCAGGTCGTCTCTGTTATGACAACAACAGGTTTCGGCACTAAGGATATCGGCGCAGATTTCTTCGGCGCAGCCTCCAGGCAGTTATTTCTTGTGATGATGGTAATCGGCGGCTGTGTCGGCTCAACCGGCGGCGGTTTTAAGGTATTGAGAATTGCAATCCTCAACAAGCTCATCTCAAGAGAGATTTTCAAACTCAGGGTCTCCAAAAGAGCCTCACAAAAGCTGATAATTGACAAAAATATCATCTCGAATGACGAAATACATCGTGTCGCCTGCCTGTTTTTTGCCTGGCTCGTACTCATTATCGTCGGCGGTGTTGTTACCGCTTTGTTTTCAACTCACGGCCCCTGGCAGTCACTATCGGGAATGTTCTCCGCCGTCGGAAATATAGGACCCTGTTATATCTCTGTTGACAGTATGATTAAAATTCATCCTGTCGTAAAAGTTACGTATATCTTCGGTATGCTTGCGGGCAGGCTCGAAATCCTGCCCGTACTGCTGCTGTTCTCGAGAAAGGCCTGGATTTGAAAAGTAGCACGGCCATCCTGGCCGTGACGACACGGGCGCCAAGCCCGTGGTACAATAATGGCTGTGGAACTTTTTTGGAGGTATTGAAAAATGTATATTATAATCGGCGGGGGCGGAATGGTAGGCGGTGAGCTTGCCCAAAGGCTGATGCAAAACAAACATGACGTTGTTGTTGTCGACGACCACGGGGACGTTTGCGACAAAATCTACGCACAGACCGGCGTCGTTGCCGTTAACGGCAGCGTATCCAGGGTCGACGTCCTCGTCGAAGCAGGAATTGAAAAGGCAGATATCATCGTCGCTGCAACCGGAAGTGACGCCAATAATCTCGCCTGTGCCGTACTGGCGAAAAGTTTCGGCGTCCCTAAAATCATTGTAAGAATGAGAGACCCTAATTATGAAAACGCATATCGACTGGCCGGCGCAAATAAAATAGTCCGTGTCACTGATATGATGGTCAATCATTTGACTATGGATATCGAGAATCCCGAGCTGCGAAGGGAAGCAAGTATCGGCAACGGCCGGGCTGACGTTTTTATGGTGAACGTTCCTGAAGGAGCCAGCGTTATTGGAAAAACCGTCAAAGATATTGCGCAGAGCAAAAATTTCCCGTCGCAATGTGTCTTTATGGCCGTTTACAATCAGCATAAAAACCTCTTTTCTATTCCCCGTGGTGACCATATTATAGACGCAGGCGATGAAATCTTTCTTGTCTCTACCGCCGAGAATATCAAAAAAGCCGTCGATTTCCTCACCGCCCGTAAAACCAAACATTCTTTCCAGTTGGTAAAAACCTAAATACCGTTTTTTGTTTATCTATGCAATTCTGCACGTTGGGTTGTGGCTTGCACTCAGACGCAGATCAGTTACAATGCCGGAAGTCCCAGACACCATGAATCTGCTGTTGTGGCTTGCACTCAGACGCAGATCAGTTACAATTAATGAAGCTGGACAGCTTATGCAGATTGGGTTGTGGCTTGCACTCAGACGCAGATCAGTTACAATCAAATACGGCAAGATC
>CAZMQF010000204.1:0-3292 GCA_964568365.1 uncultured Pirellulales bacterium | reverse complement strand
TGACACCGGGCAGGTTTCTCATTCTCATCTGAAACGCGGCAACGCAGGCACCGGTATTGCCGGCAGAGATTACGGCATCCGTTTCGTTTCTTTTTGCAAGCTTCGCCATTACAGCAATGGAGCTTTTAACCTTTCTTCGCAGGGACTCGATAGGAGGCTCATCCATCCCGATGACATCGGGTGCATCTACTATGTGCAGGACGTCCTGTCGGGATTTCCGTGAAGGGACAAGCGGCTCGATGATTTGCCGGAGGCCGACAAGAATAAGCTCATCGTCCCTGTCGAGCAACTCAATCGAATCGATGGTACCGGCGACAATTTCATCCGGTGCATTGTCTCCGCCCATTGCATCAATTGCGATTCGCATCTGTCAGGCTTTCTCCTCCTTGCCGAGCTTTAATGTTATTGTTGTATTGAGGTAGCCGCAGTTCCGGCAGGCTGCGTGCGGCAGCTTTGCCTGGTCACATTTCTTGCAGATAGAATAGTTAATCGGCCTGAGCCGATGATGGCTTCTCCTTGTCCTTGTTCTCGATTTACTGGTCTTTTTTACCGGTAGCATTTATCAATACTCCATCAATACTGAACTTCCAAGCCGGATTAAAATACCAAAAAGTGCTTAAATAGTGAATCTGTACGGCTTTGTCAAGTGAAATCTGCTCATTGAGACTTAAACAAAAACACATATCTTACTTTTTCAACCAAACTACTGTAGTTCTCAATATCTTCCTCAATAGTATTTGTTCGATGTATGTAAACATTAATTTTAACAGATTTTCAGCTTTGAAAACCCGTATGATAAAATCTTATGGGGTTTTTGTCAAAAAGATATCCCTGTTTTACAAAAATTGACAATTTATGGTTGTAAATGAAATCGAAATGTTATAAAAGTATTAAAAGCTCGAAGCGATAACCGTTTATACGGGGTGAAGGGTGTTGCTTTTTGCCGATTTTTGGGCATAATTGAGCTGATATCTTATGGCACAGAGAGAGAAAAAAAAGTCTTTGTATGAGGTAATCGGCAAGGGAAAATTTAAGCCCTTCAGCAGCAAGACTTTAGAGAAGAAGTCCAGAGAGAGATATACGGAACTCGAGCCGGCTGAAGAACGGCCGGTTAAAAGCCCAAAGGGCGAATCACAATGGCCCAGTAGGCCGAAAATGCTCCAGTTTCTAAATGGCAGGCTGGAAACGTCGGTACCATATACGGTCGTTATTGCTTTTGGACTGAGCTGTATATTGCTGTTTTTGGTCTTTTTCAGGCTCGGGCAGCTTTACGAGCAAAAAACTCGTACTCCCGAAGCCGCACGAACAGATCTAAATTTAACAAACATTCGGGAGCCTCAGGCAAAAACAGGAGAAACTATCGTTGAAGGCAGCGGCGCGATTTACGATACTACGAAGATGCAAGCAGATTCGGAACAGGCAGAGGGCGGCTCGAACCACGTTGTGATTATGCAGTACCACAGCCAAAAGGACCTGGAGCCTGTCAAGAAATATTTTGACGAGAACGGAATCGAGACAGAGATTGAACAGCGTGGAGATTTATATTTTTTAGTTACGAAAAAAGATACGTATAATAATCCGAATAAAGAAGGAACAGACGGTTTTGCTGCTAAACAAAAAATAAAGCAAATCGGTGCCGGTTATGAAGCGCCGCCGGGCTTTGAGAAATTTGTATTCAAGGACCCGTATGGAGAGAAGGTCAGGTAGTTTTTAGGAGAAAAGTCGAATGTCAGTTGACCGTTCATTAAAAGTTAAAGGCGCACTGAGCAGACATCGCAACGTCCTCAGCCGAGCCGAGCGAATTGAAGCATTGAAAGACGAGGAGAAGTGGGCAGAGGGTGAATCCTTATTCGGATTGCCCAAGGTTGCTCATCGCAAGAGCCACGCCGGACGCAAGAGCGCCAAGGCGGAAGAAAAGGCAGCTGAAGCAGAAGTTACAGCAGAAGGAACAACCGCTCCGGCTGAAGGCACGGAAAGCAAAGAGAAATAAGTGGTTTTTCCTTAGTGAATCAAAGCCCCGCTTTACGCGGGGCTTTTTTGATAACCGGTTTGGGCTTTCATATGAGAAACTAAACCTATGCCACATAAAAAATCATTTAGAATACTTATTTTCTGCTGTCTATTGATAGTATGTGTAAATTCATATGCCTCAGAGGATACAGCAAACTACATAATCGTATTCAAGGACCACCATCAAAAACGCATAATGTTAAAAAAACCCGAATTTGCAACAGCCAGAAATTTTAACATTATCCCCGCTATGGCGGCAAAACTCGACTCACAACAGTTAGAGCAGCTCATCGAAGATCAGAATGTCGCCTGTATTGAGCCGGACTATCCAATCTACGTAACGGGTTCTGGCAGGAGTAGTGCTGATTCACTTGATATAGTTGAGAGCTTGTCTTCACAGGATATTCCATACGGCATAGAAATGGTGGGGGCTCCGCAGGTCTGGTCGAAAACCAAAGGTGCCGGAGCTATAGTGGCCGTTCTTGATTCAGGGATAAGTATGTACCATCCCGACAGGGCAAATGTAATTGCATCGACAAGTTTTGTGCCTGACGAAGAAGTCGAGGATTTCGAAGGGCACGGCACGCACACTTCCGGCACTGTAGCTGCCGCGGATAATGACATCGGCGTAGTCGGCGTCGCCCCGGAAGCGGATTTACTAATCGGCAAAGTGGCTGATAATGAAGGGGACGGCCAGGTGAGCTGGCTGATATCAGGGATAGAATGGGCGGTTGATAACGGTGCCGACGTTATTAGTATGAGCCTTGGCACCACTGACTATTCCGTTTCTCTTGAGAATGCCTGTGATAATGCTTACGCCGAAGGCGTTCTGCTTGTAGCCGCTGCGGGAAACGACGGCAGCAGTGTGCCTGAATATCCTGCAAGCTATGATTCCGTAATATCAGTAGCCGCCGTGGACGAAGACAAAGAAATAGCTTACTTCTCGAATTACGGCCCGACAATAGAGCTTGCCGCACCGGGAGTCGATATACTTTCTACTATACCCGTCGGAGATGATGCAGCAGGCGATGCGATATGGTCCGGCACAAGTCATCAATCCAACATCGTTGAAGGAACCGCCGCCGGAACAGTTTCCGGTCAGATTTGTAATTGCGGCCTGGCGACCGGACTGGATACTGAAAATACCTGTCCTGATAATGTAGCCGGTAATATAGCTCACATCCGCCGGGGCGATATCTATTTTTCCGAAAAGGTCGCACACGCTCAGTCGAAAGGTGCAATTGGTGTAATTATTTCAAACAATGTCCCGGGCAATTTTCTC
>CAZMQF010000203.1:0-3298 GCA_964568365.1 uncultured Pirellulales bacterium | reverse complement strand
CAGGAACAGAAGGACGAGCAAAAACAGCCCTGGGATGGAACAGAACGCCGCAACGGTGAAGATCGTCGCCAAAGTACCTCTTCGCATAATGAAACGGATCGCCGAAGCGGCGAGGAGCGACGAGAAGATACACCGGAACAGCAGTAATCTCGCCGTATCGCTGATTCCGGGGGGGGGTAAGGCAATAGAGCCTCTCCATCTGTAACAGACTATACAGCAAAGCCTTTGAATCACTTTTTAACAAAAAAGCTCTAACGAAGCCTAAAACCATTCCTTCAGCCGATTATTTCCGGCTTATCAGGGAAAAACCCATCAAATTGTAAACATATCGAACCAAAGCTATCCAGGGCAAAATCCATTAAGTTAAAACAGCAGGAATTTACCCTGTTTTTGGTTGATTGTACGACAGAATAAGTATATAAACATACTAAGTTCAAACGGCTTAGATTATGTTTTTCGGATAAAGCTGAAAAAAAGAATGATAACGGGATAGTAAACTTAGGTTAATTTGGAGGACTCAGGAATGAATTGGGGTACAGCAAAAAAGAACGATACCAAAAAATCTTCTGACAAAGTTGTTGAGCTGCATCCTTCGGGCAGCACCTCTTCCGAAGCGACCGGCGTGAAAACAAAAACCGCAGCAACAAAAGCAAGAGGTGAAGACCTTGAGAGCGGTATGGAACTTTTGGAACTGGACTTTCTGTTGAGCATCATAGAAAATACCGACGGGGATGATAAGTATGAAGTCACTATGCGTAAGCTCTGTTTTAAAGAGGCTCTTCGCAGAGACCAGCAAAATGAAATTGACAGCAGCGCTATGAAAGTTTACGCACTAAATGAGAACAATTTATACGGCAAGTACATCCAGTGCGAGGCAATGAAAGAACTATCGGCTCGTACCGAACAAAATATTAAATAGAGATTAAACAAGCAGGGTATAAGGCAGCTTGACTCCGCTGAAGTTATCGTTTTTGATAAAATTTGATTCCTTGTCGGGGCTCTATATTCGGACCATGATGTTTCTTTTTGATATCAGAATTTGTAATAACCAGCTGGTAGAACTAAATGATGGAGACCTTTTCAATACAAGCAGTTATAGCTGCTTATAGTAACGATGAAGAAACTATCTGGGTCACTATGTTGGTTTTTGCCGTAATTGCCGCCGGGGTGGGCGTGTGGAGTTTTGTGAAAAAGAAACCAGGTAGATTAGATGAACGGCAGGATGATTTCCCTTATTATAGTTCCTCTTCTGAAGCGGGACATCATAAGTGGAAATGGCCACTACAACAACAAGGGGCAATCGAAACACCCAAAAAGCACTTTGCCGTCACGTCATCAACACAATCCTCTTCTGATTTAGAGATGGCCTTAGCAAAAACCCCCCTAAGCCGGAAAAGGGGCTCTAACGATAGAAAGCAGGTAAACCGGAAGGGGGGTATGGAATTGTTAGACCTGGATTTCTTATTAAGCGTTGCCAGTGATACTGAGCATAATGGCGAAGCAGATGTTACAATGCATAAGCTCATCTTCAAAGAGCTTATCCGACGCAAAAAGCTCAGTGAAATTGAAAGCAAGGTCCTCAAAGAGTACTCGCTCAATAAAGGCAGTCTCTACTCCAAGGACATCCAGTGCGAAGCAATTAAGGAGCTGGCCTTGAGAACTGAGCGGGGCTCTGATAAAAATTATTGAACCAGCGCATTTGTATTTACCTCCGTCTTAAATCTCTCCCAGTAACTATTACAACCAAAAACAATTCGTCTTGTTTCTGAAATGCTCTCAGATGCTTCGTAGAAGCAGAATATGGCAGCTAATAAGTCCGAAAATAAAGTTAAATCAATTTTTTTTATTTTCCCATTAGCAGTTTGCAGCCTAAACGTTATTTCTGTTGAACTGACTGCATTAAATATTTGCTATTTATAGGGCTACTTTAAGCAGCTTTTTTACATCTCTTTATTCTTAAAGCACATCCGAGTTTCAGCCGAATCTAAAACCGCCTCGCCTTTTTAAAACAAATTAGCGAAAACAAGGATTTATGAAAGAAAAACTGCGATATAAAAGATTGCGCCATCTGGTCAGCAAGGTCAATCAGGCTCGCAAAAAGCAGGCGAAAAAAGTAGATTTGATCTGTAACGACCTTATCTCCGCCCAGAGAAACTTTATTAAAAGCCTGAGCTCCTTCAGTTTTACAGCAAACTTCTATGAATCAATCATTGCTAAAACCGACTTAAAAGAGCTCTTCTCTATCGCCGGCAGACTCATCAAAGATAAGATAGGTGACGTAAATGTTGTCTTCTTTGTGCGTCAGCGGCAAGGTTTCGAGATGTACCCTGTCGGTTCCGCTCAAACATCCTCATCGCATAATCAACAACTGGAAGGCTACTTCACAGATGAGCTTGTGGAGAACATTTGTCAGTCAAATAAATTATGCGCTCTTGACGAAATGCTCGAAATGGGCCTGCAGGCCGGCCCAAATTTCCTGAACAAAATTTCAGCTGTTGCAATCCCACTGTCAATCTCGGGAACGTCCCATGGCTTCATTTTAATTTATCAAGGCTCATATCAAAAATTGTCTCGCGACGACATAAGCAACATAGCAGCCGTCGCACCGGGCCTCGCCCGGGCGATTAACTGCAGTAAAGCGATTAGCTGCCGGGATAGTTCCTGTCAAAATTAGCTCCGCACCATTCTGCAGGCGCAAGCGCCTCACCCGCAGCCCTTTCAAATCGGCTTATCCGGTTTTTGGAACCTCCGCCTTAAGATATAATGGTATTTCCTGCCCGCCCTTAGCCAGAAAGTAGTTTGAATTAAATCTTTCATCAGGAAAATCATCAATCATTTTATATGCAATCCTGTGGCCTTTAGTAAAAGTGTTCGGTTCGACAAATTTATACCCGTTATTGGCAAGCCAGTTCTCCGGAGCAAATTCCTTACCTTTTTTAACAAACGCCTTAAAGGCAGCCAAATCCCGCAAGCTCTCTTTTCTCGGCCCTGTGATTGTATAACCGGCTGCTAATAGTTCCTCCAGGTATTCGAGGCTCTTTATCGGCCCGATTATTTCATTATCTTCCATTGTTAGGACCTTTTCGATTCTTGGATTGTTCCTTCTTACACGAGCGCATCTTTTCGCAGTCTAATGGAAATTTACCGGGAATTCAACATTTTACGGGAAGGCTTAAAAACATAAAATGCTGAAAATTCTTGCAATGCGACATTTTTTTGTTAGATTTATTGTGATTTTGAATTTACCGGGCAGGTAGCTCAGTCGGTAGAGCAACGGACTGAAAATCCGTGTGTCGGC
>CAZMQF010000202.1:0-3370 GCA_964568365.1 uncultured Pirellulales bacterium | reverse complement strand
TGGAGCATGATGATGCGAACCGGGCTTTGATGGGCTCGAATATGCAGCGTCAGGCGGTGCCGCTGTTAGAGGCAGAAAAGCCTCTTGTCAACACGGGAATGGAGGAGATTGTAGGTCAGCATTCAAGTATGACGGTGCGGGCGGTCAACCGTGGCAGCGTTACGGCGGTTGACTCGAGGCGAGTGGTGATTGACAATACCGACGAGTACAATCTGGAGAAGTTTTTTGGTTTGAATGAGAGGACCTGCCTTAATCAGGTTCCTGTGGTTAAAGTCGGAGACAAGGTCAAAAAGGGTCAGGTGATAGCTGACGGCGGAGGGACGAGTGAAGGTGTTCTGAGCCTTGGCAAAAATGTGCTTGTGGGTTTTGTTTCTTTCGACGGATTTAATTTTGAGGACGCAATAGTTATCAGTGAGCGGCTGGTTAAAGACGACTGCTTTACGAGCATTCATATAGATGAGTTTACTGCGGAGATTCGTGAGACTCGTCTTGGCCGTGAGGAGTTTACCAATGATATTCCGAATGTTGGCGAGAGGGCGCTGCGGAATCTCGATGAGCACGGAGTTATAAGGGGAGGTACGAGAGTACAGCAGGGGGATATTCTTGTCGGGAAAGTGGTGCCGAAAAGCAAGACGGAGCTTACGCCCGAGGAGAAGCTTCTGCATGCGATTTTCGGCAGGGCTGGTGAGGATGTAAAAAATGACTCACTGGAATTGCCGAGCGGTTATGAGGGTGTGGTGATAAGAACAGAGCGTTTTATTCGACGGGGTCACGGTGGTGAAGAGGAAAAGAGTGCCCTGAGAGCGCAGATAAAGGGAATCGAGCAGGAGATGAAGACGAAACACAGTGCCGTGTTCAGGCAGATGATTGAAGCGATACATCAGAAGATGGATTGCAAAATAATTGACCCGTCGACCAGGCAAAAGGTCGGGGCCAGCGAGGATGATGATGTTGTATATGAGCAGGTTGAAAACTTCGGTATCAAATGGATTAAACCGGCATCGCAGAGAGACGAGGTTCAGAAAATCGTCGATAAATTCTGGGTAAAGATAGACGAAGCCCGCCAAGAGGCGGAGGCAAGGATAAAGAGTCTGAAGCACGGCGATGAGCTTCCGAGCGGTGTTTTGGAGATGGTGAAAATTTATGTTGCAACCAAGCGGACGCTTTCGATAGGTGACAAGATGGCCGGCCGACACGGCAACAAGGGTGTTATCGCAAAGATTATGCCGGTTGAGGATATGCCATATTTAGAAGACGGCACACCACTGGATATATTGCTTAATCCTCTTGGAGTTCCAAGCCGAATGAATGTCGGCCAGATTCTTGAGACACATCTCGGCTGGGCGGCGAAGGTTCTGGGATTTAGTGCTATAACTTATGTTTTTGCCGGAGCTGCGGAGCAGGATATTCAAACTGTAACAGAGGAGGCTAATGAGTTTATGAAGCGTCGAGCAGAGCAGCTGGAAGAGGCCAAGCAGCCGCCGCCTCCGGATGAGTTCTTCATCCATGTACCAGAAAATCTTAAGACGCAGCTTTACGACGGCAGGACAGGTGAGCCGTTTGACCAGCCGGCAACGATAGGATTCATTTATATGATGAAGCTGCACCATCTCGTGGATGATAAGATTCACGCCCGCTCGACCGGGCCTTATAGTCTGATTACGCAGCAACCTCTGGGAGGCAAGGCAAGGACCGGCGGTCAGAGGTTCGGAGAGATGGAGGTATGGGCGCTGGAAGGATACGGAGCAGCTTATACTCTGCAGGAGATGCTGACGGTCAAGAGCGACGATGTTGAGGGACGTACCAAGATATATGAGTCGATGGTTAAGGGACAAAATAGGCTTGAGGCCGGAACACCACTTTCCTTCGACGTGTTGTGTAACGAGATACGAGGGCTCGGCCTGAATATACAGCTTGAGAAGAAGCGTCTCGGGGCTGGTTCTTTGTAAGTGAGAAGGTTTTTTGACCTGTGAAAAACGAAGGAGATTAGAATAAATGTTAGCAAATATTTATGACAAGATAAATGATTACGGTTCGGTGAAGATTTCGCTGGCAAGTCCGAACACGATAAGGAGCTGGTCTTTCGGCGAGGTGCGAAAGCCTGAGACGATAAATTACCGAACATATCGGCCGGAAAAAGACGGGCTGTTCTGCGAGCGGATTTTCGGTCCGGAAAGGGACTGGGAATGTGCGTGCGGCAAGTATAAGGGGACAAAGTTTAAGGGTATAATATGCGACCGCTGCGGAGTAAAGGTTACCCACAGCCGGGTTCGCCGCAAACGCATGGGACATATAAATCTTGCGGCTCCGGTAGTGCATATATGGTTTTTTAAGGCGATACCGAATCATCTTGGTACGCTTCTGAGTGTGAAGACATTGGATTTGGAGAAGATAATTTATTTCCAGGACTATGTTGTGACCGATAGTGCGCAGAGTCCTTTGAAAGTCGGCCAGCTTCTTAGTGAAGAGGAATATAGTGAGGCATCACGTAAGTACGGGGCTCCACCGTTAGGTTTTAAGGCGTTGATGGGAGCAGAGGCTATAAAGACTTTGCTAAGTGACCTTGACCTTGAGAAATTAAGCAAGGAACTGAGGGTCGGACTGTCTCAGACCAACAGCAAGCAAAAAATCAAGGACCTTACCAAGAGATTAAAGACTGTAGATTCTATCAGCAGCAGCTCAAACAAGGCTTCCTGGATGGTACTTGATGTCATACCTGTTATACCACCGGATTTGAGGCCGCTGGTGCTGCTCGAGAGCGGCAACTTTGCAACCAGCGATTTGAATGACCTTTACAGAAGGATTATCAACAGAAACAGCAGGCTTAAAAAGCTGATAGATTTGAATGCACCGGAGGTCATTATCAGAAATGAAAAGAGGATGCTGCAGCAGGCTGTCGACGCTCTATTGGACAATGGAAGATGCAGAAGGCCGGTACTCGGAAGTAATAACAGACCACTAAAAAGCCTTGCTGATATGATAAAGGGAAAGCAGGGACGATTCCGTGAGAACCTGCTCGGGAAAAGAGTGGATTATTCGGCTCGTTCAGTGATTGTGATAGGGCCGAATCTGAAGCTTAACCAGTGCGGGCTTCCCAAAAGAATAGCGATGGAATTGTATCAGCCGTTTATTATTCGAAAACTCAAGGTGCATGGGTACGCGGACACGATTAAAAGCGCCAAAAGAATGATAGAGAAGCAGGATGAGCGTATCTGGGATGTGCTTGAAGAGGTGATTCATCAGCACCCTGTTCTGCTGAACCGTGCTCCCACTCTTCATCGAATGGGTATTCAGGCATTCGAACCTATACTGGTGGAGGGTAATGCGATAATGCTTCACCCGCTTGCGTGCCGAGGTTTCAATGCTGACT
>CAZMQF010000201.1:0-3409 GCA_964568365.1 uncultured Pirellulales bacterium | reverse complement strand
TTACTTAAACAGTCCTTCTCGTATCGAAATCCCTGTTCCATAATTGACAATAACCTCGGTGTCTCAATCGTCAAACTATTTGTATGCAGACCTTTTACAGGGCGTTGCAGCGGTATAATTCTTTTCCTGTTACCATGATACCAAGCTGACGGGTTTAGGCGCTCCCGGTTGCAAAGTAATCAGTACACAAAGCGAGCGGAGAATTTTCCTTGCCTATACGGATATCGCTGACCATAATATATCATTCGACAATAGCGAGATTTTTAGCCTTGAGCGATGTTGCCGGCTGAAGTTTGGTTTGAAAGAACGAAAGTAAAATCAATATTTTAAGGACTTTTTTATGTGGACGTCGAATAAGATGATAGCTGTTTATATTGCCGTCGGCGTGGCGGCGGCTGCAATGATTGCCTGGCTTGTGCTTAAAAAAACCGTCAGGACAAGGCTGCGAATGGAAAAGACCATCAGAGATGACCCCGATATCAACGACTGGCTGATTATCTTCAACTGGACGCCGAAGATACTGTATGTACCTTCAATAGCGGCAGCGGTTCTCGCCGGTTTGCTTATGTTATTGAAGGAAAATCTCGGGACCTTTGATTTTATCAATCCGTCTGTTGTGGGGGGAATATTTCTGGCGATTGTGTTTTTGAACCTGCTTGTCGAAGAATACGAGGTAAGTGTTAAGGTGCTGATTATCGCTGTAATAGGTATAGGATTTTTGTTGTTATGGCTGCACCTTCTGGGCTGGGTGGTGCCGTTTCTGAAATTGTTCAGACATCTCGGCCTGTCGATTAGCGCAACAGGTTATTTTTTAGTTGCGTTAATAGCCCTGTTTGTGATTTTTATCTGCTGGGTGAAAGGCCTTTTCTATTATGTCACTATCACACCCAACTATATGAATCTGCAGCAGGGGCCTACCGAGTCGGGCGAGCATATCGGCAGAGAAGATTACAATACCATCGTGGATACGACGGATTTTCTTGAGAGGCTTATGGGCTTCGGCAGAATCGTGATAATCTTTAAGGATATGAAGAGGCCGCCGATGGGCCTGCTTGTCTGGAATATTCAGAAAAAATCGCAGCTGCTGGAAAAGGTTCGCGGCAAGTTTGCTATTGACCTGAAAGAGCAGCAGTCGCAGATACAACAGCCGCCTGTGCAGAATCAGCAGCAGACGCCGGGCAGTCAGCAGTAACCATAACAATAGAACAAGGAACATAGATAAGGAGTTAGTAAAAATGGCAAAAGGAATAGTGATTTATTATTCGAGAAGCGGAAATACAAAACAGATGGCTGAGATTATAGCCGAGGCAATGAATGAAGCGTCTCTGCCCACCGATTGCAAATCTGTTGATAAGGTCAAAGCCGATGATTTGCCCGGCTACGATGCGATAGTTGCGGGCTCACCGACTTATTACGGCCAAATGGCCGGCCCTTTAAAGGAATTGTTCGATAAGACGGTCAGCTTTCACGGTAAGCTTGACGGCAGGGTCGGGGGAGCATTTTCCAGTGCTGCAAATATCGGCGGCGGCAACGAGACAACAGTTATGGGCATAATTGGAGCGATGCTGATTAGCGGTATGATTGTACAGGGCGACCCGCAGGGCGACCACTATGGGCCGGTATCGGTTGGAAAGCCAGACAGCAGGGTCAAAGGCCAGTGCAGCCGAAGGGGCAAAAGGATTGCGGAGTTGACAAAAAAGCTCAAATCTTAGCCTAAACGTGAGTTTTTAGCCTGAAAAAGGGCAAAAAAGCAGGGGGGACTGTTTTTTAAACCTTTTGCAAGCCCGTAAATAAATTTGTTTTAGTATGTAAAAAAATTGCTTTTTTTGCAAAAAAACGCTATTTTCTTTGACAAAGTATATGTCGGCAGTTAAGTTTTAATCAACTTTTAACCCGATTTATGGAGGTAATATTAGATGCAAGAGTACGAAAATCTCAAGACATTGATTGCGGAAATCGAAACCGACATCAACAAGGCTGAGGGTGGAAATAAGGCTGCGGGCACACGCGTCCGCAAGCAGATGCAGGAGATAAAAAGGGCTGCTCAAGCCGTTCGTAACCGCATACTTGAAGTCAGGTCGGCCGAGTAAAGAGATTAGTTGTTGGATATTATATCGTTATTGAACCTCTAAGGTTTGCACCGGCTGTTTGGATTCTCCCTTGTGAGCGGGATTCCTGAATTCTGCGTGGAAAAGAGGTATCGATTTAAGATGAATGAGCCGATGCCGGTGCGGGCTTTAGTGTATTATTTGTTTGCTGAGGACTATAATGCCATCGGCTTTGCTTTTTGACTTATCACAAATAGAGCTGACTGCAGAGCCTGTTTTTGATAAGCAGCAAATCTTGAGTGTCAATCCACAAAACTACGAGATGCAGCAGCTCGATGGTGTTCTATGGTTCGATAAGAAGAAGCGGCTGGTTTTAGGTTATAAGGATGTAACTGAAAATGAGTTCTGGGTTCGAGGCCACATTCCCGATAGGCCGGTGATGCCGGGCGTGATTATGGTGGAGTCTGCTGCCCAGCTTCTCAGTTTCTTCGTAAAGAAGGTTTATGGGGTGGCGGGTTTTATAGGATTTCTTGGGATAGATAAGACCAAGTTCCGTGCGCAGGTGGCCCCGGGACAAAGGCTGTATCTTTTAGGCAAGATTACGAAATTCGGAACCAGAAGATTCACCGCTTATATCCAGGGCGTAGTTGACGATGCTATGGTCTTCGAGACCGAAGTCTCAGGTATGCAAATCTGATATTCAATCCATAAGTTATTGAAACCTCCAGGTCACCAGGTCACAAAGAAAAATTAACCACGAATCATTTCAGCGTAATCATCTTAATCAATGTAATCAGTGATAATTTTTTGACCACAGATTTTCGCAGATATTATTATTTGTCATTCCCGACCTGTTCGGGAATCCAAAAAATGTTTAGCCCCCAACTTTATGTTGGGGGTATTGTTAGCCCCTTGCATCGCAAGGGGTTTTGTCTTTTTATTTAGCCTGCGGTTTCACCGCAGGTTTTTTTGTTCTTCAAACCACGAATTTACACTAATTAACACGAAAAATTTTTACCGCTGATTTATTTACACAAATTCCACGAATTAAAGCGAATTATTTAATCGCGGAGCAATCAGAGGAGAATGATTACGAACTATGGACTAAAAACTGTTAGCGTCTTTTTCTGAGAATGAATGAACCCAAGATGAGGAGTAAAGGTATTTTGGGAAAAAGATGGTTATATTGAAAGCAAGAATGGCTACTAAGTTGGTGGCAATCCCCTATATTCTTCCTGGGTTGCAATCAAAAAAATTATGATAAAGATAATAATGCAAAACAATAAAATCCAGAATCGCAAAGGCATAGCCTTTATAGATTCAATTATGTTACCTTTTGGCAAAACGATATCTTTACATAG
>CAZMQF010000200.1:0-3481 GCA_964568365.1 uncultured Pirellulales bacterium | reverse complement strand
GGCTCGTTTTGCCAGCCCGCTTACTTGTGACTTAGCCTGTTCAAAAATCTCGTACGCCTCTTCTATCGGTACTGTATAGGCCTTGTTGCCGACCGCAGGCCTGCACTGAAAAACGTAATATGGGATAACGCCGACAAAGGAAAGCTTCGCAAAAAGCTCTGCTAATGTATCAGGATTATCATTGATGCCTCGTATCAGAGGCATCTGGTTGCACATCCTCGCACCGGCTTTTTGAATAAGGTTACACGCCTCTATTGCAGCCTCGGTAATCTCACGCGGATGCACGAAATGCGTCATAACATATAATTTCTTCTCGTCCGTGCTGTACGTATTTATCATCTCCAGAAGTGCCGCATCTTCAATTATCCTGTAGGGATTATAAACCGGCATTCTCGTACCTATGCGAATAATCTGAACATGCTCTATTTGTCTCAATCTTGATATGAGTTTTTCAAGTTTATTTGTCTGAAGCACCAGCGGGTCGCCGCCTGTCAGCAGAACATTCGTAATCTCATCGTGTTCTGCGATGTATGCAAGCGCAGAATCAATATCCTGAAGGTAATCGTCCTGCCTTTTTTCAATGAAGACACGCTTTCGGAAGCAGTAGCGGCAAAGCCCCTCGCACTCGTTGCTCACAAGCAGAAGTGCCGTTGAATTGTATTTATGCTCCAAACCCGGCAAAATCGTATATGCCTTCTCGTCGGATGGATCAAGTCTTCCCCACCGCTCAAGCTCTCTTATATGCGGTATTACTATATGACGTATCGGGTCGTCTGCGTCAGCCCAGTTAATCAGCGAAAGATAGTAGTCGTTGCAGCGAAACGCAAATTCTTCGGCAACTTTCTTTAGCTCCTCCTTTTCCTCTTCGCTCAACTGCTCTAATTGCTCTATTTGTGTAAAGTATTTTCTTGTACTCAGTGTCTTTTCCCTCATCTGCTTGCTCCGGATTTATCTCGGACTAACAAGTATTTCTCAGCAGGCCCCCCTTATAATCCTGACTTGCCAAGTAATATTCTATAATATTTTTGTCGGAAAATCAAGGACGAAGCTTAAAAATGATTGCAGAAATGTTAATATTATTATCGGACCTCTTATATAGACGCAATAATGTGGATTTATAGCTGTTCTACTGACGAAAAGATTATTTTTTATTTTTTTGCCGAATTTTTCGATACCACTCGATTGTTTTTCTCAGACCTTGCTCGAAATCTGTTTTTGCTTCGAATCCGAAAAGCTTTTTTGCCCGTGACACATCCAGTCTTCTTCTCGGCTGGCCGTCGGGCTTGCTGCTGTCCCAGCGAATCTCACCCCCGAATCCGGTCAGGTTAGCGATTTTTTCTGCTAATTCCTTTATCGTTATTTCAAAACCCGCTCCGATATTCACAGGCTCCGATTCGTTATAGTGCTCCGCCGCTTAGTGGTTTTAACAATTTTTAAGTTTTTCGCTTTCAACAATTATCTCAAGCGTCTCATCAAGACTTGTCCTCGGCTGCCAGCCAATCAAATTCTTTATACGCTCAAGATTCGGCACACGACGCATCATATCGTCAATAGCCCTGCCGTAAGCGACCTCGTAGGGGACATATTCTTTTTTGCTTTTGCTGCCGGTCATCGCAATGATTTTTTCCGCAAGCTCTTCGATAGTAATCTCCTCATCCGAGCCGATATTAAAAACTCCTCCCGCCGACTCTTCGCAGTCCATAAGACCTGTAACAGCCTCTACCATATCCTCGACGTAGCAGAAGCATCGGCTTTGTTTTCCCGTACCATAGATTCCAACCGGCTCATTCTTCAAAGCGCTTCGAACGAACCGCGGCACTACCATCCCGTATAGTCCTGTTTGTCTCGGCCCGATTGTATTAAAGAACCTCGCTATCACCACGCCGAGCCCGTACTGCTGATAAAATGCAAGCCCTAAAAACTCGTCTATCGCCTTACTGCACGCGTAAGACCACCGCGAATATCTCGTGCTGCCAAGGACCAAATCATCGTCTTCGCCGAACGGCACCTGCTCACTTTTACCGTACACCTCGCTGCTCGATGCGATTAAAATCTTTTTGCCGAACTTATTGGCGATATCGAGCACTGTTTCTGTCCCGCCGATATTGGTTTCAATCGTATGTACAGGCCGGTCCGCTATCAATTGCACGCCCACCGCCGCCGCCAGATGATAAATACAATCGCACTTTTCCACTAATGTCGCCATCACGGCTTTATCGCGTATGTCACCCTCGACGAAATCAAATTTTGTATTGTCCTTCAAGCCCGCTATATTCGCTATGCTGCCCGTGCTGAGGTTATCGATAACCGCTACTTCCCAGCCGTCCCTCACCAGCCGCTCCGCCAGATGTGAGCCGATAAACCCCGCTCCGCCTGTTATCAATGCCTTTTTCATTTTTTTGACTTCTTATCTAATTATAATAAAATTTTATAAGGATTTATTTTAATGCTTTTTCAAAAGCCTCTTTACATTTACTGCAGAGCTCAGTGCTTTTTGCATCATGTTCCTCAAGGTTGTTTGGATATGTCCTTGGGCATGTTGGAATTGAGCATCTTTCAATATTGTACATAAAGCCAAGTGATGATAAGGCCTGCTTTAAAGTACGGTCCAGCAATCTTGTTCGGTTAGGGGGGGATTCGTTAAATTCAGCTGAAAACCTTGTATAGCTGATAATCCCATAACCTTTGCCGCTTGCTGTCCCAAATAAAAAATTACTTCCGGTGGTATATGTATCCAGGTTGCATATTCCGAGATATTTCAATTTCGGTTTTTTTTCTTTCGCAGTTTGCTCGACCAGTTTGGAATAGAGTCCGTCTATATGCCATTGGCTGTTTTTTCCTATAGATTCTTTCAGCAGCTTGTTAAATAGCTCAACTGCCTCTTTTCCTGCCCTTAATTCGTTGATTTGATTGGCGACCTTTATCACAATGTCATCTTTTTCTAAATCACTTTTGTTAATACTCATCTCTTTTAGTAATTGTGATATGTCCGGCGATTCTGATTGTTCTATGAGCCTTTCTCGTATGTCTTCGATAATTATATCCCGGCGGTCTCGTGTATATTTTGGTGCTTCTATCTTAAAATCCTGAATCTCAATCTTTGCCTGTAATGTTTCTTGTAGCTTCTTTTGCAGTTCAAATAAAAGCCATACGTCAACTTTTCCCACAGGCACGAGTATTATCGTGTGCTCTTTAACATCCAGAACTCTTCTGGCTGGAATTGAAGGTAATTTGGGCCTCTTTAAAATTTCGCTGGCTGCATTGATTAGTTCGTCCTTTTCTGAATGGGTTACAATAATTTCTGCGCGTTCTTCGGCTTCTTTCACCTTCCCTTTTTCTTTGAGTAGTTTTGCATAATCGAGTTGATACTTTAAATTCCAGGAATTATACCTTAATCCAAGTTCTAAATATCTCATCAATTCATCGGTTTTATTCTGTTCTTTTTTAAGCCTGTCAACAAGTTCCCATACAATGTGTATCT
>CAZMQF010000199.1:0-3517 GCA_964568365.1 uncultured Pirellulales bacterium | reverse complement strand
GTTATGAGGAAGATATTGTCGGTTAAAAGCATACTCATTGCTTTTGGTGTAATAAAAGATCGTATCATGGTCGTTAGGAAAAGAACGGAAAGCTAATCCTTTGGCATTAGTTCGGCGCCAAATTATTTCAGTCTGAAATTGGTTTTCGCCGAATATCTGGTCGAGAATAATTTTGACATAATGGGACGCGTGCCAATCGCAATGATAGTAAAAAGAACCTGTGTTTTTAAGCACTCGATGAAGCTCTACACAGCGGGGGCGCATAAAGTCAATATATGCCTGTGTTGAAGCATGACGATCCTCAAAGGAGCGTTTTTCCTTTGTCTCACCCCAGAAGACCTCATAGTTACGATTAGAATTAAAGGGTGGGTCAATATAAATCAGGTCAATACAGTTATCAGGGAATTTTTTCAACTGCTCAAGATTATCTCCACAATAGATTACCCTCGTATCGACCAGCGATGAAGGTTTGCCTTTAGATGCTTCATTTTTTTTCATCTTTTTCTTTACCATAGATTATTAGTATAAATCCGGTACAAAAATTTGCAAGTTATAGTTTGATAAAAAAAGATGATTTCATTCAAATACCACGAGAACGTTGTACAATCTTCCGAAAATTGATAAGGAATTTCAAAAAAATCAGCGCGATCAGTGATTAAACAATTAGTGTCTTTTCGGGTGATTTCGTGGTTGAATTGCTGGTTTTATTTAAGCTGTTTTTCGATTTCTGTTTTTATCGACTTTTTTGCATCCTCTAATGGTCCCTGCAGGTGCACTCCTGAGGCTTCTTTGTGTCCGCCTCCGCCGAATTTCTGTGCAACTTCGCGAACGTCAACACCACCCCTGCTTCGCAGTGAACACTTAACTCTGCCGTCCTTTTGCTCAACAAAAAGTGAGCAAACCTCTACAGTTTCGATTTTCTGGCACTCGTCAATCAGATTTTCCGTATCCTTATACGCGGCACCCGTATCTTTGAAATCCTTCAATAATAAATGCTGCTCTGCATATCTGCCGTCAAAATGTAACTGCAGCGTGTTGAGCATTGCTGTCATTAATCTGAATCTCGGCAGAGAAAAGCTCTGGTACATTTTATGGAAAAGCTCTGCCGAATTTACACCGTATTCAATAAGCTCCGCCGATGCCTTGTGCACCCTGCTGTCGGTACTTGCGAATCTGAACCAGCCTGTATCGGTCGCTATAGCCACAAACAATGCCTGTGCGATATTTTCATTTATATCCCAGCCGGCATACTTAAACAAATCAAAGACAATAAGTCCCGCAGCTGCTGCCTTTGTATCAACCATCTCAACGTCGCCGAGGCCGTCTCCTGTTATGTGGTGGTCGATTACAAGAACAGCCGCTTTATTTTGTTTAATAAAATCAGCCATCTCTGCCAGTTGGTTACGGCTGTTGGTATCCACGATAATAATCAGGTCCGGCTGGAAAAACGAGCCGTCTATCAATTGCTTAACATTGACATCTTTATCCAGGACAGACGGCTTTTCAGAGAATAAAAATTCGTACCATTCGGGCAGCTCGGACGGCAGTATGGTTTTTACGTTTTTGCCGATGGTTTTTAGCATTTCAGCTACTGCCACGACACAGCCGCAGGCGTCGCCGTCCGGCCGGGTATGCGTTGTTACAAGAACCCTGCCAGCGGCTTCAATCAAATCAACAGCCTTTTGTAAAATGTCAGAATTCATAAGCTAATCCTAATTTACCTTTCAATTTCATTTAAGGCTCATAAAATTTAATCTGAAACCGATTTATGTTCAACAATAATATTTTCAATCAGGTTCTACTTTCTTTTTTCTCTTTTGCGGCCAGCTTCGGTGAGGAGATATTTTCGGATACGGATGCTTTTCGGGCAAATTTCGACAAGCTCATCATCCTGGATATATTCCATTGCAATCTCGAGGCTCATCCTTCTTACCGGCCTGACCCTGGCAGCTTCATCCTTTGCCGCGGCGCGAATATTTGTCAGGTGCTTTGTTCTTACGACATTTACCGGTATATCTTTATTTTTACAGTGTTCACCAACAACCTGCCCTTCATAGACCTTTTCGCCCGGCTCGACAAAGAAAGTACCGCGGTCATAGAGGGCATCGAGTGCATAAGCGGTAACCTGTCCGGTATTCGTCGCAATCATAACGCCGGCCTGTCTCTGAGGGATATTGCCGCGCTTCGGCTCATACCTTTCAAAGCTGTGGTGCATAACGGCCCTTCCCTGGGTTGCGTTCAGCAGTCTTGTATGCAGGCCGAAAAGACCTCGTGATGGAATCATAAATTCCATATGAATAAAGTCGTCGGCGCCGCTTTTGGTATTAACACTGACTAATTCGCTGCATCGAGTCGCAAGAAGGCCCATAACGGCATTCTGGCAGTCAGAGGGACAATCGATGACGAGCAGCTCGATGGGTTCGTGAGTTACGCCGTCAGCTTTTCTAAAAATAACGCTGGGCTTACCGACACAAATCTCATAGCCTTCGCGCCTCATATTCTCGAGCAGTATTCCGAGGTGCATAAGTCCCCTTCCGGAGACTCTGTACTCGTCGCCGGTTTGTCCTGCTTCGACTCTCAGGGCGATATTCTGCTTTAATTCCTTTTCGAGCCTGTCGCCGATTTGCCGGCTGGTGACGTATTTACCCTCTCTTCCGGCAAATGGTCCGTCGTTGACTCTGAAGGTCATCGTCATCGTAGGCTCATCGACACTTATAATCGGCAGAGCCGTCGGATTGTCAAAACAGGCAATGGTATTTCCGATATCGACGGGTTCAAGCCCCGCCACTGCGCAAATTTCACCGGCCGGCACAAAGTCAACCACAATTTTGCCGAGGCCCTGAAACTGATAAAGCATCTGTACTTTTTGCTGAGTGTGCAGCCCAGCCCTGTCAATAACGGTTACCATTTGACCCTTTCTGATATTACCGCTGAAAACCCTGCCTATTGCGATTTTGCCGATGTAATCGGAGTAGTCCAGCGTTGTAACGAGCATTTGCAGCGGACTATCGGGGGCTGCATATGGAGGTTTTACGTGCTTTATAATCGCATCAAAGACAGGCAGCATATTATCGTTTTTGAGCTTGAGGTCGGTAGTAGCCCAGCCTTCTTTTGCGGAGGCGTAAATGATTGGAAAATCGAGACAGTTGTCATCTGCCCCCAGTTGAACAAGCAGGTCAAATACTTCATTAACGACATCAACCGGACGTGCATCCTTACGGTCTACCTTGTTAATGACGACAACAGGTTTGAGGTTATGTTTCAGGGCTTTTCCGAGTACAAACCTTGTCTGCGGCATCGGTCCTTCAAAGGCGTCAACAAGCAGCAGCACGCCGTCTGCCATTTTAAGAACTCTTTCGACCTCGCCTCCGAAATCAGCGTGGCCTGGAGTGTCGATTATGTTTATTTTGTATTCCTGTCCGCTCGGGTCGGTGTACAAAACAGCACAGTTCTTTCATAATATGGTAATAACTCATTCGCGTTCGATGGTGTTGGAAGCCATAATCAGGCCGTGCGG
>CAZMQF010000198.1:0-3518 GCA_964568365.1 uncultured Pirellulales bacterium | reverse complement strand
TTTTTATCTATAAAAGCACATTTTACAGCAAGGCATTGCTTAGTATAGTATAAAGACCACATCCGGATTGACATCTGAATAAGCCTTTTTTAGTCCTCACATACAGAGAACAACTGATTCTCAATAATACTATAATATAACGTATGCTGATGATGGTCTTTCACAAGATGGGGGTAACAATAGAATAATGGTTTTAAGAGCTTCTTGTCTGAAGCTGTACTGCTGCTTACTAATCGCATACTCGGTAAGCTGTGTTAAATTTGCCTGACAATTAAATCATAATCCTTTGTGGCTTCGACTTTTGTTTTAATAAATTGGCCCGGCTCAGACGAGCAGTTTTTTATTATACATATACTGTCGACATCAGGAGCCTGGCCATAGAAACGGGCCTTGCCGGTACCGTCTGTATCTAAGGAATCGACCAGGCATCGCAGCTCGCTGCCCACTCTTTTTTTGTTTTTGGCAAAAGCTATTTGCTGCTGGACGAGCATCAGCTCTTTAAATCGCTTGTTCTTGATATTCTCCGGCACCTGGCCGGGCATTTGGGCTGCTTGTGTACCCTGCTCTTGGTAGTATTTGAAACAGCCGAGTGCATCAAAGCGGGCCCATTTTATAAACTCAACGAGCTGGTCAAATTGCTCCTCTGTCTCCGTTGGAAAGCCGACAATCACCGTTGTTCGCAGCACAACATCCGGTAAATCTTCCCTGAGTTTCTCAATCAGCCGGCAAATTCGCTCCTTGCTGTCGGGCCGACGCATCTTTCTTAAAATGTCGTCGTTGATATGCTGAATCGGAATATCGAGGTAATGAGTAATCTTCTTGCTTCGGGCAATCACCTTAATAAGCTTATCTGTTATACCTGCTGGATAAAGATAAAGAAGTCTTAGCCATTCGACGCCTTCGATTTTCTCAAGTTCCTCTGCCAGAAGGGCAAGTCCGTCCTTAATCTTTAGGTCTGCGCCCCAGCTCGTCGTATCCTGGCCGATTATGTTGAGCTCCACAACGCCTGATTCGGCAAGCTCTTTTGCTTCAGCGAGTACAAGCTCCTGCGGCTTGCTTCTGAACGGTCCTCTGATTGAAGGTATTGTGCAGAATGAGCAATTTCGGCTGCAGCCTTCGCTTATCCGCAGGTAAGCTTTGTGTGGCGGGCCAATCAGCAGTCTTGCCCTGTCGTCATTAACAGAAAGAGACGCGCTGTCTTTTTCTAAGAAAGCCATCGGCTTTTGGTTAACAATTGTCTTTTCTATAATCTGTGCTATGTCGTTTCGCCGGCCAAGGCCGACTATTGCATCGATACCATCAACCTGTTCAAAAAGCTTCATACCAATCCATTCAGGCAAACACCCTGTTACGATTACTCTTTTTACACGGCCTTTGCTTTTGCAGGCGACTGCATTTTGTATGGCCTCGAGCGCTTCGGCTCTGGCCGGTGCAATAAAGCCGCAGGTATTGATGATAACAACGTCGGCATCGTCAACCTCGGAGCTAAGAAAGAAGCCCGATTTTATGATTTCAGCCAGCATCTTCTCGCTGTCAACGACGTTCTTCGGACAGCCAAGAGCCACAAAGCCCACCGTCAGGTTCTGGTTTCCTTTTTCTGTCATAATTAAAAATGAAAAATTTTAAAGAATAACAGTAAAACGCAAACTTTAGCGCTTGTATTAGACTTTTGTCAAAAAGCAATATTATAAAATAACCTTGAAGATAATGCAAAATACGTGTATAATCAATTTTACGAAGGAGTGAAGGGTTTAATTCAGTAGTCGGTGGTTATGAACAGGGCAAATATTAAAATATTCAGCACCCCGCTCTACATCAGGATAATCCTGCTATCTATACTTCTGCTGCTATATAGCGGCTGTAGAAACTTTTTCGACCAGAAAACAACCGAGCTGCACCAGAGAGAGATTCTCAGGGAAATTAGCGTTATCGAACCGGCAGAAACTTCGTTTCCAAAACCGGACATTTACAAAACTGAGCCTGTAATATTAGAGCAGACCGTCGGCGGCGGGCCCGAGTTTAAGCTCTTTTACTTCTGCAAGTATCATTCCGCAGTTGAGCTGGAACAGCTCATCAATAAGCAATTTGCCATAAAGCTTTTCGATGAGGAAGGAAAATCAACTACCCTCCCCGACTATACTGTAAGCAGTATGCCTGCTACCAATCAGTTAATTGTAAGATGTCCCACCAGAGAGGACACACAGGCAGTTCTGCAGACGCTGGAAATGGTAGATATTCCTCCAATTCAGGTCAGAATCGACTGCCTGATTTCGGAGGTTTATTCCGACGTCACTATGGACTGGGAGACGACGATACTTATTGAGAATCTTTTCGGCGAAAGAATAAGTCTGGGCGGCAGAAGGGTAGATGGCACAATATATCCTGCCTTTCCGGGAGCTGCTTTAAGAGATGCCGCAAGAGCCACTTTCGGACTCAAAACAGGATACATCAGAAATGAAGGTATCCTCGGCCATGAGTTCAGGGTACTGGTGGACGTGCTGATTTCACGAGGTTACCTGAAAATACTTATGAACCCGACCCTGGAGGTTGTGAACGGCCAGACCGCTGAAATTATGACAAGCGAGCACGTACCACTTGACCAGATAAGCAATGTTCACCCTATTACAGGTGTTATCACTACCACAACACAATATATCGACGTGGTTGATTCCCTCAAGATTACACCGCATGTATTTGCCGATGGTTATATCGGCCTGGAGACAACCGCTCTTATCGGCTCAAAGTCAACACCTGAAGGCGTAAAGCAGATACCAATCGTTACAAAAAGACAGGTCACGAACAAGGAAAACCGCATCAGGGAAGGAGAAAGCCTGGTTATAGGCGGCATTACAAAGACTGAAAAACGCTCAGTTGTTCGCGGTGTCCCTTTCCTGAAGGACATACCCATTTTAGGTATTCTCTTCTCGAGCAAGGACTTCGAGGAAAGAGGAAAAGAGGTCTTATTTATCCTGACTCCGACTATTTCTTCCGGCGGCAAAGATAATATTGATATGGTAAATGAGCTTAGAAGAAAGCACACAACAATACCTGCTCCTAACGAACCTAATAGTATTGTTTCCGGCGATAGCCAGGATGAAACGGGAGAGCAGCAGCAAGATAGTAATGATTAATTCAAATGGCTCAGAGAGTACATAAACGAGAAAAAAAAGTAGCAAAAAACGTAAAAATCTTGTATAATTAATATATATAAGACAGCATAGCGGTTTACAAATGCCGTTTTTGACTTCTAAAGATAGGCTGAAGTGCCGATAAGAGAGGTTAGTAAACCGAATATTTGTAGTATATAAAAAAATTATTTCTCAAGTGGAGACTTATCAATGGACAAAAATAATACAGACAGCAAAGATATTGACACGAAAGATTTTGATAGTAAGGATTTCGGCAGTGAAGACCTTGACGAGCTTGTTGTCTTCGGTGAAAGCAGAACGGTTTCTCCTGAAGAGGAAAAGCCGATTCCTTTTGACGATACGGATACCGACGAAAGCAGCATCTCACAT
>CAZMQF010000197.1:0-3569 GCA_964568365.1 uncultured Pirellulales bacterium | reverse complement strand
GTAAAAGGCTTGTGAGTGACATACTATAGCTTACAAAAGTCTGCACTCTTCCTTTTGGCGTGCCGTCACCGCTCGTAACCAACCCCATAATCGGCAGCAAAACCAAAAGCAAAACAATAAATGCAACAGCAATCTTCATTCGCAGGGCCTGCTTTACTGTATTTACGGCAATCGCCCAAATCCTACGCATCTGTCGATTCTCCCTGCTGCTTTTTTCCCTCGATATCCAAGCCGCCGGTAAGCTCATCGAGTATACTTTTCTCTTTTTGCTTCTGCTGTTCAGTCTCTTGTTCGGAAGAGTCAGCCTCGCTCACCGGTTTGGTCTCAACAGGTTCAACCTCCCTGGTCAGCTTGCTCAATAACCGCTTATCCATTTCCTGCTCGGGCTCATCAGCCGCTCTAACAGCCTTGGTGCCCCGACTATCGGAAACCGGCGCTTCTGAAATCTTTTCAGAAACAAGCTTGTCAAGAATTGAAGCCTTCTTGCTCTCTCCAAGCCCCGCCGCCGTCAGAAAATCTCCTATCCGGGTAGTGCTGAACGCACCGCTTGTTGCAAGCGCATGCTCTTGGGCATCGATTACTGTTTTAACAAAAAATGTTTCAAGCTTCTCCAGCGGAGTTTCAATTGAAAAGTTTTTTTGCTCAGCCTCAATCAGACCTTTAATCTTATCAAGGGTATTGCTGCTTATAGTATCGGCAGTTATTTGTGTTTTGTGGCTCTGCTGCAGCAGCTCTTTAACCTTTCCCTCGGTCTGAATCCTGCCGCCATAAAGAATCGCAATCCTGTCACACAAATCTTCAACATCAGCAAGCAGATGACTGCAAAGCAAAATTGTTTTGCCTCTTTTGGCCAATGTTATAATCAAATCTTTAATCTGTCTCGTCCCTATAGGGTCGAGACCGGTTGTCGGCTCATCGAGAATCAGCAAATCCGGGTCATTTATCAATGCCTGGGCCAGGCCGATTCTCCTGGCCATCCCCTTCGAAAATGTCCCTACAGGTCTGTTGGAAGCCGCCCTTAAACCAACCATATCGAGCAGCGCCTCAATCCTCATCTTTCTTACCTGAGCCGGAAGTGAAAATAATCTGCCGTAAAAATCCAGCGTCTCCCGTGCGCTCAGGTATCGATAAAGGTAAGACTCTTCCGGCATAAAACCGATTCTTGCATTTATCTTCGGGTCGCTGCTGTCACCTCCAAGAACTATTGCCCTGCCCTTCGTCGGGTAAAGCAGTCCGAGCAGCAACTTTATGGTTGTGGTCTTGCCCGAGCCATTCGGACCAAGAAGTCCAAAAACTTCATTCTTCCGTATCTTCAAATTCAAATCTTCAACTGCACAGACCTTGTTCCTCCCCCACCAATCAGAGAAAATCTTGGTCAGCGAAAATGTCTCTATCACGTATTCTTCCATAGCGAGTCTTCTCACATAAATTCTCTACGCGTGCAGAAATCTTATCCTGACAACAATTCCTCCCTGTTCACAACTTCCAAAATTGTACTGCCCTGCCGGTACACAAATTGCGTTAAAAGCTTATATTGCGTGGTCAAGCTCTTCTCCATAGCGGACCAGTCTGGCACTGTTGAAAACAACTATCAGCGAGCCGACAAAATGCAATGCAGCCGCATAAACCGCCGGCAGCCAGTTCGCCGCCGCCGCTACCATACCAAGTAAGATAAATAATATTCCAAATCCAAGATTCTGATTTATCACCGTCCTTGTCTTTCTCGAAAGCCTGACCAGAAAGCCAAGCCTCTTCAAATCGTCACTCATCAACGCTATCGATGCAGAGTTTATCGCCACATCACTGCCCGCAGCTCCCATCGCAATACCAAGGTCGCCCGCAGCAAGAGCGGGAGCATCATTAATACCGTCTCCGACAACGACTACCGTATGACCATCCTTTTTGACCTGCTCAACAATCTTAAGCTTATCCTGAGGAAGACAATTCGCCTTATAATCGGTACATCCAAGCTCCCCCGCAACCCGGTTTGCAACCACATCCCTGTCACCGGTCAACATAGTTACCCTCTTTATACCGATATCAAACAGCTCCTTAACCGCCTGATGTGCCTGAGGCCTTGTCTTATCCTGCAGGCCTATCCAGCCGATGCAATGCGAACCTTTGGCTACGTAAAGCGTGCTGAAACCCTGTTCCTCATGAAGCGCGGGATTGGGCACATTTGTTACGTCTATTTTATGTTCACGAAGAAAGGAATCTCTTCCAACCAGAATCCGCTCATTATCAACCGTTGCAGTTACGCCTTTACCAGGTGTCTCCCTGAAATTATGCGCTTCCGAGAGAGTAAGCTTTGCCTCTTTGGCCACCTCCTGCAGAGCCCTCGCCGCCGGGTGTTTGCTCATCCTCTCTGCCGAAGCTGCTGCACTTAAAAGCTCTGAAGCTTCAATATCGGCCGCAGGGGTAAGCTTGGTTACATAAAGCCTGCCAGTCGTCAGTGTCCCCGTCTTGTCGAAAATCATCGCTGTCATTCTGCCCGCAATCTCAAGGTCTGCAACATTTTTCACAAGCACTCCGAGCCTTGCAGACGCCGAAATCGCCGCCACCATTGCCGTCGGTGTCGCCAGTATCAACGCACACGGACAGGAAATAACCAGGATAGAAATTGCTCTGTTGTAATCGTCGGTAAAAAACCAGACTATAAAGGCAATCATCAGTATCGTAGGCGTATACCATTTAACATAACGGTCGATTATTCGCATAATGGGTATTTTTGTCTTTTCGGCCTGCATTATCAATGACTGCACTTTGCCGAGAGTCGTATCACGACCGGCCTTTGTAACCTTTATATCCAGAACCCCCGTAAGATTATTAGTGCCTGCAAAAACCTGCATTCCCGGTACCTTATCTACCGGCAGTGACTCTCCGGTAATAGTCGCCTCATTAATAGAGCTCAGGCCTTTGATAATTTCACCATCCGCCGGTATATTATCACCGGGTCGCACACGAATAACATCATCAGTGTGCAGACTGCTTACCTTTATTTCCTCTTCATTTCCGTCCTTGCGGACTATCTGTGCCTTTTTAGGTGTAAGTTTGATTAGAGATTCAATGGAGGCCCTGGCTCCAAGGGCGGTTCGGCTCTCGATAAGCTCGCTTAATAACATAAAAAACGCTATGAGTCCGGCTGTCATATATCCCTTATACGCAGGCTCCTGGCTTCGACCCGTTGTAACAAAAGCCGCCAGTATCGCCAGGGCCACAAGCTCATCCATATGAGATTCTTTTCTTACAATGCTTTTTACAGCGTGCCATATAATAGGTGCACCCAGCAGTATCGCAGCGGCCATTGCCAGCATTGTCGTGTTGAAAAAATCTTCTCTCCTGTAAAACAACCTCGAAATACCGCTGCTTATAAGAAGCATACCACCCGCCAGTGTCCCGAGCAGTGCAAGACTCACACGCACCTGACTGCCGTGTGTATATTCTATTTCGATATCTTCCTTTAAATGCAAATGTTGATGCGCCATTTTATTGCCCTGATTTCTCTTACTCTTTCGCCTTCTTTGTCCTTATTAGAGGGTCCCTGTTGTAAAGAATTCTCATCTCCCTGC
>CAZMQF010000196.1:0-3651 GCA_964568365.1 uncultured Pirellulales bacterium | reverse complement strand
AATATCTAAATTCTAAACAATATCGAAATTCGAATGACGGAAATCCACAAGTGGATTATTTAACCGCTGAGAAATCAGAGGAGAAGGATTACGAATTATGAACTAAAAACTGTCAGCTTCTTCTTCTTAAAATCATCATACCCAAGCCGAGAGAAAGGAAAAACGGGGTAAAATGTTGGTTTTTAGGTATTTAATAGATTTCTACGCTACTTCGCTTCCAAGGCACGGCCAGGATGTCCGTGTTACAAAGCACGGGCGGGAGGCACGGGCAAGATGGCCGTGCTACGTGGTTGCGATTAGTGCTATTGTGTAGATGGCGAGGGTTATAAGAATCAGCAGGCCTATCAAGAATAAAAAAAGAGCAACAGTTTCCTTCAAAAAATGGCTGAGAGTTATTTCTTTAACTTTCATAGCCTTGTAAACAATGACGCCTGCAATAGCAAGAGGGAACAGCCAGAACATAGACAGTGGAGTTGTTGGGATGTTTATGGGTTGGGTGAAACCTGCAATTATTTCGAGCAAAATCACTTTACGAGACTCCTCCAACAGGTTTGAGTGACCTTGAATAGGCGAGACGGACAGAATTTACAATACATAAGAGGTTGAGCAGGCCAGCGATGCTTGTGTATATCTGGCCTATATCATAAGTTCTGCCATAGACAGGGTAATCTGAGGCGGCGGAGATTGAGCCGAGTATTATGACCAGAGGAGAGTTGAGGACCTGTGCGATAAACCAGGCTTTTGCGTTGACGTAATCTATTACATTGATAGAGGCGATATATATTCCGATTGTGAAAGTCAAAGTGATTGCTATAAAAATGATAATTGCTCTTTTTTTCTCACCGAGCAGCATATAACCTGCACCGGGGACGAGCCAGCCGGCAAGAGCGACAATACTCAGAAAGAAAGGGTAATATTGTTTTTGAATTCGCTTCATAAGGCACTTGCCTCAGTTTCTGCAGGTTGATTAGCATCCTGGGGCGATTGCGGCGTCTCCGGCTGCTTGCCGGCTTGTCTGTAATTCGTACGTTTCAGGATATATTCTGGATTAAAATGGACGGCAGCTATTGACTGTGTGCGGGCGACGTCTTCATCATACATTCTTGCTGCCTTTTCAGCGTCGTAGATGCCCTGGTCGATACGATTTACAGTCAACTTTTTGATGCAGTAATAGGTCATTTGAGATTTTAATTCGACAGGTGGTGCAGGAGTCGTCAGAGAGTTTGCATCAGGGGGGACGAGAGAATAGAGCTTTTCGATAATGCGGTTTTGTCTTTGAAGGTTAAGCAGGAAAGGCTGCAAGCCGGGATTTCCGGCGGCATTTGCGGTGAAGACTTTAAGCTGCATATTCGTCATTCTCGGCATATCAGTCCGTGTAATCAGGCTGAAATTGTTCGGGTCACTTTCGTTGCTGTCAGGCTTAGGATATAGCTGATTGAATTTATTTAAGGCGTTTTGCCAGTCGTTTTCGGCGACGAGAGAGATAAACTCATCGGCCTTTTGTTCTGCGATTTTCATTGCAGCCAGATTTTTCAGGTCTTCGGAGACTTTTTGCCTGACTGAATAGAGCTTGTTGTTGTTTTGATTTTGCTGCTCATCCAGGCTCAAGGTTTCGGTGCTGAATGTGAGATTAATATTTTCCGGTGGTGCGGCTTTTTCGGTTTGTACGATGCGCACGAGAGCACTTATATTAGCGGAGATATCCTTTAGAGGCCCGATGTTTTCGAAGAGCTGCGGTTTTTGCACATCGAAAATTCCGAGCTGACTGGTTCCGATTTCGCTTACAGCGAAGACGATTCTGTGTAGCCAGATTCTGTTAGGGTAATATAAGGGGTCGAATCCGTAACCTTCGAGGAAAAGGCCGCCGAGATATTCGTCTTTTTGAACGTCGGTGGTGCTAAGCAGGCCGGTACGGCCGGCGTAGATTTTTACTTTGTACTCTTCGCTGAGTTTATCTGCAGCGTCTTTGTAGTTGTCAGCGATTTTTTCGAACTGCTCGGTTGTGATTTTGTCAGAGTCGGAGTCCGCCTCGAAGGCAGCTTCGGTAAGTGATTTGGCCTTCTGGAGGATTTCGTTTGTCTTCGAGTCTATTCTATCAAACTTTAATTTTTCAAGGATTACAGCGGCAACTTCGGGATAGGTCTGAATGCGAGTAGTCAAGGGACTGTTTGGGTCGTTTGGGTCGGAAGGAATCTGCTGAGTAAATTTTTCTCTGTTGTTGCGGTAGAAATCCAGAGCCTGCTGCTGTGTTGGTTTTTCGATTATCTGTTCGATATCTTCGAGGCTGACAACGATGTACTGCAGAGCAACTCTGTCGTTCAGCATATAACCGAAGCCGTACGGATTGTTATCGTTAGGATGTCCCGGGAGGAATTCTTTATACGTTTCAAGCTGCCTGGTGATTTGAGTATCGTTCGGCTCGTTGACGTCTTCGGTAAAAACAGAGGCGTCGAATTTGACGAATTCCGTATTAATAGTCTGATGTAAGAGACTGATGTTATGTTTTATCTGCTGCTCGGTGACATCTTCACTTGAGCATATTAAGTGTGAATACTCTATGATGTCCAGCAGGCCGGCGAAGGTTTTGAGTATTTCTTTTTCAGGGATACCGACCATTTGCGCCTGCTGCGGCGGGTCTATAAAATAATTCATTACCTGGGAATATTTTGCACCTTCGAAGAGCTGAGGTATTAACCTTGCGAGGAAACGTTTTGCCTCTTCAATGGAAGTATTGACGCCGGCCTGCTGCGCTTCGGTTTTGAGCAGGAACCAGATTGTGACGCCGGAATCGGGATATTTGTAGGTGTCGTTTAATTGTTCGTCGCTGATGGTATAACCCTGAGAAGCTCTTATCTGTTTAACATATGCGAAAGAGGCGGGCGAGGTGCTTGTGTCTGAAAAAAGCAAATCTGCGAGAAACAAGGTATTTAAGTTAAGCACACGTCTGTACGGTTGAGCAAATAGAGGCAGATTTCTAAGGATAACAGGGACTTTCAGCATTTTGAGGATTTGCAGCTCTCGATGTGAGCGGTCATAGTCAGATATGGTTATTTTTCTATTTTCATCGTAATAGGCGATTACTTTATTTCGGCCCCTGCCTATCTGTTCGAGTATTTGCTGAAGAGCGGCGCCGCCGATAAAGCCGACGAGCAATATTACGACAACGACGGCCATTATCTTTGTCTGATTCTTTCGAAACCATTTGATTAAGTTCATAGTCTTACTCCAAACCGCCAGCCTGCCATTATTTTTGAAATCATATAGTATATCGGAATCCGGTGGTGTTGCAAGAAAAATAGGTATTAGTAGAGAGTAGAGGAAAAACACCATTCTTAGTTCACAGCCTTGTATCTCTTTTTCTGCTGTGTTACAATTGTTGATTGATTCGTGGACAGACATCTCCGAGAATGCGGTAGACAGGATTTCAGTATTTACAACGGTTGAGCCGGTTTTGGCAGGAAGAGGATATAAGGTTATTCTGAACTATTTGGTTAATAGTCGAAATGGGAACAGAGCCACTAAAAGAATCAAAAATCAGAGTAGAACGAACAATGCATTCGATAAAATACGTTTGGGACAACAAGGAAATAAGCATTTTCGGATATGCCATCACTCCCATGCTTTTTTTATGGCTTTGCGGCTGGACGTATG
>CAZMQF010000195.1:0-3694 GCA_964568365.1 uncultured Pirellulales bacterium | reverse complement strand
ACCACCAATATGGACATGAACCTCCTGAATTGCACCCTTTGGTAAACCAAGGCGATGTGTCTGTGACGGAAATAGTAGTTTTTTCGCTTGTTGCCCCAGCAACACACGGCAGCAAAATTAACAAAATTACGATCAGCAATATGAACGAGGCAACTTTGTTTCTCACTACTATCCCTCCTTAAAAAATATTACTAAAACAAGACAAATAACACAAACATCTCTTATTGAATTTTTGCCGAGTCTTTATTTTACCAATCGTATTGTCCTCCCAATTCTCGCCAAATGCAAGCCATAAATCACTTTTTTCAGACTTTTATTTTTATTTAAAAATCCGTGTAAATCTGTGTTAATCTGTGTCTAAGATAAAGTATTATCCTCCCAATTCTCTCCAAAGGCAAGAGATAATTTCCTATATTTTAATTAAAATTTCTCTGTGAACTCTGCCTGTCCTGCGTAGCCCAAAGGGCGAAGTAGGATGTCCTCTGTGGCTATTTAATTGACTTTTTTCTATTTAAAAATCCGCGATTGAACTACTCATATACTGATATACCCATACACTCATATACTGCATTCTCTGCGTCCTTTGCGCAATTTTCATATGGGAAATCCTATCCAATATTTCCATCTTCGTATCTCTTCACAGCTGGTAAAAAACCACCTCTCTTAGCCGATAAATTATTGAGTTTCAGCCGATAATAGGATATAGTGTTCACCTATGGCCGATGAAATCAAAAAGCCCAGATTGATAGCCCTTGAGCTGACCCGTCATTGTCGTTTTCACTGCCCGCACTGCCGCGCCGACGCCTCCTCTACAACCCCCAACTCCGAGCTCACAACAACCCAGTGGAAAAAAATCCTCAAATCCATCTCCGCCTTCACCAAATGCGTAATTATCTTTACCGGCGGCGAGCCTATGGAGCGGGGTGACATTTACGAGCTCATCAGCTTTGCACGCAAGCTCGGTCTTCAGCCGGTGCTGGCAACCTGCGGCTATCTTATTGATGAAGCCTCGATTAAAAAGTTGAAAGAAGCCGGCCTCGCGGCCCTGTCGTTATCGCTTGACGGCGCCTCTGCTCAGACGCACGATGCAATCCGGCAGTCCGATGGCTCTTTCGATTCCGTTATGAAGGCTGCAAAACTTGCCGCGGATGCTGATTTGCCCTTCCAGATTAATACCACCATAAGCAAAATCAATGCTGACGAGGTAAACGCAATCGCGCTGCTCGCCGAGCAGATAGGAGCGCGCTGTTTTAATCCTTTCATTCTCGTCCCTACCGGCCGGGGCAGAGAAATGCTGGAATATATGCTCGACCCCGTCGAGTACGAGACCCTCCTAAACCGCCTCCTCGATTTGAAACTCTCCGCACCCATCGACATCCGAGTTACGTGCGGGCCTCAGTTTGCGAGGGTCTTTCATCAATCGAGCGCCGAAAAGAGGGTCGGGGCTGTTAACGGGTGTATCGGCGGAAGTGAGTTCGCGTTCGTAAGCAGCAGAGGTGATTTGCAGGTTTGCGGATTTTTACAGATACCGGTAGGCAATATCCTGCAAAAAGGATTCAACTTCGAGAAGACCTGGCAGGATTCGGAGCTGCTCAGGCAAATCCGCGACCGAGCAAGCTATACCGGCAAATGTGTATCCTGCGACTGGCGCGACATCTGCGGCGGCTGCAGGGCACGGGCATACGCAACTACCGGTGACTACCTTGCTGCGGACCCGGCCTGCGAGTATAAATCGGGAGCGAAGCGTTGAGGGCGCACCTGACAGATTTTCAAAAACGGCTCTGCAACGAGCTGCAAAACTGCATACCCGTTAATAAAAGACCATTTCAAAAGATAGCAGATAAGCTTCAAACAAGCGAAAAACAAATCCTGCTGCAAATAAAACAGTTAAAGAAAAAGGCAATCATCCGCAGGTTCGGGGCGGTTATAAATTACAGGGCGCTCGGCAGGGAAAGCACGCTCGCGGCAGCACATATAGAAAAACGGAAAATACCCGCAGTCGTAAAGGCTGTAAATGCCCTCGATGGCGTCTCGCATAATTACCTCCGCGAGCATTACTATAACCTGTGGTTTACGCTTCGGGCCGATTCTCAAAGTCAGATTAAGAAAGTTCTTGATAAGCTGTCAAAAAGGTTCAGGACCGATTTTCATTCGCTGCCGATGGTTACGCAGTTCAAGCTGGATGTGCGATTCGATGCTGAAAGTGACGGCAGAAAGCTGCTCACCGGCCCTTTGCGAAAAATACCTGTAAAAAGAGTAAAACTAAGTAACGTGGAGACGAGAGTTCTCTTAGGTCTGCAGCAAAATTTTAAGGTAAGCATTAAGCCTTTCGATTACCTCTGCACGGGCCAGCTATCAATAGAAAAAGTCCTAAGTACGATTAAGGGACTATTGAAAAAGGGAGTTTTGCGCAGGATAGCGGCAGTCGTTGATTATAGAAAAATCGGCTTTAAGACGAATGTACTTTTCGCCTGCAGGGCATCGAAAAGCCGAATTAACAAAATCGGAAGGGCGTTGGCGAAACTGGCGATTGTAAGTCACTGTTACAGCAGAGAAGGGTTTAAGGGTTTTGACTATAATCTTTTCGCTATGATGCATAGCCAAACAAAAGACAGGATAGAAGAAATTGTTGGCGATTTTGAGAAGGAAAATAATATAGTGAGCTACGAAATTCTACCAACAATAAGAGAATTCAAAAGGAGTACTGCAAAGTTTAATTAGAAGTCATACCAAAACGCTTCTAAGAAGGATAACGGTACAACTAATTTGAATCATAGCAGGGAAGCCTACCATCATGTGTGGGTGAAACGGAGGAAAGCCACGTTTTTCCTGCTCATACGTTTGTGTAATTGCTGAGATGTCCAATTCATTGACAGTGTCGAGTAAAAAGTAAACCAGGTCGTTTTCAGGTAGCCAGTCCTGCACTGATGGTGGTAGAAGATACTGCTGATTAGGATTCCATGGTCGATATGTTTTATCCATCCTTGAGCCTCCTAAAAATTGCAATCCTGTATCAACATTCACAGGCATTCTACCATCAATATGAAGCCTATTCAATTCTGATTTACCAGATTGGACATTGCATTTAATATCAATTTGGGTATTATATGGTTTAAGGAATAAGTTCAGTTAAATTTTCATAATCAATGCGAGAACTTGATGATGGGAAAAAGTAAGATCAGACTGGCTCTGCTTTTTTTGTTCTGTTTGCCGCTCTGCATGCTCCTTATGGCCGTCTGGCACGAGGTGGTCGGACATTGTTTAACCGCCATTCTGATGGGTGGGCGAATCACCTTGCTTGACCTTTTTGGCGTACAAATTTGGCCGGAATTTGGAAAAGCCGGCCTCCCCGGCAGAATGGATTATGTAGGCGCTCCTGGCAGCCGTGATTTTGTAATGATTGCGGGCCCGCTTAGCACGTGGTCTGTCTCTGTATTAGCGGTTATTTTGCTTTGGGTAAAACGTTGGAAAGGGCTGATGTATGTCATTTTGGTGTGTCTAAGTCTGTGGTGCTATGATATCTTCACGGAGACATTATCAATCTGGGGATTTCCAAGGGCAGTATGGTTTAATAACGGGCATTTTTATCTTTACCGCGGGATTGGAGCTGACCATTATGAATCGGCCGTTCGCCTGGGTATTCCCGGTTCATTGTTCATTATCTTCGGCATAGGAACCACTGTTTGTCTTGTCA
>CAZMQF010000194.1:0-3711 GCA_964568365.1 uncultured Pirellulales bacterium | reverse complement strand
CAGTCGTAGGCCCCGGCAGCGGTACGCCCAGCTTCGTATAGACTTCAGAAAAAGCCGGCACAACAACTATCATTATCACCGTGACAACCAAAAATATCATAACCATAACAATAAGAGGGTACGCAAAGGCTTGGCGGATTTTCCTTTTCAGGTCATATTCTCTTTCCATATATGCTGATAGCTGGCAAATTACATAATCAAACTTACCTGCGGTCTCGCCAGCCCGAAGCAGATTGACATATAGAGAAGAAAACACCTTTGGATGTTTGGCAAAGGCGTCAGCTACGTTGCTGCCTTGCTCGATTTTGTTATGTATATCCTGCAGGGTATCCGAGAGTTTTTTGCTTTCATTTTCCTGGGCCAGTGAAGACAGGCACTCCAACAACGGCAGGCCCGCGGCATACATTACCGAGAACCGTCGGCACATGTTGACCAGGTCTGCCAGCTTTATCCTTTTACGGTGGCCGAATATCTGGTCGGTTTTTTGCGGCCTGACCGAATCAACCGTATATCCCATCCGCTTAAGGTTTGACCGCACCCGGTTCTCGTCATCAGCGTAACAGGTGCTGGTGAACACCTCACCATCATCAACTGCCTGAGCTGTATATTGGTACTGGCTCATTAAAACCTCTCCGGTGCTATTACCCGCTTTACTTCCTCAACGATTGTTTTGCCTTGGGATACTTTCAACAACGCTGAATCCAGCAGCGTTTTCATTCCCTTCTCTACCGCCATCTTCTTTATTTCCAATGCACTTTTGTCTGACAATATTGCGTTTTCAATGTCATTATCTATCTTGAGAATTTCGAACACAGCCTCTCTGCCGCGAAAACCTGTCTCGTAACAATAACGGCAGCCTTTACCATGAACAAATCCTCCAGCAGGGGCTTCATCAATTCCCAACAGTTTCAGCGTTTTTTCGTCCGGCTGATAAGGCTCCTTGCAGTCGGGACAAATCTTTCTGACCAGTCTTTGTGCTGCTGCCATTACAACGCACGATGATATAAGAAACGAAGGGATACCAAGTTCTCTTAGCCTGGTGACAGCTGTAACAGCATCGTTTGTATGTAATGTGCTCAGGACAAGGTGGCCGGTCAGAGAAGCCTGGACAGCAATCTCAGCAGTTTCCAGGTCTCTTATTTCGCCGAGCATTATTATGTCAGGGTCCTGTCTTAGTATTGACCGCAGTGCCCCGGCAAACGTCTCACCGCCTGCAGGGTCTATCTGCATCTGGTTGATTCTATCAAGTTGATACTCAACCGGATTTTCGATTGTGATGATATTTTTCTCAATTGCATCAAGGCTGCGAAGCATAGCGTATAAGGTTGTGGTCTTTCCACTGCCTGTCGGCCCTGTTACAAGAACCATACCGTATGGCCTGCTTACGGCGCCTTCGACTAAGACCATCTCTTCTGCACTAATGCCTAACGTGGTCAGGTTGATTAACATGCTGTTTTTGTCGAGGATTCGCAGAACTGTTTTTTCGCCGTCTATCGTCGGAACAACCGAGACACGCAGGTCGTAATCATTTCCTTTATAGTTGAGATTGATGTGGCCGTCCTGTGCCTTGCGTTTTTCGGTTATATCCAGCTTGGCAAGGACCTTCAGGCGGGAGACTACTTCTTTTCTTACTGCTGCCGGAACCGTCAGACAATCATGCAAAATACCATCAACCCTGAATCGAACAATCATCTCATCGTTGGACGGCTCAAAATGAATATCACTTGCCAGCGAACCTATAGCGTCTTTGATTATGGAATTAACGAGCCGAACGACTTGACCTGCATCGTCCGAAGTAACCAGGTCTTCAATTCTTTTATCACCTTCCAGCGTAGGTTCGGCATCGAATTTGGCGTCAATCAGGTCCTGTTTGGTCATCTGCTCAGCACCGTAATGCCGGCTGATGGCCTTTGTTATCTCTCTTTCAGTGGCTACCAACGGCTTTACATTGAAGCCTGTTACCAGGTTTATCTGATCAAGCGTTGGTAAATCCACGGGGTTAGTCATTGCAACATAGAGCGTATCTTCTTCAAACTTTACAGAGATGATATTGTGCTGCGTAACGAGCCAGTGTGGCAGGAGCCGAACTACTTGCGAAGAAAGGTTGGCTTCTGAGAGCCTGATAAAATCAACACCGTGCTTCTCAGCAAGATTCCTTGCTGCCATTTCGTCTGAGGCAGCCTTGCCTTGAACAGATGTCGACTGCATGCTGTCAGGCTGCGCGATAGCAGTGGTACCTTCAAGTGAGTTATCTTTTGCTGTTAAGTCCACAAGGACACCCCCCAAGTTCTCAATAGTCAAGCTCTTACGGCTCTTTCTCTATACAGATTACACCCCCGTTGTTTTCTTTTAATCGGCATATTTCAAGAGCGCATTAAGCCGGTTTTGAGACGACGGGAAATGTTTTTCCAAGACTTTATTATCGGACAGATTTGACAAAAGCAAAACCTCTATGAGCAGGAAAATCTCAAGATTCTTTTCCGATTGTAGGGATTTTGTCAGATGTAGCATTTTTTCTAATGCCGCAGTATCGGTTGTCCGACAGAGTAGATGAACAAGCATAATGGGGGCTGTTCAAAGCTTTTATGTGGGCTCTTAACCGGGTCAAAACAACAAGCCTCACCATCATAATGCGGGGGAAATAGACAGACTTGGCGATAAAGGTAGTAGCTAAATCAAGTATTTTTAAAAAAAGAGTGCCAAACAGGTTGCTTGCTCAAGACGCCCACGCCAATGGGTACCACGGAACAGGACAACATTGACACTCTTTCCAAGTCTCTTTAAAAACAGTATTTTTTTGAAGGCAGTAAATACAGATATAAGGTTGGCTGTATATTCAGGGGGGTAATTATAAGACTGTTTGAGCAAGAAAAGGTTGAACATAAAAAGTTTTTAGCAAAGTATCAGAAAAGGTAATTGTTTTACCCATAATAAAATCCGATAAGAAAAAGTAGAGACAAAAGACAAGAAATTGAATGGGGGAATAAATGATTAAAATTTGCCCACGCCAACCAAACACAAGGTTAGGGGTACCAACTATCACGGGTGTCAGGGAGACTCACTCCGCAGACATTTCTATAGTACCTTCAAACCCATCCGGTGAAAGCGGTAAGAGTCTATAGCCAGACAGCTTTCAGCGGCTGGGGGGGTGTTTAGTTACAGGGCGGCAAATATCCTGGCCCGTTTTCAGTGAAGTATGAATAATTATAAGCTTGTTTATATAGGAGAAAAATGGCAACGAAATTCCTTCTAAAACTCTATGTTACGGGACAGACAGCAAATTCCCGACGAGCAATAGAAAATCTAAAGAGTGTCCTTGAGACAGAACTAAAAGGGATTTATACATTGAAAATCATCGATGTATTAAAGTACCCCAATCTGGCGGAAGAAGATAAGATTTTAGCTACACCAACATTAACGAAAGTTTTGCCTCCTCCGGTTAGAAAAATTATCGGTGATTTGTCGGACAAGAAAAAAGTGTTGTTAGGTCTTGATTTGACCGTCAAAAAAAAGCAATTTGTAGATGCCGTATAGAGCATATGCGTGCGCGTATCGTAAAACTATACGCTAAACGCTAAAAGTAAAGGAGAGCAAAAATGGCTAAAAAATTAAGCAAAGTTGCTTCCGGAATTCCCGGATTCGATGACATTTCTCACGGTGGGATACCCAAAGGCAGAACTACCCTTGTCAGTGGAACAACCGGTTCGGGCA
>CAZMQF010000193.1:0-3759 GCA_964568365.1 uncultured Pirellulales bacterium | reverse complement strand
ATAATTCACAAGTGACTAGAAATGCTAGGGATGTAGCCATCGAACAGCTAAAGGAATCACTGAATGTTGCTGAGGGTGAAATTGCGGAAAATTTGAAAGACGCCTTGGCTCAAGCAGACATGATATTTTCTTCTCCATTATTTTACAAGAAAGGGATTATCTGATGTTGCAAACACCTCACAAAGCCAAATTAGTGGCAGCAATAAAAAATCCCAAGTGCAATGACAAAGACAAAGAAATCCTTATGGAAGCGCAAAGTGCCTACGAAAACTGGGTTAAGGAAATGGATAAAATTACGAGCTCTGGAAAACAACGCGTTATCGAACTGACGAATCTTCTTAATCAATACAAAGACCAACTTGAGGTTGAGCTAATAATTAAATCTGCATCACCTTTTATTATTAGACAGAAAGGACAGCTTAAACTTGATAGTTCCGTCATCGAGGAATTCTTAATACGGATTGTCGATCCCAAAATTCTTGATGGATTACCTAACTTTGAGCTTTGTGTCGGGCCACAAACATCATTTATGTCTTTAGCCTTTACTCCTGCGAGCATCCAGGAGCTATGCGAAAGACCGTGTGTTGAAATTAAGGAAAAGGATACGGACTTTACTCTTGGCAAATCAATATTTTACAAATTCTCATCTGACCCTAGTTTTGAGAAGCACCACACTGAGAGTGGTACATTAAATTTGGCTGTTCTTGCCGCTGAGTGCAAAGTCAACCTAGACAAAACAATGTTTCAAGAAGCGGCAGGAACTGCTGCTAGGCTTAAACAAGGTTGCCCAATGTCTCGCTATTATGTTCTAGTTGAATATCTTGACATGGAACCAGAAGACTGTCGTCTTACAGCAGTTGATAATGTCTTTCTTATTCGACACGCAAAGAGGCTACCATTCGGAAAACGTAATGAATATTTACAAGTAAAGCAGCAACACCAAAAATATCCTATCGACTCTGAGATTATCTGGAATTTCACGACAGAATTGCAGAATTTTATAAAGTCGGTATGGTATGATCCAGATAAAGCACTCGAAAGAGGAACATTCATTTGAAGAATTCCAAGAAAATAAAAGGGACGTTTCCCATTTTATGCAGACTATATAATTATTGTTTGCCTTTAAAAAAAATAGGGGACGTTTACCTATTTATAAAAAAATTAATTTTCATTTAATAACCGCGAATAAAAACTCTTCGCGAAGCGGTTCGCATTTTTTCTTGATTTTAACTGCATTAAAGCATACAATCGCAATATATTAAAATAGAATTGAGGAGGCTTGCTTATGCAGTTGCCAAAAAAAATCATTACAATAGTATTATTAATCTCATCAACCGGTTTTTTCCCCGGGGTAATATCAGAACCAGCCTTTGCATGCACCAGCTTAATAGTATCCCCAAGTGCCTCGGCCGACGGTTCGGTTTTCATTACTTATACCTGCGATGCCGAGTTTCATCCCTACCTTGAAGTTATTCCCGCCGCTGACCACCAGCCCGACACATTTATTCCCGCTGCCCGCTGGAGTCGGGGTATTGAGGGCAATGTTAAACAAGTTGCTCATACCTATGCAGTGATTGGCTCATCGAGCGCTGGTTTAATTAACGAGAAGCAGGTTGCTATTGGTGAAACCACATTCGGCGGACGCCGGGAGCTGCGTAACCGCCAGGGCCTGCTGGCTTATGAAAATCTGATGATATTGGCCCTTCAGCGCGCCAGTACAGCGCGTGAAGCTATCAAAATAATGGCAGAACTGGTGGACGAATATGGTTATCGTTCTCCCGGTGAGACCTTTTCCATCGGGGATGCAAAAGAAGCCTGGATTATGGAGATGATTGGTCCGGGTCGCGGAGGTAAGGGAGCGCCCTGGGTAGCTGTTCGTATCCCTGATGGTTACCTGTGCTGCCATGCAAATAAATCCCGCATCGGTGAGTTTCCTAAAGACGACCCGAACAATTGCCTGTATTCTGAAAACGTCACTTCAGTTGCTGTTGAAAAAGGGTATTTCGATGCCAATTCAGGCAAGCCGTTTAATTTCTATGAGGCCTATGATCCAGATACCGCTGACAATCGCCGGTACGGCAGCGCCCGAGTCTGGAGCATATTTCGCCGAGCGGCTCCTTCCTTAAATTTATCTGCGGATTATCCTCGCGGCCTGCCCGGTGCAGAGCCTTTTCCATTGTACATCAAACCCGATAAGAAGCTCTCGACAAAAGATGTTTTCTCCCTTATGCGCGATCATTATGAGGGTACCGATTATGACATGACCAAAGGCATTGATGCAGGACCTTTTGGCAATCCCAACCGGTGGCGTGAAATAAACTGGGAAGTGGACGACGTGGAATACCAATGGGAAAGGCCCATATCCACCCAGCAAACCGCTTACTCTATGGTCGCTCAACTTCGTAATTTCCTGCCGGACCCGGTAGGCGGTGTCCTTTGGTTTGGTATGGATGATACCTATACTACCTGCTATACACCGCTTTATTGCTGCATTGATGCGGTGCCGAAATCCTTCGATAGCGGCAGTATAGATACGTTCTCCTGGGACTCGGCCTGGTGGACTTTTAACCTCGTAGCCAATTATGCCTGTCTTAAATATTCTTATATGATTAAGGATATCCAGGCGGTGCAAAGCGAAATAGAGGATAATCTTTTGAAATTGCAGCCTGTTGTCGAGGCTACCGCCGCCGAATTGTATCGCACGGACCCTGCTCTTATGAAACAGTATCTGACCGATTATTCTCTCTCGCAGGGTGAATCGGCTGTGCAGCGCTGGCGCGAGCTGGCAAAGCATTTGATAGCTAAATATAATGATGGCTATATCAACCGCCGCGAGGTGGGATATCCTGAAGAATGGCTGAGAAAAGTCATTAAAGAGAACCCGGAGCAGTTTCGCCTGAATCAAATTGATTAGCAAAGTGCAGTCTTTAATATGCCCGTCTGGCCTGCAAATGCTTTCTCCGGGTTCTTTGGCATGCAGAAGTCTTATTTCGACCTGCCTGGAGATCAAATCTGAAAGCATTCCAAGAAACGGTATCATCTTGCCGTTCTTATCCACGAAGACACCAAGACACGAAGATTTTATAGACAGGATAACAGGATTTACAAAATTATATTTAGCCACAGAGGGCACAGAGACCACAGAGATATTTTTTGACACGGATTTCACTGATTTACACGGATTTATTTCGCTGACTTTGGTGTTCTCAGGATTTTTTGCTTTGAAAAGCAAGCTGTTCCAGCAAAAAATCCTTCGTCCACAAGAATGCTTTGCATTCTTACTTTGTAAGTCAGCGGAGAGATTAAACTTATTCGCAAAAGCGAAGATTTGATTGTAAAACAAAGCCAATATTGGGAAAAACAAAGCCAATTTTGGGCTAAAATTGGGTTTGTTTTGGGTTTGTTTGGCTTTGTTTTTTGGGCGGGAAAAGGTTGGAAAATTGCCATAACCACTTCTATTACAAGTACTTGTGTTCATTTCGTCATTTTTTAATTTGGCTTTGTTTTGGGTTTGTTTGGCTTTGTTTTTTCGGCGGGAAAAGGTTGGAAAATTGCCATAACCACTTCTATTATAAGTACTTGTGTTCATTTCAACTTTCTGTAAATTGGCTTTGTTTTGCATATTTTTGTTTTTATTGCGCGCGTGGTTTTGAAAGTTAATTGGTGAGTTGGTGAACTTGTTAATTAGTTTATCGATTTTAGATACCGGATAGTCGATTATCGAAGGATTGGACATTTGTTAGTCCTTAGTAAGTTAGT
>CAZMQF010000192.1:0-4017 GCA_964568365.1 uncultured Pirellulales bacterium | reverse complement strand
ACGGTTCAAGTCACTGCTTAAGCCGTCGCTTATATCAATCATAGCATTTACTTCTGCTTTAGACGCTATCTCTATTGCCTCGTTCACTCTCGGCTCAAAGCACAAATGTTTACCCCGACCAGAGCCTCCAAGAGAGCCGGTTACACAAATAAAATCACCCGGCTTTGCACCTGAACGTTTTACCGGTTTATTGGCTGCAGCCTTGCCCAGCATCGCTACAGTGATGGCAAAAGGCTCTTCGCCCTTCCAGCTTGTAATATCACCTCCTACAAGAGTGCAGTGGTATTTGTCAGCCGCCAGGATAATGCCCTGATGAAGCAGCTTGAGCTCTTTCGCTGCGAATCCTTTGGGCAAAGCAACACTTACAACAGCAGCAACAGGTAATACCGCCATAGCTGCACAATCGCTAAGGCTCACTGCCATAGCCTTATAGCCGACTTGTTGTAACGTTGCTTTGCGCAGGTCAAAGTGTACGCCGTCAAGGAGCATATCTATAGTGATAAAAACCGATGTCCCCTTCCCTACCTGTATCTGTGCCATATCGTCACCTATACCGATGGGAAAATCATCAGAGGACAGCTTTTTCTGGGCTGCAAACCAGTCCGTTATTTGGTCTTCTGTCCAGCTCATCGCTCCGCTAACAGCTTCTGCCAGTAATTTATTTGAATTTTTGCCTGTTTGGAACCGGCTGAGCCGACCGTCACATATCTTTTCACAGCATTTGATGCACCGAGATGTTCATACACATCCTGTTCAACAGCCGGACAGCGCTTCTTGAACTGTTTTATACTCAGCTGTGTTAAAGTTTTATTATTCTTTTCACAATCAGCGACCAGTTCGCCCACTATGCCGTGGGCTTGGCGAAATGCAATGCCCTTACTGACAAGATACTCCGCCAGGGCAGTAGCATCCAGAAAACCTTTATCCAGACCGGCCTTGATTTTATCAATATTGAATTTAGTGTTTGAGACAATCGCACAGGCCATATCAAGCGATTGCTTTACAGTATCAGCAGCACTGAAAACGTGAATTTTATCTTCCTGCAGGTCACGGTTGTATCCCGAAGGCAGAGCCTTAAGTAACGTCAACAGAGCTACAAGCGAGCCATAAACGCTGCCGGTCTTACTGCGAATCAACTCCAGCATATCAGGGTTTCGCTTCTGCGGCATCATACTTGAAGAAGTGCAGAAACTGCTCTTTATACGGATAAAGTCAAACTCAGTGCTCGAAAAAATTATCCAGTCTTCGGCTAACTTCGACAAATGGGTCGCTACCAGGGCACAATCAAAAATAAACTCTGCGCAGAAATCCCTGTCTGATACGGCATCAATACTATTTCGGCTGATATCTGTAAATCCCAACTGCCCGGCGGTGCTCTTTCGGTCGATGGGCAAAGTAGAGCCTGCTACAGCCCCGCTTCCTAAAACTGATACGTTCAACAACTTACTACAATTACCTAAACGAACAAAGTCACGCTCAAGCTGCTCAACAAAACTCAATAAATATGCCGCAATCACTATCGGCTGAGCACGCTGCAGGTGCGTGTAAGAAGACATCACATCTTCTGTATATTTGCCTGCTGTTCCCACAAAAGCCTTTTGGAGATGTGTGATTTTTGCCTGTAGAATTTCAATCTCATCCCGCATCCACAGACGCATATCGGTGGCGACCTGGTCGTTTCGGCTGCGGCCGGTATGCAGCTTTTTACCGGCCTGGCCAATTTTCTTTATCAAAGCCGCCTCGATGGCCATATGAATATCTTCCTGAGATTTATCAAACTTGAACCTGCCATTCGTTATTTCCTGCTCGATTGCCAGCAAGCCCTCCACTATTTTGTTATACTCGGCCTTACTGATTAATTTCTGCTCCGAGAGCATCTTCGCGTGAGCTATCGAGCCGGCTATGTCATACTTGTATAAACGCCTGTCATAAGAAATTGATTCGACAAAATCGACTGCCGACTCATCCGGCTCACAGCCCAATCGCTTTTCCCAGCTTTTACTTTTTTTTGTCATTTTTCTGCTCCGAAAGCATCTTAGCTTTTTGAGCAATTATTGAGGATTTGCCCGATTTGTCAAGGCTGATAAATGCCCGTGCTAATTGCCCCTGCTACTATTAAAATCAGGTAAAGAATTGGCCGTTTAAGTTTTGTATCTCGTTGTATTACCAGGCTAATTCAGCCGAACTGACTCGTAAGTCATATTATCAAGGTCCAGCACTACAACAAAGGATTCGCCTGTAATCCAGTCTGTGGCCTCCCCCGGATTTATTATCAGCGTTTGTCCGACCTTTCGAATATCCTGTTTGTGGGTATGGCCGTAAATAACCAAATCATAGCTTCCACTTCGTACTGATTTATCAATATTGTCGGGTTTATGTGTCATAAAAATTTTCTTGCCTGCAATTTGTCCTTTATAAATCTGTCCATAATTTTCACCGCCTATCTGTTCGATTGTGCTTTTCAGATATTGCTTTTCGCCGTCACAGTTGCCGAAAACAGATATTAGCTTCGCACCTGTGACTTCGGCAAAAGCCCTTGCGGTAAATGGCGAAACCATATCGCCCGCGTGAAGTACGTACTCTAAACCCGAGACATTAAAAATCTCGATTGCCTTAAGCACATTTTGATGATGGTCGTGAGTGTCACTTATAATCCCTATTTTCATCTCTATTCAGGAAAATTAAGTCTCAATGCAAAAATGATTTTTATTCGCAGACAAATAGTAATCAAAGCTGCTCCAGCGATTGATTTAAAATCCTGATATGTCGCTGCTCCTCTTCGATAATTTTATCGATTTGTCCCATCGTATCGGCATCCTCGGCAAAACTCTTCAGGCCGCGATAAAAAACAATAGTATCTTCTTCCAACTTTAACGCCCTTTTGAGAATTTCTTCCTTGTCTTCCAGGCCTATAAGAATCTTACCGGGGTCCGGCCCGATAGCAAATACAGAAAGACTTGCCATCAGCTTCGCATTTCCCGACATATAAGTGTCGGGGTCAAAATTCGCAGCCCCGCTGAAACTTTTATGAACCTGTCTGCGCATATCGGTGAAAATTTTCTCGTGCCTAATTTCCCATTCAGACAGGTTAAGAAAAACTTCCCGAATCTGTTCATCCTGGAACAACTCAGCAGCTTTGCTGTAAAACGCAGCTCCATTACGTTCAATTTTTTCCGCTATCTCCAGGATTTCAGAAGCACTATATTTTGATTCCATCCTTTTACCCATTCAATTTATGAAAGAAACCAGATAAATATAAACAAATACAGTCACTTGTCAAAATAAATAGGCCCTAAAAAATCAGCTTAGTAAATTTTCAGTTTCTATCGTAATCAGCCTATGGTATTATAAGAATCGAAAGAGCTTATGAAAATCATTATTTACATAATAGCGGGGCCTTCATTTCTGGCCTCTATTGCAGCATATATATACGTTCAGCTGAGATTGCGAAAAAATTTCGATTCCGACCTCGATGAATATTACTTCGAGTTCGAGCAGCAGCATCCCGGGTATGCAAAATACTTAAAATGGTCAAGGATAACCCTAAGTGCTGCGTGTATTTTTGCTTTGTTACTGTTTCTCTGCGCAGTTATTTAACCGCTATACAATCACAATAAAAAACGGCTTGAGTACATCGATGCTCAAGCCGCTTCCGCAGTAATATTTTACAGATTGTTAAGACTTGAATTCAGGTAAAAAGCTATTTTCAGAACCTGATTAATTAAACGCTACAGCAACGCCGATTTTTGCATCCTTTAACATATTGTTTCTATCAACTCTGACAATCATACCGCTTCTTATTCGTGCAAAAGAACCCTTTTCTTTTGCAAGCCGCTCCGTACGCGGAAAGTTGATTTCTACGGTACTGCCTGCTCTAAGCGGTACGGTCAACGGCATTTTAAGAAGCACACCGGATCTGCTTACATTATCGCTGCATCCATTAAAAAATCTATGAGCTTCCGGAATCCACATGCTAATCGGCCAGCTAAGTTTTGTTCTGATTTCTCTTCGCTGCTC
>CAZMQF010000191.1:0-4030 GCA_964568365.1 uncultured Pirellulales bacterium | reverse complement strand
TTGTCTCCTGAGTGGCACCGCCGATAAGTCTCTCGATGTTTGCGCGAACCGTAACACGTGCCTTTGCCTTTACCTGAATACCGTCCTGGGCGACCGCATCAATTGTACCTCTGCTTTTCTCCGGGTCGGGACAATCAATTACCTTAGGATTAACACTTGTCTGGACAGCCTCAAGGATGTCCCGGCCTGCAAGGTCGATTGCGGTTGCAGTCTGTAAAGATAAATCAATATTTGCCCTGTTGGCGGCAATGAGAGCTCGTACCACATTTGGTACCCGCCCACCCGCCAGATAATGGCTTTCGAGGTCACGAGTCGTTAACTGCAGTCCAGCCTGAATGGCTGTAATCTTGCTTATTACAATCGTCCGGGTGTCAACTTTTCTAAGCCACATCCCGATAAGCTCAGAAAATTTCACGTCGGCACGAGATAATTTGGCCTGCAGCCATAACCGGAAAAATTTCAAGAACAGCAGAAAGAGCACCAGTACTACTATACCGGCAACAACTCCAAGAGCAGTTAAAACCACTGTTAGACCTTCGCTCGTACCTAAAATCGCTTTTAAGGTTTGCATTTGTTTTCCCTTTCCTTAACTTTCCTCTAATAAGCGTACGGTAAGCTGTGTTTCCTCGACGTCTATAACCTTCACTTTTTTGTCCTTACCAATATAACCGCCTTCAGCTACACATTCAACCCTTCGTCCGTCAAAATCGCACATCCCCACAGGCCGAAGAGGCGTCAGAACCACACCGACACAGCCAAGCAGCTTTTTTAGCTGCTCCGTATCGGGTATGGCATCACCGGCCAGCCTTTGAGGTGGTGCAAGAATTACGCTTTTTCCGAATCTTGTCTTTGGAAACAGTTTATAAGCGATGATAACAACCGCCGGTATCATAACCACCGCGATTGCTATACCTATCCAGCCGGTCGTCATACTTTGATGAAAAAATATTGCCACCCCCCCTATCAGGCATCCGAGGGCACAAATGCTTATCAGGCCTCCGCTCGGTACAAAAACTTCAGCTATGATAAGTGCCGCACAGGCCAGATAAAGAAAAACCGCCAATACAATCCACCACATTGACTTACCCTCTTAATTACTTATCCGCAGCCTTGACTACTGCCCTGTTGCCTCGAATCGCTATTATCTTTATTTTCGTATCCGCTGCAAGAAAATCTCCTTCAGCTACGACATCAACTATAGCATCGCCGAATCTTGCTTTGCCGGCCGGCCTGAGGATTGTAACAACCGTGCCGCTGTCGCCAACTTTGATACCCCCTGCAACGGCCTCAGGCGGGAACGTGCTGCTCAGCTCCAATTCATCACCCTTTTTAGCCGGCGTAGGTACGAGTATCAAACCACTTAGAAACTCTAATCTGGGAATGGACCTGGAAAAAATGTATGCCAATATGAAAAAACCCGTAATACCGATTAAAAGCCCCAATAAACCGTTCGTAAATATATACCAGTCAAATTCGCTTCGCGGCCAGGGCAGCGTCTCAGGAGGATTTTTAACAAGCATTCCGAATATACCGGCCATTATGCAGATTATTCCCGTTACACCTGCGATGCCAAAACCCGGAAGCACAAAAACCTCAATCGTAAGAAGCAAAAGCCCCACAACAAACAGGGCTACTTCAATCCAGTTGGCCATACCGACGAGGTACTTACTGCCGATTATAATAGCAAAACAGATGACAGCCACGAGTCCGGGCAGGCCGATTCCGGGCGTATTAAATTCGATATAGAGACCGAGCAGAGCAACCATAATAAGTATGCCGGCCACAACCGGCGAATTGAGCCATCGCACCATCTCTTCCGACCAGTTCGTCTTGAGAACCAACACCTGCCTGTCGAAATCAATACCGTCACGCCCTGCCAGAAAGCTCAATACCTCGTCCCTGTTTTTGACAACCGCCCTTGCGAGACCATATTCGAAGGCTTCCGAGGCGGTCAGCGTCAGCAGCTCGTCTTCTGTAACAACTATATTTTTATCTTCGATGTCATATTTGTTCGGGTCATTGGGCAGGGAGTCACTTTCAAAAAACTCAAATTTACCTGTTTCTTTATTTCTTACTTTATAGACCTCAATCTGCTGGGTGACCATTGCCTTGAGCAGCACCGTCGGATAACCGTTTTCCTCACCCGCTGCCTCGAATGCTGCTCTGGTATCCGTTTCTACCTTTTCCCGTTCCACCCCTTCGAGCTTGGCCCCTATAGAAATTGGTGCGCAGTCTCCTATTCTGGTGTTCTGCTTCATTATAATATCGTTGCAGGCAACGCTTATCAGGGCGCCGGCGGAAATGGCTTTTTTTGACACGTATGCAACCGTGTGTGACCTGAGGTTGATATCGTGCATCAGGTATTCCCAGATATCATGGGCAGCCATAAGCTCGCCGCCGAAGGTGTCGATTTCAAAAATCAGGTATTCACAGCCCTGCTCTAATGCAAATTCACTTCTGCGTTCAATTGATTGGTATAGGCCGTTATCTATCATCCCCTCGCAGATAATTACCGCCGCCTTAACTTTTTTTTGCTCCTGCAGGTTATTTGGTTCGTCAGACTCGGCATAAAGACTCACCGCAGTCGATATAGACAGGAATACAAATAATAATTTGCTCAAAAGTGTTCTCATAAACTCTTATTCTATACTTATCTGCTTAACCTGGCAAGGCCTGATTATTTTTCACCGACCAGTGTTTCAGCTATGTTAAGCGTATGGTCTTTTATTCTCCTGTATGAGGTCAGAATATCACAATAAATAAGGCTTTTCAATGCTGTTGTATTCACCGTTCCCACTTCCCGTAGATGTTCGTCCCGGCGTTGTTTGATATAATGGGTTATCGAATCTCCCATTGTATTTGCTCTCGGCATTATGTTTGTGTCGTCTTTTTCGACCGCTTCTGTTACAAACTCCACATAATCTGTTGTCTGTTGATGCAGTTCAAGAATCTTGTCTCTTGCCTGCCGGGACATTTGCAGATTTGACTTTCGCATCTTAATGTTTAACTTCAGTATATTCATAATATAGTCGCTTATCGATTCGTATTCATCCGCCATTCGAAGCTGCTTTCTGCCCATATCCATAACGCTGTGCGGAACATTGCCCGAGAGCAAATCGCTTAAAAATTCCACTATCTCTTTTTGAATGATATCCAGAATTTCTTCGCGTTGGAATATACTGCTCTCAGACTGCTCATCAGGTAAATCTCTTTCAATGACAATGTTAAGCCGGCCGAGCATCTTCCGAACCATCTCAGCCATGTTCAGAATCTCTTTTTTTGATTGCTGAATACCCATCGCCGGTGTGTCCAGCATCCGAACATCGATATATTTCAGGTGCGGAACCTCTTCAAGCCCTTTTTCAGGAAGAATACGATGCAGTGCTGCTGCAAGAATTGTTGTAAACGGCAAAAATAAGAGAACGTTTGCAACGTTAAAGCCTGTATGTGAAACCGCTATCCCTGCCATAGCATATCTGTATATTAAAGTACCATTGACAACTTCCGGTGTTGTTATGAGTTCCAGACCGACAATCCCTTTAATCACTCTCATATAAAAGAAGAAAATGCTCGATATCCACGCTACACCGATAACTTTAATAGTTACGTGGGCAAGTGCAGCTCGTTTGGCATTTGTTGATGCCCCCAGCGAGGCAAGGCAGGCGGTTATCGTTGTCCCGATATTTTCGCCGAGAACAAGTGCGGCACCTGCCTCAAAACTGATAATACCTGTCCCCACAAGACCCATCGTGATGCCTACAGTTGCCGAAGATGACTGCACAAGAGCAGTAACAATTGCCCCCACAAGACAGCAGCGCAAAACGCCGAAGTAAGTGTCCGGCGTAAACTTCTCAAACCAGGCCAGAAATTCCGGCATCTCCCGAAGAGGCTGAAAACCATCCTTCATCAATTGAAGACCGAAAAATACCATCCCAAGACCCATCACCATCATTGCCGTATATCTCAGCCGCTCATTCTTGGAAAAAAGAAAGAAAAATGCCGATAACCCCAGAATCGGAAGTCCATATCG
>CAZMQF010000190.1:0-4063 GCA_964568365.1 uncultured Pirellulales bacterium | reverse complement strand
ACCTGTCAGGCCCGGGACCCATGTCGGATACGCCCCCTGAATCTTCGACCCAGACGATGTCAGTATCCAAACGCATCCAATCCACCGTTCGCTGGTTTCCTTCAGGGCCTCTTTTGGTTTGTAAACGCTGTGAAAGACCGATGCTTAACATGTCAGGCTGGTCAACAACAGAGTCGCTTTCCTGTATAACTGTAGCTACCACGCTCGGCTGGATGATATGACGAAGCTGATTTAAATCCCACAGGCGGGATTGGACATTCGGATAAACCCTCCACCACGGTCTCGGGAAAATCCGAACGCCGGCCTCAGTAAGCCAAATCTTGTCCGAACCGAATTGGCCCATATAGCTGCCGTCAACAAGCGTCCTTCTAAAGCCGCTGCGGCTATCATAGCCGAAAGTCCCGGCAATATATGGGACAACCTTAAACGAACCCACATTGAGCGGCATATCGACCTCTGTTCGATAACTGATAAAGGTAAACGGATGCTTGTCGATTCCAATCATATGGTCGCGGCCGATTTTCTGCCGAAAACGGCTTATCTGCAAGTCGCTGTAGGTCGTCAGCTTGTCATCAAAGAAAGACTCTCCGACAACGTGATACTCGATAGTCGGTAACTCTTCCAGCGTATCGTCAAAGTTGTTTATCCTCCATTTACCCAGTATCGAAACAGCTCGGTTGTCTTCAATATTTTTCAGGTGGATATATGTCTCAGGTTTGTAAACGTTATACTCCCCTCGATAGAAACTTTCTATAAAGTACTCATCCGATGAATAATTAATCTCAGTTGTAAGCTGCCACTTATAGGGTAGAAAATGTCTGTGTCTCCAGCTTAGCCGGCCGCGAAATTCCTTACCAGGCTCAAGATTTTTTCGACTGCTGAGCCGGCCGAGGTCGTCTTTACCATGGTCTTTAATTACATAGCCCTGTATCCTGCCGAAGTAGTCTTCTTTTACATAATCGATATCAACACCCGCGCCGAAACCTCGCTTGCTGAAATAATCTGTCAATAAAGTACTTTCAACTCCCTCCGCTTCCCTCAGTCCCAAAAGCCGGGCAAGATACCACTGAACCTCAAAGGATGTCCCCCAGTCGCTATCATGCCCCGTACGTACCTTTTTAACAGGCACATCAGGTCTTTCAAGATTGCTCCGAATAAAAGGCCACTGAAAAATGGTCCTGTCGCCCATCTTAAACCGCACATCGTGCATCTCGGCTTCGTAACTGCTGTTCGAAACCAGACCGGTCTCGGTATCGCGGGCAGTCGTATCCGTGATGACAATTCCGGAAGCCGTTGCAGAAATCTGCGGCCTATGAAACTCACTGCTTGTCAGAACTGCATCTTCCGCTGCAAACCTGTTTTCCGACAATCTCCTTAATTTGGCTGCGCGAACATATATCGGGATTCCGCGACTGGAATCGAAGCTTCTCATCACTGCATTTACCGCAATTGCATTCGAGTTCTCAAAGTCATAATATATCTCATCCGCCCGAATTGTTCTTGAGCCCTCCGCCATTGTTACATCGCCGGCTATATATATTGATTTTATAGCCCCCCGCGGAAGAATATCTTCTGAATCTGCATCTTCCTGGCCCATCGTTGCCTGTTCTCTCGAGTAAAATACAACAGCCCTGTCCGCCTGCAGCTCCAACAACCTGTCACCTTCATCCCGCTTTTGCCATAAATAGAACCTGCCGATTATTGTCGCCACATCCAGGTTGTCCTCGGTCCTGGCTGATTCTATTATTGGGACCGATTCGGCAACCGGCTCTATATGGACAGGGTAGATAAATTTCGGCTCTTTCTCTTTTGGCCTCTCTTTTGCTTTTTCCTGGACAACTGCCTTTTCAATAAAACCTGGTTTGGCAATCTCCGGCTTCTTTTCGACTTCCTTTTTCTCTATCTGCTCTGTTATTTTTTCCGGCTCAGCCTCTTTTTTCTTCTCAACCCACTCGGGAACCATAGCTTCGCGTTGAATAACAAAAGCAGGCTTAATAGAAGCGAATACTGATTCTGCTTTTTGGTAAAGCTCTAATCCGCGAACATCTTTTATTTCTCTGTCGTCCGCTGTTATAAAAACTTCTCCGCTTACTTCAAACCAGACCGCCAGCCCCTGGCCCTCTTCAACCTCTTTTTGCCTCAGGCTTACCATCGGACCGCTCTTGGTTTCTTGAAAGGATACGTTGCCTGTCAGATAAACCTTCGCTTCGTAATCGATACGTGTGCGCCCGTGAAAATCGCTTAATCTGCTTTTAAGCCAGACGACAGCCTTGTCACTCGAAAATTTATTACCGCCTATCGACATCACAAATCCCTCGCCGAAGACAAGGCTGTGCTCGCCGGTACTAAGCTGATAACTAATAACAGACTTTCCCTCGAGCCGCAGGTCAAGGCCGGCGAAAGCGCCTGCCTTTTCACTCTCCATCCCAGCCGCGAAAGAAACAGGCAGAAAATATATTGCCGCAATAAGTAACACGGCCATCCTGGCCGTGTTACCACGGGCGGGAAGCCCGTGGTACATAAATTTTTGACCCTTCGGCATATCCTCTTCTCTTATCTCACAATGCCCAAATTTCTGTTTGTTATCGACAGTCCCGAAATTATAGCCGCTCTCATCTCAAAAGCCAGCAAAAATGTGGAAGTCATCCCAAAACCTCAGAAAAATATCGTTTTCAGCATCGAAAGCAAATCGTAACACGGCCAGGATGGCCGTGTTACATAAGGGTTTTGGGACGAACTAAAACTAATAGCTTGATTTATTCATAATAATTAGGTAAAAATATAACATAAGGAACACATTATTGCACCCGGAATTGGAATCCTATGGCCAAAAAAAGTCCTTCAACATACGAAAGAGGCGTGATTTCACGCTATTATAAACATCTTGATGAGATTATGCTCTCAAAAATCAGCGCTTCTGTTACTGAGCTGTATCTGGCAGAAACTGCTGAAAAGAAAAGACAGCTCTGGAACCGTGTGTATAAAGCTATGAAAAGGCTGAAAATAAAACCGGCTATTATTAACCACATAATGAAAAACCAGGACGTCGAAATCCTGGCGAAAAATCTTCAGGATTGGCTTTCTGAGAAAAGATAAATAGTAACACGGCCATCCTGGCCAAAGTATCACGGCCATCTTGGCCGTGATAACACGGGCTGGAAACCCGTGTTACTATGGGAGATAACTATGGCTGAAAAATATCCAGAAACTGCAAAGGTGTATCCCACCGAAAACACCGGAAGTCTCAGCATCCTGGATATGCTCCACTACTTTGAAGAAAAAGGTGCTATGCGCGTTTCCGACCTGCATATCAAAATCGGAGTTCAGCCGACATATCGTATCGATGGTGACCTGGTAAAGTTAAAAGGTTTTCCTGTTACAGAAGAAGTAGCAAAGCAGCTCATCTATCCGTTATTGAGCGATGAAAAGTTAAACAAACTCAAAAACGAGTATAGTGTGGATACCTCGTACCGGCTCGGCTCACTGCAGTTTCGAATAAACGTCTTCTGGGAAAATGACGGTATCTGTGCAGCTATTAGAGCGTTATCGCTTGACATTCCCAAGGTCGAGAAGGTCGGCTTTCCAAACAACGTTTATGAAGATATAATCAGAAAAAAGCAGGGCCTGGTGCTTATCACGGGCATAACAGGCGCGGGAAAATCCACTACCATCGCCTCTCTTATCGACAGAATAAGCGAAAAAAGCGCCTGCAGAATCATCACGCTTGAGGACCCTATAGAATACATCTACAGACAAAAGAATTCGGTAATATCTCAACGCGAAATCGGCAGGGATGTTAAATCGTTCGTGGACGGCTTAAGGTCGATGATGCGTGAAGACCCAGACATTATCTTCGTCGGTGAGATGAGGGACCCCGAAACTATAGGTATGACGCTTATGGCTGCCGAAACCGGCCATCTGGTATTTTCAACGCTTCACACAAGAGATGTAACAGGCACAATAACAAGAATTCTCGACTATTTTCCAGAGGGTAAGCAAAGCGAGGTCAAAAATCAGCTTTCTCTGGGATTAGCTTATATAGTAAGCCAGAAGCTCATCCCTC
>CAZMQF010000189.1:0-4197 GCA_964568365.1 uncultured Pirellulales bacterium | reverse complement strand
TACACCATAGTTCGACTAACTTCCACAAAAAACTAAAACCTTTTCAACAGGGCATAATGACCTTCTAATATTTGGTGTAAGCTAAGCACCGGCTTTTGGGGGCAAAAATTAAATTTTTATTTAAATTTTTGCTGGAAACTTTGTTATATTCGCTATATCCTTCATTTCCAATGCGGTTTTATGTTCTACCTGACGAATATGTGCATTATTGATTTTTTGGCTTTGAATGGTTTATGACGGTATTACCGGCTGGGATTTATGCTTCTCTATGTCCCTCATAAACGCAATTTTTTTTGATAATCGATGATGTGTAAGGTGACTTTAAGATAGGACTTGTCTTGTAATTTTCCTTGGAAATTGAATATTTTTTGCCAAAATGTGTAGACAAGCTCATTGTTTTTTAGTATTATCGTGTATGTTATCAAAAGGGCTGGGTGTCTCCTCCTCCCTCCCTCCGCAACCCAGCCCTTAGTTTTTAGGTATGTGGGTTGTAATCAGGTATTTATACCGCCGAAATCAGGGAAATCCTGAGGGCTGGCTTTTAATAAATGTCGTATAATGAAAGTGAGTAATTAGAGAAAAGTCAACGGGGCTGGGAAATCTCGTTGTCTCCTCCCTCCGCAACCCAGCCCTGTTTTTTTATGCGCTCGGAAATCTCTGAGCGGCTCTATAATTGAAACCCGTACACAAGATATAGGTCTGCGTACTTAGTGAAAATTAGAGGGCGAAGCGGCCTTAAAAGACCGCTTCGCTTTTTAATTTAAGTATGAAATGTTATTCGTGCCTTACAAATTGATTAACAAAGTATTTAGGATTTAACTTCTCACCGGTCGAGCGTTTTATCATCTCATTCCAGTGATACACTGCACCCGGCCCCAAAACTTCTTGTCTGAAATACTTACCTATCCTTTTGTCGCCGACATAGCTTACACTTTCATCAGAATCCAGCCCAAAAATATTATGCACCAGATGATGATGCCATTGGCTGGCCAAGAGCTCGCCGAGCATATAGTTATGATAATAGCACGGCGCGGTTGCAAAATGAAGTTTCGACGCCCAGCCGGCATCCACCGGCCCCTGCGGACGTTTAACAAGCTGATATTTCTCAACAAGCTCCCACCATAAACCATTCAGGTCCTGTTCCGGATTGGCGTAAAGCTGCTTCTCGAAGTTATACATAACCAGTACCCACCGGGCGAAAAGTATCTGCTGAAATTGTAAATATTTTCCGCTGACCTCGTCAATTTCATTACGCTGTTGTTCTGATAGTCCCAGCATCTCCTTCATCCAGTTTGAATTTCTGCTCAACCGCCCGAAAAACATCGCGACCGCCTCGGTAGTAAAACTATGCGCAGGCTCCCTTAACAAATACGGCTCATTTTGGTCGTGATATTTGCTGTAAAGTGCGTGCCCTAATTCGTGCAGTATCGTCTCCACCCACCTTTCAGTGTTTTGCAGATTACACAAAATGCGGGCATTGCCGTGACGGTCCATCGCCTGGCCGAATGCATGCGGATATTTACCTTCACGGTCGTACAAATCACTCCTGGCAAGTATGTCATTTGCCGGTAGGCCGACTCCCGCATAATATCTCTGAGCTATTTGTTTTACATCCGCCTTTGCGTAATAATCGTCGAGATTAAGCTCATAGACAAGCGGGCTTCTTTGAAAAAACGGGTCATGATAATGCCATGGCCGAAGCTCGCTTACCTCAATCCCGTAGCTGTCCGCCAGAATCTTATCCAGTTCTGCCTTCATTTGTGCAAAAGGCTCACTGGTCAGGCCGTCAAGCTCATCGAAAATCCTGTCTAACTGCTCTATGCTTTGTTCACCTGTAACTATGCTTAGCGTATGGTAATTATCGAAGCCAACGTTGCGAGCAGCCTGGTTTCTCAGCTTGACAAGCTGAATCAGGTCATCAAAAATCACATTGCCCACCTCTTTACTTGCCCTCCAGGCAAGCTCTCTTTTATGGCTGTCTTTTTCCGTGGTCATTATCGTGTAAATCTCGCTCATAGTAACCTTTTGGCCGTCTATTGTGCCGCGATAATTGTTGTATGTATTCCTAATCTTGTTATCGAGCTCGACTATTGCTTTTAGTAAATTGGGTTCTATCTGGTTCTTCAAATAAGCGTAATACAGTTTATCCAGCTGGCGAGCCAGTTTGTCATCTTTTATCCGGCCTGATTGTTTTAGTGATTTCAGAAATGCGTATTCATCTGCATTTTGATAGAGTTGACGTATCTTCAGCTCCAGTTCGCTTTGTTGTTCGAAAGCCTCTTTATTGCCAATTGTTGCTCCTTCCCAGTAAGCCTGTTCGTATTGTATTTCAAGCGGCTCGAGCCTCTTTATGTGTTGTTCGATAAACTCAGACAGCTGTTTCTCTTCTTTTCTGGGCCCACAGCCGGAAAGAAAAAACATCGCTATTAAAATAACAGCTATTTGTGTTAGCCTTGCCATTTTTTTACCTCCAATTTACAACCCTTTTTTATTGTTGATTCACTGTTTCGGTATAAAGGTCATATCTGGATGATTGTATAGAATGTTATAAAACCCGGATGTCGGTATATCAAACTAAAAATTGAATTGCTTGAAAGTTAGAAGATTTTTGTAAGTACAAGCTAAACCGTCTCAACGGTCAAATTTTTATTTGTAGCTTTTTTTATTTATATACAATTATTTTTTGCTTGCGAGAATTCGGATTGCTTTACCCGGCTCCACGCTAAAAAGGCAAATCAAATAACCTTTCTTTCTTTAAGGTCTCTTCTCAACTGACGTAGCAATGCTCCCCCTAAACTGTTCAATTCCAGTAAAAAGTCAAGCTTCTCACTTGCGCTTCTTTTCTCTTTTTCCTTCAACTGTTCTTCATTTTTTGTTTTTTTCCTTATAACGTTGTTTTCTTCCTGCGACATTTATTTTCTCTCCTTTTTATTGACTAAATTTGTTTTTGTTACTAAAATACGAATTAAAGTTATTCATTTGCAAACAATTATAACGCGTATGCGAACATACGCAATAAATATTTTTACTATTGCGTAATATTATGAATATTTTTGACGTTAATGCGATAATTGAGCGTATAAGGTTGGTTCGTGTGCAGTTTGCAGGCAAAAGAGGAAAGAGTAAGTTTGCTTATTCTTTAGGCATAAGTCCTTCTACATACAACTATTACGAAAATAATAGGGTCCCTCCAATTGAAATATTGCTCAAAATCTGCGATGTAACAGGTGCCGATTTGGAATGGCTCCTGACAGGTAAAAAAGCTGAAAATGCCTCAAAAACCAAGGAAAATAATCCCTTAGAGGCATACAATTATACACTTATGCGTAAAATAACTACTATATTGGCAAGCAGTCCCGAGCTCGCTGAGCCGATATCTGCTTTCATTGACATTCTGAGCCAGAAAAAGGGGATTGAAAAGCACCTCTCTCAATCCCGGAAGCAATATAAAAAAGACCGGCCTGCCTGGATTCCGGTCCTCGGAAGAACAGCAGCAGGTCTTGTTCATTTTTGGCAGCAGCAAATCATTCCGGAGTCAAAGCAGGCTGTTACCGAGCTCGACGAGCTGGTTAAGAAATATACCGGTAAAAAAATTATTGGTTTTGCAGATGGAACAATATCAGTCGACTTGCAGGCAGAAGCCGTAATTGACGGCCTGAAAAAATCAGAAGCTAACCTTGTTCAAATAAGTTCAATTCAATCAGATGATATAGTTGAATTTGTTCAGTGCGAGCAGATTCATCAACTTTTTAACGACAGCTTCGCATTGAGAGTTGATGGTGACAGTATGTCACCCAGAGTAAATGACGGTGATATTATTATTGTAAGTCCTTCAGTACCCGCAGTTCAGGGACAAATAGGGGTTGTGCATGTTAAAAATCAGATAGGAGTTACCTGCAAGCTTATAAGAATGGCAGATGAAAATGTACACCTGATACCCATTAATGAAAAGTACGAAACCAAAATTGTAAATAAAAGTGATTTGCTTTGGGCACTTGCCGTTCTTTGTCATGTTAGCGTTTAGTTTGAAGAATGCAGTATTAACAAAGGGAAAATATTTTTATAAAGAGTTAGGAAAAATGCAGGAAAAAGCCCCAAAAGAGCCATCGGTGAGCAAAGTTGAATCAAGATACATTGTTATGCCGCAGCATGCAAATCAGTACGGCACGGCTTTTGGAGGTATTATTGTTTCCTGGA
>CAZMQF010000188.1:0-4202 GCA_964568365.1 uncultured Pirellulales bacterium | reverse complement strand
ACCTAAAGGATTCCAGTACCGTGATACTTTCGACCGACAGCGATTACTTAAAGTATCTAAAGAGCGGCGCAGAGCCCCCGCAGTGATGGTTTGTTTGAACCACTTATGAAAAGCAACTCGGAACATAAACATCAACGTCGGCCTTGTTCTCGATAAAACTCACAAGACCTCCGGTATGGTCTGCGTGTATACGAGAGAGCACAACTATACTAATACTGCTCGGCTCGATGCCCACCGGCCCATATTGGTCAAAAGCTTCAAACCGTCAGAGCCCGTATCGAACAAAATCTCGCTGCCCGCTACCTTCTTTGCAGTCTCAGCCAACAATCAAAACTACACCTCTGGTCGTCTGAACGAAAACAGCAGTATTTTTTATTAGCATAAACAGCCTTTTTGCGTATAATGTAGCCTTTGGCTGTTTCGAAAATAAACAACAATCTAATCCGGGAGCAAAGATAAGAGTTGATATGGTAAACTTAAAGGGCACAAGCTGGCAGCAGCGGTATTCTATGAAGGAAATCTTCACACTTCGCTGCAGAATCCTCGACAAAACCGGAATGCTCGCAAAACTATGCGAGCTGATTGCACAAAACGGCGGCCACGTTGGCGAAATTAAGCTCATCGCCACAGAGCAAAAACACCAGATTCGCGATATTACTGTTTATCTGCCGGATAGAGAAAATCTTAATAATCTGCTCGATGCGATAAAAGCCGCTGACGGCCTCGATGTTATAAACATCACAAACGAAACGCTCCGGACACACCATCGCGGCTCTATCGATGTTGTCAGCAGAATGCCGATTCGAAGTCTCACAGACCTTCGAATGGTCTACACACCCGGGGTAGCAGAGGTCTGCGAAAATATTCAAAACGACCCGAAAGCCGCCTGGGAGCTGACAGGAATCTGTGACAGAGTCGCAATAGTAACCAACGGCACAGCCGTCCTCGGCCTCGGTGACATCGGGCCATTAGCCTCGCTGCCCGTTATGGAAGGCAAGGCTTCGATACTCGCCGAATTTGTAAATATCAGCGCCTTTCCGATACTGATAGACACAAAAGACGCTGATGTATTCGTAGAGACCGTCGTTAGAATCGCTTCCGGTTTCGGCCTTATACAGCTCGAAGATGTCGCTGCGCCGAAATGTTTCGAAATCGAGGATAAGCTCAAAGAAAAGCTGAACATCCCCGTCTTCCACGACGACCAGCACGGCACCGCCACCATTGTGCTCGCTGCACTTATCAACGCACTCAAATATACGAACAAAAAGAAAGAAGACTGCTCGGTACTTATGCTCGGCGCAGGAGCTGCCGGCATCGCCGTTAGTAAAATCCTTCTCGAATTCGGCGTGGGTGACATAGTTTTATATGACTCAAGCGGCCCCATCTACCGCGGCAGAAAAGAAAGGATGAACAAATACAAAATGCAAATCGCAGAGCTCACCAATAAAAATAACCAGAAATGTCCGCTCGCCGAAGGCTTTAAGGAAAAAGATATTTTCATAGGTGTGACAAAGCCGAACCTGGTCAGCAAAGATATGATTGCCTCTATGAACAAGGACCCGATTGTATTTCCGCTCGCGAATCCGGTTGGCGAGATAAGCAAACAGGACGCTCTTGATGCCGGCGCCGCAATCACCGCTGACGGCAGGGATTGCAATAACGCCCAGGCATATCCAGGCATTTTCAGAGGCGCACTCGACGCAAAAGCAACGCAGATAACTATGCAAATGAAAATGGCCGCCGCAGAAAAAATCGCAGAGCTCGCCGAACAAAACGCCCTGCTGCCGGATGCCCTGGATATGGAAATCCATAAAAAGATAGCCCAGGCCGTCGCCGACACCTGGAAAAATAAAAAAAGCTGAGCCGAATTCAGCTTTGTTCTTTTCACCGGGGAAACGAAAACAAAACCAAAAAAATTAATCTTTTGAAGGATTAAACTTTTGAAAACCCGATTTGCACCGATAATAAATGTAATAAGTATCTCTGCAAAAAGCCGTTTTGAAACATAAAAAACAAAGGTATTATTATGGATTTGATTAAGAAAATCAAAGACGCCGAGCAGCAGGTCAAAAAAATCGCCGAGCAGGCCAAAAATCAGGCCGCTGAAGAAGAACAAAAATTCAATCAGAAAAAAATCAGCACCCTCGAGAAGGCCGAAATACAAAGGAAAAAAGACACCGACGACGCCGTCGAACAGGCCGCCTCACAGGCCCAGGTAAAGCTCGAAAAACTGAAACAACAAACTCAAAAACAAAAACAGCAGCTGCAAAAAAAAGCCGATGAAAAAAAAGAACAGTCAGTCAAAAAGATTGTCAACTACCTGAAGAGCTAACCTATGGCAATTGCTAAAATGACAAAAGTTCTTATCGTAAGTCACCGCAGCGAGGCAGCAGAGCTGCTCGAAGAAATCCAGCAGAGCTCCATCCTCGAAGTCCTCGATGCCGCACGAACAGCCGTCAGCAAACAATGGCCTGAGCTTATCGTCGAGGCAAAAAAACCAAAAGACATCGAAGAGCTCACCGACAGGCTCGAAAAAAGTGTAAAATTCCTCGAAACACAAACCAAAGAAAAAAAATCCCTGCTTGACGCCCTCGCTCCCCGAACAGTCATAGAAGACAAACAATACTCGCAGATAGTTTCGAGCGAGGAAGTCCTCACACTGCTCGAACAGGCAGAAAAAACCGCCGCCGAAATACAGCAGCTCGAAGCCGAAAGAGATAACTGCCTGAACATTTCGGAGATGTTAAAACCCTGGAAAAATCTAAAAACACATCTCGAAGAGCTGACCGATTCAGGCCATACCCGCTGCTTTGTCGGCCTGGTCCCGGATAAAACCATCGAAAATCTAAAACAGCAGCTAAGCAAAACTGCATCAGCACTGCAAATTGTCGGTAACGATAAATCCCTCTATGCATCCGTTGTTATCTGCCTGAAGGAAAATGCTGCAGAGATTCAAAAGCTTCTGCGTTCTGCTGAATTTGCCCCTGTAACTTTCGAAAAAATGACCGGAACTGCAGCGCAGATAATACAGCAGCAAACTGAAAAGCTTGGTGAAATAAAAACGGCACTATCCAAAGAGAGAAAAAAAGCAGCCGACCTGGCCGGCGAACAATTTAAGCTAAAAATCCTCTTCGACCACTATCGGAATCTGCTCACAAGGGAACAAACAAGGGCCCACGCACCAATTACAACATACACAATTCTGCTCGAAGGCTGGGTGAAAGAAAAAGATTACCCGGCTCTCGAGAATATCGTATCAGGATTCAGTGCTTCGATGGTTAGGGAAATAAAGCCGCGTGAAGATGAAGAAATTCCCATCGAGATAGAAAACAAATCCCTTGTCAAGCCTTTCGAGGTAATCACCCGGCTGTACGGTATGCCGCAGCATCTGAATGTTGACCCGACCGTTTTTCTTGCACCGTTTTTCGCTGTATTTTTCGGGATGTGTTTGGCTGACGCCGGTTACGGCCTGATGATGATTGCCATCACAATCTTCTTTCTCAAAAAAATTCAGGGTGACAAGAAGCTGATGCTGATGCTCTCAATATGCGCCGTTGCAACCGTTGTTGTAGGCGCATTAACCGGCGGATGGTTCGGTGACGCATTCGAGAAATTTTTTCCTGCCCTGCTGCCCTTGAGAGAGAAGCTGATGTGGTTCGACCCCTTCAAAGACCCGATTAAGTTCTTTATATTAGCTATCGGCCTGGGTTATTTTCAAATCCTCACAGGCCTTTTCATCGCTTTCATACATAACCTAAAGCAAAGGCAATATATCGCCGCCGTCTGTGACCAGCTAACCTGGCTGGTTATGCTGAACTCACTTGTTATATTCGGAGCAGGCAAGGCAGATGTCGTCCCTCGACAAATCGGCACAATCATCGGCTACACGGCACTTATTCCCGCCGTCACAATCTTCATCTTAAGTCACCGCGAAGGCGGCTTGGCCGCTCGCCTGGGAATGGGCTTCTACAATCTTTTCAGCTCGATATTTTATCTCGGCGACGTGCTCAGTTATCTACGATTGATGGCGCTCGGAATGGTTAGTGCAGGCCTTGCTATGGCAATTAATGTAATCGCAAAAATCGCACGTGAAATCCCGGCCGTTGGATTGATTGTTATGATACTAATACTTGTCGGCGGACATATATTCAACCTGCTGCTGGCAATTCTCAGCGCTTTCGTGCATACTCTTCGATTGCAGT
>CAZMQF010000187.1:0-4216 GCA_964568365.1 uncultured Pirellulales bacterium | reverse complement strand
CCGTAAGCAAAGCCAGCGCTCTCATTACCCATTCGGGTTGTTTCTGCCACCATTCAAGTATAGGAGTAATCCTTTTTGGACCCAGGATAAAAATCAAAAACCCGCCTAAAAGAAACAGAATCCCCAGTACACCAATTATTGTCTGTTTCCTACATTTGGTTGCAGCCAGCAGAAAAACCACCCCCAATACAAAACGTAATAAACCGGCGATATATATACGAGGCCCTTTTTTGAAAAAATCCAAAAGCCATTTCATTATCCCCGGCTTAACGAGATATGCAATACCAATTACAATAACAACGATACCGATGATTTTAATTACAACATCCATAATCTCGCCCCTTATTTTTTGACTTTACTTTTTATTCTATTAGCTCGATAATATCAGTATCAATTTCTATGCTTGCTGCCTGGCCGAGCATATCGACCTGAAGAACAAGTCTTGCAGCAGTTTTTGTCCTTATAACAATACCCTGCAGTCCCGCTAAAGAACCTGCCAACACTCTGCAGTGCTGGCCGCTTTTGATGTATTTGTGTGGTGTCAAATCGACGCCCGCTTCTACAGCCTGCTCAATATGCGACAGCTCGGCAAGCAGTCTATTCTGGTCTTTGACCTCAAGCAGGTTAGCAACTCGATTGGTTTTTAACAGTTCAATACGCTGCCATTCGCTTCCACAGAAAAACAGATACCCGCTGAATAGCGGCAGCAGCGATTTAAACTTCCTGCGGTTCCTGACAGTCAGTTTCCACCGCATCGGCAAAAAGTAGCTGATGTTTTTGCGAACCAGGTCATTTGCAAGGGCTTTTTCGTTTCTGCTTTTAGTATGTGCTACCCACCACTGACCGGTAAAATCCTTAACAGACTCGCCCTCAGGCCAGATCGTCGGCGGATTTTCACTTTCTTTAAGCAATTTTAGCTGTCCCCAATCTAAGCCTTTACAATTTTACTGCGTCCGCTCTTCACGGCTGATGTTGCATTTCGTGTGTCAACAACAAGCTTTGCATTTTTGACTATCCAGTTGTAGTCGTAGCAGCTATGGTCCGTTGAGATTAAAACGACATCGTAGCCGCCAAGCATTTTAGCGGAAAGCTTCTTGCTTGTCATTTTCAAATCGTGCTGCCGCTGCCTATGGGTTCTTGGTATGTAAGGGTCGCTGTAATCTACCTTCGCTCCTTTTTTAACCAAAAGTTCAATCAGCTCGATAGAAGGTGATTCCCTTACGTCGTCTATATCTTTTTTGTATGCCAGGCCGAGTATCAGAAGCTTCGAGCCTTTCAGACTTTTCTTTCGTTCGTTCAGAGCATCCATCGTTTTTTGCACGACATAGTGCGGCATATTGGTATTTATTTCACCTGCTAATTCTATAAAACGAGTCGGCATTCCGTATTGCCTCGCCTTCCAGGTCAAATAGAACGGGTCTATTGGTATACAGTGACCGCCCAGTCCCGGCCCAGGATAAAATGCGCTGAAGCCGAAAGGCTTGGTTTTTGCCGCATTGATAACCTCCCAGACGTCGATACCCATCCTGTCGAAAACAACCTTTAATTCATTGACCATTGCTATATTGATACAGCGATAAACGTTCTCAACTATCTTCGCAGCCTCAGCCGCCTCGAGACTCGAAACCGGCACGATTGTATCGATGGCCGCATTATAGAGCTTACAGGCCATATCAAGGCATTTTTTCGTAAGACCTCCGACAACTTTTGGTATTGTTTTTGTTGTGAAGTTTTTATTGCCCGGGTCCTCACGCTCCGGTGAATAAGCGAGGTGAAAATCCCTGCCGGCCTTCAGCCCGCTTTTCTCAAGAATAACAGCGACAAGCTCTCTCGTTGTACCCGGATATGTCGTGCTCTCGAAAGTAATCAACTGTCCCTTGCAAAGGTACTTTGCAATCGTTTCACTGCTCTTGACAATGAACTGCATATCCGGCTCACGGTTGGCTGTTAAAGGCGTCGGGACACACACAACAACTGCGTCGACGGTTTTAATCAGTGACATATTTGTAGTGGCCTTGAAAAGCCCCGAGGCTGTCATCTTTTTGACCTGTGAATGCGGGATGTGCTTAATAATACTTCTGCCTGAATTAAGTACAGCGACCTTCTTCGGGTCTATATCAAAACCAACCACTCTCAAGCCGGCTGATGTAAACTCACGCACTAACGGCAGCCCGACATAGCCGAGACCCAAAACGCCCACTTTCAAGGTTTTTTTCTCGATTTTCCTATCCCAATCTGCCATGCAATGCTCCTGAATCTTAAACGATTAACTATCTGTTTCGATTATTCTTTATTAAGCCATGTATAATAGAAAAATATCATAGAAATGTCAAAACTATTAAGTGCCCGACGGTTTTTTAAAGCTGTCGCCCTAAAGTGTTATAGTCAAATACTGGGTATCGCGGCCGAAATTTATTGCCCCTTCGTAGCAGGAAGGGACAAGTATACAGTCACCCTGTCTGAAGCCGACCGACGAGCCGTCCCTGCCGAAAATTGTCCCCGCACCGGTTAGAATAATCAAAGTTTTCATTTCACCCGCTGATAAAAGCAGCTCACAGTCTGTTGCCTGATGACCCTTGTCAACTGTGAAATATTCACATTCGATGAGTCTGCCGATGGTAGTAACGCTCAGCTCATCGGCTCTGCCGAAATGAATACTTTTAAGAGCCTCTTCGATATGTAATTGCCTCGGGTTTCCTCTGCCATCGACCCTGTTGAAATCGTAAACACGGTACGTGGTATCGGAAGGTGTTTGAATCTCGGCTATCAAAAGACCCGCCCCTATACTGTGTGCGGTGCCTGCCGGAAGAAAGTGACATTCGCCGGGACTGACCGGCACTTTCTGTAACAAGTCTTCCACTGTGCCCCTGCCTATTGCAGCAGCAAATTTTTCCTTCGTCACGCCGGGCTTGAGACCTTTATAGATAAAGCCTCCGCGGATTGCATCGATAATATACCAGCACTCGGTCTTGGGGTCACCTTTGCCCGTCCGCCGGCACGTCTCAGTGTCCGGATGAACCTGAACGCTTAAGATATCTTCGGCATCAAGAAACTTAATCAAAAGCGGAAACGGCAGCTTGAAATTTGCATCACCGGTTATTTCCTTCGGGTATTTTCTTACTGCTTTATTAAGCGTCATACCGGCAAGCTCGCCGTTCGAAATTACAGATTTGTCATCGGGCAGGTCGGCCAGCTCCCAGCTTTCACCGATTTTTTCAGCTCTCGGCAGGTCCTTGCCGAAAAATGTTCGCAGCTTCTGTCCGCCCCAGATGCGCTTCTTATAAATCGGCTTAAATTTTAAGGGATAAAGCTTCATAAAATCATTATAAAATAATCCTATGAATATGTCTATCGAACTTTACCCGCCGCTGCTGTTACTATTTTAAGACCTCAATCTAATCATCAGGCGATGGATATAAAATCAAAATCTCCTTTTAACACACAACTTAGGGCTTGGGACTGATTTGCATAAATCTGGCAACAAGAGAAACTAATATCAGCTCACAACCCAAAAAAAGAGCGATAGAAGGTCCTATTGAAAAGTCAAATTTATATGCAAACAACAAACCTCCCAAAGAGGCAATGAAGGCCGCTATCAAAACTACGGCAAGTTGCATACTTAAACGCCGTGCAAGAATCGCTGAAATCGTGGCCGGTACTATCAGATATGAAAACACAATAACTATCCCCCCAGCCTGGACTGACAATGTAATAACGAAACCAAGCAAAACGTAAAAAGTGAAATCCCAAAATACCACTTTTAAATCTTTGGTAATGTCTTTCTGGTAGCTATTTGATATTTCAATAATCGGCTTTCTAATAAGATAAAAACAAACTCCCACAACCGAAAACACCACCATACTTGTGATAATCTGACGCCATCCCGTCCAAAGAAGACTACCTGATAATATGTGCTGAATGTGTATGTGACCACCTGGTGCAATGCCCACCAGAAAAAGAGCAGCAGCGGCTGCAATGGCATAAGAAATGCCAATCACTGCTTCAAGGGAGATTTGGAAAATCCTGCTGCGTATAAAAGCATAAAATGCAGCTGCAAGCAGGACGAAAACAAACGAGCACGTATATGCTGTGGGTGAATCCCCATGTGCTCCAAATAACAGATGAGATGCAATAGAGCCTACTGCGGCAACTTGAGCGAGAGCAATGTCGATAAAAATGACTTCCCTTTTAAGAACGTGTATCCCTAAGTATCCGA
>CAZMQF010000186.1:0-4239 GCA_964568365.1 uncultured Pirellulales bacterium | reverse complement strand
CAGCCCTGTATTTATGAGCCAGCTCTTCGGGGAAGAAATCGTAATCTGTTTTTCCTGCAATCTCCGCAGCCTTGATTTTTAAGTCCGCAGCATAATTCTCATTGCAGGATATATAAACAGAGTTCTTGTCCTTAAGAAATATCTTTTGTGGCAGGTTCTCAAGGAGCGTTTTATACTTGTTTTCACTAACCTGCAGAGATTTTTCAGCCTTTTTCCGTTCGTTGCTTTCGATTAACTCCCATTTACCTTCGCGCCTGATAAGAGCAAGTCCGTGACTGCTGATTACATCTATAATTTCACTTGCACCACATTTGTTTAAGCAGTAGGAACAAATTGCCAGTATCTGATGTTCATCAATTGCACTATCTACCTGCCTTTCATAATCAGCAAAGCATTTCCAATCTTTTGCTTCGAGCCAAGCGGTATTTCCCATTACCCTTATACCATCAAATCCAGCAAAGACCGCTTTGTCAATCTTATCAATCCAAGCACTGAAAACTCTTTGCAACTCAAAACCACCGTCTTTGAGATACCATTGGTTATGTGGAATGATTTCCATTTGACCTGTTTTTAAATACCGATCAAAGTCAGATATAGCTCCTCTCAATGCGTCCTTAGCCTTTTTTTCGTTAAGAGGCTCGGAAGTTACCCACACACAGAGCTCATTGTTCTTCAGACCAGCTTTAAAATAGGGAACCAGAATATCAATTAAATCTTCTCCGGTTTCGTAAAATAGACAAAAATGTGAACCCCAGGGCACATTGCCCAATATGCCGATTCCTGTTTCTCTACCAGCTTGTTTTATCTTTTTGATTGGCATCCTTGCGAATATCTTTCAATCAGTATTGGTTATGCTTCTCTTGAAAAAAAATACTCCACAAACCCAGAAAAATGCAAAGATAACATGCGAAAAAGCATCACCAAAGTTCCTTGAGGGATTCTACCATCTATGCGCCCCCAATCTGGATTTCGAAACCAAGCTTTTTAAAGCACTTAGGTAAACGCTAAAGCCACAATATACCTATTCCCCGCCCTATTTATCTCTAGTTATGTTATATATCGGATTATATGGGTCAAAAACAATAGTGCAGCTGAATTTCTGGACCACTAATATCAGTAGCAGCCAGACATTACGACATGGTTGTATGTCCTGTTTTTCACTGATTTTAATGGTTTTTCCCAGATGCCATTGATTATCATCGAATTCGGCATTCTATTTGTCTAAGCGCAGGTGGCACTCCTGAGCTAATAGCTTTTTTAATTCAGAATATAGCAAACAAGCAGATAAGACAATTTCCGAACAGGATTTCAGATTGACCTTTTCTAATCCGCTATTGTCCGAATCATATAGCTGATTGTTATGGCTCAGTGCTTATTCAGATAAATAAACGAGTTCACAGAATGTTGCCTTCGCGGGAGTAATACGGGAGCATTTTAAAGCAAAAATCTGATAAAATCTGATAAAACGTGATAAATTCTGAGAAATTTTAAGTGCTTCAAAGAAAAAGCTTTAAGCTGTAACTACAGCAATAACAGAAGGTTACAAGAAGGCAGTCACGGGGGTTCGAATCCCCCCGCCTCCATTTCCTCTTTGTATGCCTTTGTATATAAACAAGTTATGTAAAAGATCCTTGCAAAAAATGCTCGCTGGAGCATATTGGATTGCTACATTGAAACTTAAGCTACGAGAAACCGATACACCTTACATTGACTCATCGCGATAATATCTTTTTCTTTTTATCAGAAAGTGGCAAGGTTATTACAATAGAGCAAATCCGACAAACAGCAGTAAGTACCTCCTCGTATTAATTACCGAAACCACAAAAAGGTTGAAAAAGCTGGCTGAACTAATATATTGGTAGAGATGAATCTAAAATCTAACGAAAAAAGAGATGTTATTTTGGACAGCATCGCTGATGGAGTATTTACCGTTGATAAAGAGTGGCGAATAACTTCTTATAATAAAGCTGCTGAACAGATAACCGGGATGCCGCGTGAGAAAGCTATAGGCCAGATATGCAAGGATGTACTGCGAGCCAATGTATGTGAGACCGACTGTGCCTTACGACACACGATGGATACAGGCAAAACGGTTATTAATAAGCCTGTCCACATTATTGACGCACAAGGAAGACGCAAGGCTATTACCATCTCTACGGCGCTGCTTAAAGATAAGAATGGTCAAGTCATAGGGGGCGTTGAAACATTTCGGGATATGACCATCGTTGAGGAATTGCGAAAGCAAGTCCAGAAACAATATAGCTGCGAAGACATCATCAGCAGAAATCACAAAATCCAGGAGCTCTTTGATATCCTGCCTCAAATTGCAGAAAGTAACTGCACGGTTCTGATTGAAGGTCAAACCGGTACAGGGAAAGAACTGTTTGCCGGAGCTATTCATAATTTGAGTCACCGCAAAGACAAACCATTTATTGCTGTTAATTGCAGTGCTCTTCCGGATACGTTATTAGAGTCTGAACTATTTGGCTATAAAGCCGGTGCCTTTACGGATGCTAAAAAAGACAAACCCGGTCGTTTCAGATTAGCCGAGGGCGGCACCATATTTTTAGATGAGATTGGGGATATGTCTTCCTCTGTACAGGTCAAGCTGTTACGTGTCCTGCAGGAGAAAACTTATGAACCTGTCGGGGCCGTCTCTTCTGAAAAGGCCGACGTAAGAATTATTACTGCTACTAATAAAGATTTGGCTGAATTAGTCGAGCAGGGAAAATTCAGGAGCGATCTTTATTATCGTATTAACGTGGTTAAATTATCCCTGCCACCACTGAAAGAACGAAGCGAAGATATTCCGCTGCTTGTTGACCACTTCATAAATCGCTTCAACAAGATTTATAACAAAAATATTTGCTGTCTTAGTGACAATGCGATGGCTGTTCTTTTGAGCTATGATTTTCCAGGCAACATTAGAGAGCTTGAGAACGCCCTTGAACATTGTTTCGTGATTTGTCAGGGTGATATTATAGAAACCAGACATCTACCCGGTGCTATGAAACAAGGCGGGGCCGACAAAGCATCAGGTGTGAGCACATTCAGAACACTCAAACAAATGGAAGTGGTGATGATAGAACAGGCTCTTCGCCGTAATAACGGTAACCGTACAGCAGCAGCCAAGGAATTAGGGATAGATGCCAGCACTTTGTTCAGGAAGCTAAAAAATCTAAACATTCGAACTGAGTAAATGCCCAAAGCATATCGAGCAACCTTTAAGTATCGCATTTTGCCGTATGCTTAAATCCCCAGCCATTGCATTTTGCAATATTGGCCCTTCTAAAATATACCATTCAAGCTTTCTTCTCTATGCTTAAGTCTATTATTATCAATTGGTTATATTTCATTTTGCTCTCAAGGCTGCGTTGTTGGTACAGAAGTTGCAGGTATAGCTTGTGGAGGCTGCTTATGAAGATAGCTATTCCAGTTTGGCAAGGTAGAGTTTCGAGCGTGTTTGACTTTGCCGGCAAGCTTTTGCTTGTTGAGTTGGAAGACGGTATTGAGAAAAAACGAAACGAAGTTCTGCTTACCGCGCCAAGCGGGCCTGAAAGAACAGCTAAATTGCGACAGCTTGGTGTAAATGTGCTTATCTGCGGAGCAATCTCAAGACTATTGGCTTGTATGTTAGGCGGTTCAGGAATTGTTGTACTGCCGTTTGTAACCGGTTCAATAAATGAAGTTCTCGCCGCTTACAATACAGGTAAGTTGAATTTGCCGCGATATGCTTTGCCCGGTTGTTGGAAAGGTGCTCGCAGAGGCTTTGGTAGACGAAGAGGCCGACATGGCAGAAGATGGTAACAGAAAATTATTGGCTTTTGTAAACGAAACTAGGGTAAGTGTAACTGACGGGAACGGAGTCTAAGATAAAGGAGCTAGATTATTATGAAAGTAGCAATTACTGCACAGGGAAAAGATTTATCAAGTGAGCTTGACCTGAGATTTGGACGAGCAAAGTGGCTGATTGTATATGATACTGAAACAGATTCATTCGAAGCTAACGATAATACAGTAAATCTGAACGCTGTTCAGGGTGCGGGGATCCAGACAGGCCGGAATATAGCCAATCTTGACGTCGAAGCGCTGATAACAGGTAACGTCGGCCCCAATGCTTTTAAGACACTAAACGCAGCTGGGATAAAGATATTTTTAGCTGAAACACAGACGGTTCAGGAAGTGATTGATTTATTCAAGGCGGGAAAGTTGAGAGAAGTAGATAATGCCAATGTTGAG
>CAZMQF010000185.1:0-4291 GCA_964568365.1 uncultured Pirellulales bacterium | reverse complement strand
GGAAGTCGTATTTTTGTGAGACCCTGAGCCAGAATTCCCAGTCGCCGGAGATGAAGAAGAGGTCGCCGTCAAAGAATCCGAATTCATCGTGTATTGATTTTCTCCACATCGGATTCGAGCTTACGTAGCAGTCTTCCGATAAGAGACGGTATCGCGAATATTCGGGAGTGAAGTATTCGTACACGATTTCTCCATCGACGTCATCGACCCAGACCTGGTCGGAATATACAACAGCGATGTCAGGATTGTTGTCGAGGGCGTGTGCCATTATCTCGAGGGCATCTTTTTTGTGCCTGTCGTCAGTGTTTGCGTTTGTGATGTATTTTCCGCGAGCTTGAGCGATGGCACGGTTCCAGGCTTTGTAGACGGTTTCCCTCTGCCCAGTTCTTAGATATGTTATGTTATTGAATTTTTCCTGGAACCGGCTGACGAGCTGCTTTTCATTTTGCTTTGAGCCGGAATCGACAACGATGATTTCGAGTCTGTCGGCGATGGTCTGGTTTTCAAGGTCTTCGAGACAGCCTGCGATGTATTTTTCTGCATTGTAGGTTGAGACGACGGCGGTGACGAGATAATCGTTTTGCGTCTGCGGTTTTTCGACATGTTGGATTTGTTCGGAGCAGATTCTGTCAGGATTTGTTTTCTGCTCGAACAGAGACGGTGCGGAGCGTTCGTGTTTTGGTGTATTCAGGGCGTGGCGGACGGCTGAATTTACGGTATCGACGTTTACCTGGGTGATGCAGTAGGTTTCGAGGCTGCTATAGGGACAGAGCCAGTTGCAATTATAGCAGGTCATCGGCAGATAGACCATCGAGGTAAGGGGTGAGTAAGGCAGGAACCTTTTGAAGTGACCGCCGCCGGTGATGACGACGTGCGGGCAATTGACCGCGGCGGCTAAGTGAGCGGCGGCGGATTCTGCACAGATGCAAAGTTTTGATTTTTCGAGCAGTGCGGCGAGAGCAGTCAGTGTAGTTTTGCCGCAGAGATTGTATAGATAGTTGTGGTTTGTCAGCTCGATGATTTGCTCTGCCTGCTTTTTGTTTTTTTGTGTACCGCAAATCAGGATTGGATGGTCGGGAAGAGAATCGATTAGTTGAGCCCATTTGTGTATTGGCCAGTTTCTGATGTCGAACTGGCCGAACGGACAGATGACGATTGGATTTTGTATTTTAAGGCCTTCGAGAATATTTTCGGCGGCTGAGCGGTCATCATCTGTCAGCCAGAGCTTTGATGTACATTGCTTCGGCGGGCGAATACCAAATCCGGTGAGCAGCTCATCGTTTCTTTTTGTCTCGAGCATAGGTTTGTAATCGGCGGGCAGCAGGTGCGTATAGGATTTATCATTGTTGAGTTTCTCCTCTAATGAGATATTAGTATCGTCACCGATTGATGCGATTTTTATTTTTGCCGAGGAGTTTAGAGTTAAGAAGTCGCCGAGCTTGTCTCTCGAATAGACGGGATAAAAGGCGACGTCGAAATTCTGCTGCTGAATCCGGTTTATGATTTGTTCGGTGTACTGCCGGTCGGTGAACATTTTTTTTCGCTCGAAGGGAATTACTTTATTGATATAAGGGCAGTTTTGCGCGAGGGGTGCGATGTGCGACTGCAGCAGGATGGAGATTTCGGCATTTTGGAAGAGCTGTTTGAGATGTTCGAGGATACCTGAGAATATAACAAAGTCACCGATGGAGTCGGGTCTTACGATTAAAAGTTTTTTGGCATTTTTTAGCCGGGCGGATAAATCGTAGTTTTGTGATTGTTTGTTTTCAATGAGCGGGATTTGAGCGGGTGTGAATTTTGCGATGCAGAATCCGAATTTTTCATCCGAGGCAACAATAACTTCAAATCGCGGGTCGGATTGTATTTTTTGGAAACTGTTGTGATGCTTGATGTGGTAGATGTCATCAAGTGCGATGTAGCAGGTGCCTTTGAGATTTTCGAGCAGGTAGTTAAATTCAATGTCACCGATATGACCGGCGCTGTCGAGCAAAACGAAATCCGGCTGGAAATCAGTCATTTTGAGGCATTCGTAGAGCAGGTTATCGGGGACGTCGGAGAAGTTTGTCTCGTTATAATAGAGCTCGACCCTTTTTTCTTCGCTGTGGTCAACAAATATGTCGGCTGAATCGTTTTTGAGCAGGGTTTTTTGTGCTATCTGTTCGCGGTTCGGCAGGAGCGCTCTTGGAATCGACAGGCCGTTTAAGACTTTGACTTTAAGATTATTTGAAAGAAAGTAATTTTTTGCCTGCTGATAATACCGGGGATTGACCTCGATTGTAAAGAAGAGCGCATCTTCAATTTTGAGCCGTCGTAGTGCTTTTGCGATAATGGTTGTGGTTCCCGTACCGAGATAGGTAACGGTTTCGATGATTTTTTTGGGTCTGATTTTTTCGAACAGCTCGTTTATTTTTGTGCTGAATTGTGATTTCTGTTCAACCTTGATACCGTTTTTGACGTAATCTGTGGTTATATTTTTTGGGTTTGAATCAGTCGGCTGGGCGTTGAGATTGTTACGTATTTTTAACACTATTGGTATCCTTTATTTAGAGCGATAATGCCGGTCTATATTTTCAGATATTTTTTCTATAAGCCTTGACTGTTTTTTTACCCTTTTTGATTCGGCTTACTTTTTCGGCGATGTCATCTTTCTGTACTTTCAGGGCCATTGATAAATCTTCGTAGGATTTTTGTAATTGCTTTTTGTGGGTTTTAAATTCATCTAAATCGAGGATTTTTTCCCTGTTGATTTGCTGTACTATAGCGTCACTTTGTGCGCTTAAGAGTTTAACGGTGCTGATGTTACCGCGCCGGGCAGAATGCAACTGTTTTTTTAAGAGATTCTGCAAGGCGTTAACCAGGCTTTTCTGCTTTTCCGTGCTCATATAATCTCAACTATCTGACGTTTATTTTTTTATTGTTTTTGCGAGTTCTGAACAATTGAGCGTTCGACTTCCTCGAGGAGATTTTCGGCATCTTTGTGGTCGGCATCGAGGGAGAGGATGTTGACGAGGAGCTCTTTCGATTTTTCGAGGTAGTTGTCCTTCATATAAAGTGCAGCGAGTGTGAACATAACGTAAGTATCAGCGGGATGCATGTCGCGGTACACTTCGAGATAGTGTATGACTTTTTCGAAAGAGCCCATCTGGCAGGAGGTCTGGAAGAGGCCGAGCAGGGCGGTCAGATTGTCAGGGTCGAGCTCAAGAGATTTGAGATACATATCAAAAGCACGTTTATAATCGGTTTTCTGCTGCGCGACCATAGCCAGGCCTGCATATGCCTTTGAAGATTTGTTGTCGAGTCGTGCGGCGACTTTGAAGGCGATTTCGGCGTCTTCGAGCTGTGCTTTTTGTGCAGCGATTACACCAAGGCCGATGTAAGGTGCAGCTTCGTCGGGTGCGAGCGGAGCGGCCTTTTCATAACAGCTTTGAGCGCTGGCGTAATTGCCAATCGCAGTGAAACAATCACCGAGCTCTTTAAGGATTTCATAGTGCTGAGTGGAGTTATTTTCTTCGGCCTTTTCTTTTTTTGATTGCGTTATGTCCATACCGGATTTTTTCCTTCAAGAATAGATTGTGCGTTTTCGAGTAATTTGACGGCAGAATGAAAGTCTTTTTGTTTCTTTTTGAGTTTTGCTTCGAGCAGAAGTGTATCGATGGTGGGTCGAGACTGATTTACCTGGCGGCAGAGCTCTGCTGCTTTTTCGTAGCGTCCGGCTCTGAATAAGGCATCTGCGGAGAGAGCTTTCATCCATAACTGATTTTTGTAATTGTCTGCAATGTGCTGGTAGATTTCGGCGGCGAGTGGCCAGTTTCCATTTTTGTATTCTGTTGATGCTTGCTCGAGGAGTATGTCAAATTTAAAAGGTACCTGCTGCGGTAACAGCTTTTGTATCCGGATGCCTGCTGCCGATATAGATTGCCTGAAAGGTAGATGATTGAAATTTTTTCTGGCGTTGAACAGGTGCTCTTTTTTAAAAAGCGCAGCCCAGAGCCGGTCGGTCGAGGCGTCGAACTCGATGGCATGCATCTGGTCGGATGAGTTTAAGAGAGCGTAAAGCTGGTCTTCGAGCCACATTTCTTCGATGTGAAAACCGCTGGGCACTATTGCGATGAATTCGGCATCGGACTGCATAAGTGCGGCGTCAATTTTGTGAGAGTTATCTGCGGAAGGTGCTATGGGTATAAAGATGAGATTCGGCATATCTGTTTTTATTTTAGCGATGTCTTCTGGAATAATAGGCAGATAGATTTTGTAAGGGTGAAAGGTGTATCGCCAGATACGGCCGATAGTT
>CAZMQF010000184.1:0-4397 GCA_964568365.1 uncultured Pirellulales bacterium | reverse complement strand
TCGAAGTATGAATGGTATTTAAGTATTTAGCCATTGCCTGAAACATCTGCTGGAAGATGAGCATTTGTGCCGCTTCGTCATTGATGTTTACTCCGCTAATCTGGCTTTGCTGCATGCTGAGGTCCTGGAGCATAATCTCGATGCTGTTTTTACTCATTTCTTTTGTTGCGATATCCTGGCCGATGTCACTGACGAGCCGGTGGTAGTAGTCCTGAATAGTCATATTATTCAGGCTGCTGAGAGACTGCTCGCTTAAAGCGGCGAGTTTTTGGATGTTTGTGTTGTCAGTCATTTCGGGTCCTGCTGCAGTTGCTATTCGAGCAGGATTATTTACTATTTCCCGGCAGAGTTCCATATCGGAGGCATTGCTGCCGTCGAAAAAGGTGTTGATACCGATAGCTGAGAGCAGGCCCGCGGTGTCGGTATCGGCGAAGGCTTCAATCTGGAAGGAATCTGCATCATTGAGGTCACCGGTAGTTATTGATATTGTTATGCCATCTGCCAGATTTAGTGAGTCAGCTGCGGCGTAATCCTGGCCGATGTTTAGAGTTTTTACCACCTCTGCACTTGCGTTTTTTACCTCCAGCTGGAGGTTTCCGTTCCCAATCGAGCCGGAGCCGATAACGGTGCAGGTGAAGGTCTGTTTTTCGGTTCCGGTATAAATTCCGGAAACGGAAATTGCCGGTGGGGCCAGTGCAGTTAAGTTACTATTTGTCGGCCCAGGTAAGACGGCAGGTAAAAAGTCGAATTCATAACCGAACTCAGCCTGAATGTGCAGCTTGGAAGAATTGACGGAGGCAGTCAGGCCTGTAATGCTTTCGAACTTTAGAGCTATTGTAGTCAGCGTGTCAGTAGAGCAGTCAACATCTATATTGTGTCTTGTTATCTGGCCTGTGGTGGTATCGATAACCCTGACATAAATTGTTCCATCATTGAGCGGCGGCTGGAAGTCGGCAAGAGTTTCTGATATCATTGTCCAGCCGGTCAGTTCCTGAAAGGAACCGGCAGGTCCGACGCCCTGGATGTGTATCTGGTTGACCTGCTGTATAATGGCGGCGGCGAGATTGTCAAGCTGGGTTTGGATGTCATCGATTATTTCGTTTTTTAATGAGAGCAGTCCTCCCAATTTGCCGCCCTGTATGTCAGTTCTGAAGCTATATGAGTCGAGAACGCCGACTCCGGTTTTACCGTTGTCTTCGAGTCCAAGCTGGAGCTGAGATGTGGAAGTGCCAATAACAAGTGGTATTCCTGCTATGGTGACATCTATGACGCCGTGCTCTCTGTTATAGGTATCCAGTCCTACGAGCTCTGAGAGTTGAGAGATGCACTGGTCTCTCTGGTCGCGGAGGTTGTTAGCCTGGCCTCCGGTGATTTCTATTTTTTCAATACTGTCGTTTAATTCCGCAATTCTTTCGGCCAGTATGTTGATTTGGTCGATGGTGTTTTCTGCTTCAAGCGTGATTTGTGTTTGAAGGTTAGATAAGAAGGTTGCGAGAGAGTTGAATTTTTGTGCGAGAGTTTGTGCGGAGCTGACAGCCTGGTTTTGCCAGATTGGCTCATTTGGATGTGTGGAGAGGTCCTGAAAAGCATTAAAGAGATTATTGATGGCATCATTGAGCCCGCCGGCATCGCTGAACTCACCGAAAGAAGATTCGACCGAGCGAAGAGTAGAGAGCTGCTGAGAGAGATGCCCGAGAAGATAGCTTTGCCTTAGAATTTGTTGTTCGAGCAGATTGTCAATTATCCTTGTTACGCCTTCGAAATTGACGCCTCCGCCGATGAGAAGTGAGCCGTTCTGTGAGGCGAAGGCAGGAGTCAGCTCGACTCTCTGTTTGTGATATCCTTCCGTGGCGGCATTTGCGATGTTATTGCCGATTACATCGAGAGTACTCTGTGCGGCGTTGAGGCCGCTAATACCTATCGAATAGTTAGACATCTTTTTAGTCCTATTTGGCCTTAATTAGAGTTTCATATTTACGAAAGCCGAATCGAAATACCTTCTGGCAGAACCATCCGCATCGTATGTTATGGTCTCAGCAGTTTTGTTGTTGAATAAGGTTTTTAACAGGATGCGGTTGAATCTGGCGCATTCTGACAGGAGCACAGCTGTAGCGTGATATTCGTTTTTTAGCTGGTTAAGCAGTTCTGTCAGTTTTTCTTTTCTTTCCACGATGAGGCTCTTTTTTTCTTCCGGCAGCATTTGTGCGAGGCTAGTGAGCGTTATTTTTTCCACTGGGCAGCCGAGAGAATGTGCAAGTTCTTTTCTAATTGATTTTCTTTTAGATTCGTTGTTTTTATGTCCGCTGGAGTCGGCCTGAATTTTTTTAAGCAGTTGAGCCAGGCAGTCACTATCGCGTTTAATGACCGAGCTTTTGAGCTGATTCATGGCCGAGAGGTTCTGGCAGATGTTCTCGATATCTGTGTCAAGGACATTAAGCAGCCGGTCAATATTATCCTGGAATATAGTTTTGTCAGTTTTCATATTTTGTTATCCGGTACGAGCTGAGCTGTGTCTTTATCGGCAGCGAGGTTCAGTGAGTTGTAAATATCTTTCCAGAGGCCGAGGCCGCCGTTTTTAGCTACGTACTCGCTCAGGTACAGGTTAAAAATTCCCTGAATCTGCTGAGAGGCGCCGTCCTCATCTCCTCCCCAATCTTCGATGGTGCTTTTCATTTCGTCGAGCAGCTTGTTTATTAAAAGCGACTCGAAATCTTTTGCGGTCTGCATCTTCTTTTCATCTGAGAGCCGGTCGATATTTGACAGACAGCTCAGCTCTGCAGGCGGAAGGACAGGTTCAGTCAATAACAGTTTTGCAGTATCCATTATAGAGACTCCTACATTATTTCGAGCTGTGCCTGAAGGGCGCCGGCTTTTTTCAGGGCGTTAAATATTGCGATAAGGTCTGTCGGTGTTGCACCGATTGCATTGAGTGTTTTGGCAAGCTCGGCGACGGTTACAGTCTGAGGTACTGGAATCAGGTATCCTTCTTTTTCCTCGATGCTGACGGCGGTATCCTCAACGACCTTGGTTTCGCCGGCATCAGAGAATGGAGCGATAGGCTGAGAAACAATCGGTGTTTCTTTTATTTTTACGACGAGACTTCCCTGTGAAATTGCGACGGCTGAGATTCCCACGTTTTGTCCTACAACAATTGTGCCGGTTCGTTCGTTGATAACCACGACGGCGGGATAGTCGACATTGACCTGTTTGTTTGTAATTTCGTCGATAAAGGCGGTGATGCCGCCGGCAGGGATTTGTTCCGGGATGTTGACTTTAATTGTTCCGGCGTCGATGACAACAGCGTGGTCGGGATATATCTGATTAATCGCGTCACCGATGCGCTGTGCAGTTGAGAAGTCGCTGTTTCTTAAATTTAATGTAATTATTCTTTTGCCTGCGATGTAGTCTATAAACGAAGAGATCTCTTCTTTTTCGACTATTGCACCGGCAGGTATCCTGCCGACAGTCTGATGATTTTTTGTAATAGAGGCCTTTTGGCCTGTGGCTGTCCAGCCGCCAATTGAGACGCCGGAAGCAAGTGTTACCGCGTAAACCTGCCCATCAAGACCTTCGAGAGGAGTTGGTAAAAGCATTCCTCCCTGCAGGCTTTCCGCATCAGCGAGTGAAGAGACATCGACGTCTATTCGTGAGCCGGTGCGTGAGAATGGTCCTAATTGTGCCGTTACCATAACGAGCGCTATGTTTCCACCTTTGAGGTCCTCGGGAGAAAGGACAAGGCCGGAATGCCTGAGTATATTTGTGAGCATCTGCTGCGAGGGCAGTGTGCTGTCGCCGGTGCCGGCAAGGCCGACGACGAGGCCGACGCCGCTGAGAGGATTGCTGCGAACACCCTGAATGTCAACGATATCTTTGATGCGTTCGCCTTGGGCGGAATTTCCGGCATTGAGCAGTACAGCGAGTACGAGATACAGATAGAATTTATTAAGCTTAATTTTATCAGTTACTTTCATTTGAGAATGCCTCATTAAATTTTAGAATGGCCAGATGATATCCAGTATGCGTCCAAGGAATCCTGGTCTTGTATATGGGTCGGCGACACCTGAATTTTTAGTGACGATTTGGAAGTTTGCGACCTGCTCACTTTTGATTGTGTTGTCGAATTTTACATCACTTGGTCTTACTATTCCGCCTATTTCTATGGTTTGTGTGTCACCTGCTATCTTTCGGTAGCGTGTTCCCATAATGACGAGATTACCGTTCGGCTGGATGTCTACGACGACGACGGTGATGCGGTCTACAAATTTGCGTTCATCTTTGTAATCTGCCTTGCTTTTCAGCTCATTCGTAGAGCTTGCAGTGGTTCCGAATTCGCCGAGGTCACTGAAGTTGCCGAGCTTTCCGTCGAAGGTTATGGATTTATCCACGTCTTTTTTGAG
>CAZMQF010000183.1:0-4411 GCA_964568365.1 uncultured Pirellulales bacterium | reverse complement strand
GTTTTTGCTCGTCCTTCTGTTCCTGAAGCTCTTCTACTGCTTCGTAAGAGTCTGTCTCTTCTAACTGCTCCATTTCATCAGTCATAATATTAAACTCCCCTAACTTGTAACTATTTTTGATGCGGTTTTATTCCGCGACTAATCTTTTGCTCTTTTCAGATATAGAGTTAATTAATAAAAAAGTAAAAAATACTATAGTTTTTTCGGCGTTTTGAAAGCAGAAAATAACCTTTCTTTGGAAAACGAGGGGATTTTCATCGGGATTTTCGGTGGAAAATGGCCTTTTCTCAATTATGGGTTCCAGGTACCCGGCTCAATGGTGTTTTTTATAAGACCAGCCAGTTGTTGCTGCCGAATTTGAGCGTCTATATTGTTGTTGATTCCCATACCCCCCATACCCGCCTGGTTGTAGCCGCCGAAATAACCGGTTCCGCCTGCCTGGCCACCCCGGGCACCAGCTGAGAGTGAGGTACCGGTCCTTAAGCCCATTGTCCTTGTACCAAAACTTCTGTATCCTCCCCCGCCTCCGTACGTTCCCATCCTGCCATAACCCTGCCCCCGACCACCGCCTCCATAGCGGCCGCCATACCCGGTTTGTCTGAAATTTCCCGCTCCTGCCTGCCTGAAAGGCTGGCCGTAAGCGCCAGCTCCCATCTGTCCGCCCTGCCATTGATTAATACCAGCACCGAGGGCGTAATACTCGGCAGGACGTGAAGTCAGGTCACAAACATTATAAAGGCGTGTTGTTTGAACTTTCGGCTTGGAATCTTTTGTGCCAATTACGATTACTCCATCGGTAGTCCAATAGTCCAATTGATTTTGCCCATTGGAAACCGAGGCTAACAAAATCTTCAAGCCTGTTCGTAAGGATATTTCGGAAAAGCCATCCATAGAGATTCGGCTGGCTGGTCCTACATTTATTTGCTCCAATTGTCCCCAAAGGACTACTATTCTTACTGGTGGTTTTGTTGAATTGCGCAGGACTTCGATAGCCCGGCCAAAAGACATATCAGAGCGCAAATCAGACAGGTTGACATTTTGCCCAAGTTGTTTGAGAGTGGTGCTATTGTCGAGTTTGGCGCTTTTGCTAAGCCTGGTTTTTTTTGTAGTGACTGGTTTCTTTTCTTGAGATTTTTTGTCGACAGTTGAAGATGCCTTCTGTTCGCACCAGCCTAACGTGGAAAAAAACATTATTATTACGGCTATTGAGATGCAAATTCTGCGGTGTTTCACAATTATTCTCCCTAAATAGCAATCCTTAAATTTCGATATATTTTATGCGCACGGGAACGCGGATGTCAAGCAAAAAATACCTGACAAAAAAGAAAATTTTGCAGTCGTGAAATTTACCTTAATTTTCGATGCTTAAGTCTGCATCCCGAGAAATGGGCTCATAACGGGGGAAACTACTGATATACGAGGTGAATAACAAAAAAAACCAAAAGAGGGCTGATTTTTAGCTGTCTACGGCGGGATCGCTCTGTTTCAAGGTCGAGAGGGCATCGAATTTATCTGCCGCAAATTTGAAAACCTTGTCCAAACCTGCCACATCAAATATACACTTTGTTACTACCGCGACCTTGCATAAGACAAGTTTGTACCCGCTTCTATCGAGCCAATTCTGTAATGTAATCAAGTTCGATATGCTTGTGGAGGTTAGGACTTCTATGTACGAAAAATCAATTACGACATTAAAGTCGCAATTTTTGCTGACCTTTTCGTTAAGCTCTTTGAGATTGTCTCTTATTCTTGGCTCAGGAGGCAGGACGACATAAATAACATCTTCTGTTAATTTTTCTATTTCCATCCGCACATCCTGATTAAAAAAAGTATGTCTTTGCAAGTCCGGAACATTATTATATCGGAATTAATCCAGGTAAAATTTAGCAAAAAACAAGCTAATATTGGATGTTGGAAGTCTGCTCAACAATCTTTATTGCCTTTTTTGGTTGTTGGTCATCGAAGCGTAATCGTGGCAGTTTGGTCTGAGACAAGTTATCTATCCGCTTGGCAGGTAAACAGTTACGATTGTTCCTTCAGCCGGCCTGCTTGATATAGCCATCGAGCCGCCGTTGCAGTGTATCAGGCGGTCAGCTATAGACAGACCCATTCCTCTTTTTCGGCCGGCCGGTTTTGCTGAGAAAAAAGGGAAAACGGCCTTGTGAACACTCTCGGAATCCATACCGCAGCCAAGGTCGCTGACCGTAACACAAACGTAGCCGTTCGAGCCGGATATCAATGCAGTAACGTTTATAGGACCAGCTTTGCTGATATACGACTCAAAAGAATTGCAGATAATATTGGCAAGGGCAGTGACAATCTGCGCCGAATCCACAACAACATCCTTAACATCTTCAGCCACCTCAATTGTAACATTGCTTGTTTGGGTTTTTAGTTTGTCAGCAGCTGATTTAACCGCCTGCTCGATTATCTGTCCGACATTGACCTTCCTTGATTTTGGCTGGCGAGGCTGGGCAAAGCTCAATAAATCTTCCACCATTTGACTTATCTGGTGAGTATTGTTTTGGATTTGAATTAAGATTTTTTTCTTTTCCTCATCGTCTTCGCTATTAGCAAGTAATTGAGCCCGGCCTGAAATCACAGAAAGAGGATTATTCAACTCATGTGCGGCACCGGCGGCCATTTCTGCCAGGGCATCGAGTGTGTTATCTGCGACAGTTGCGCTTTCAGCTCGTTTTCCCGGGGCCGAAATGCCGGCATTTTTCTGGCCCTTGGATTGCAGAACTGCAAAATCGGCAAATTTTTCGGCGTAATCCTGCTGTTTTTGACAGGCAGCAGCCAAACCAAGAATTGTGCCGGCTGTTAAAGCGACGGTCTTAAATCTATCCAGGAGAAGCGATTTTCGTGTGGGGTGACGAAGCTCAAAGACCAGCATAGCAATTACTTTCGGGCCTGAAAATAACGGCAGCGCAATAGTGCTGCTTAAATTAAACTTCACATTCAACTGTTTGAATAACCAATCAAGGCCATCATAAGCATCAAAAATCCCGAAATCCGTAGCTATCGGTTTTGGAACCGGTAAGCCTTCGTTCGGCACGGTCAGTAAAGAAGACCTCACCTTTGACGTTTCTTCAACAATAACAGCTTCAAGCGTTTTAGAATTTTTCTCAGGGACCAGATATAAGCAGACCAGGCCGGTCTGATAAAACTTTTGCCACAGACAGGCAAAAACTTCAGCAACTTCGATTGTTCCATCTGTCGGGGTTACTTTTGAAAGAAATTCTGTTATGAATTTCACGCTGTTAGAATCGATTTTCAGCTGACGGTTTTGTTCGGAAAGCTGTGTATTTTCTTCTGCCAGTCGGACGGCAGTTGTGTGAACTGCCTTTGAATTTTTGCTGACAGAGTCTTTAGAGACAAAAGCGGCAAATTCGCTTCTTTGTGCAACAGTACAGGGAAGGTTCTGTCTGATTTGCTCCAGTTGTGTATTGCTTATTCCCAGCATACTAATAATCTGCGGCGGCAGAGCTGGCGAATCGTAACTTCCGGAACAGCCGATACCGCACTGTCTGGCAATTATGTCCGCCAGTTGCACAACAGGTGCAATTTCGGCTTCGGGCATACTTTCATAAATCGCGGCTGTATCAGAATGATGGAGCCAGGCGGTCAGGGCAATTTGCTCAGGCAGGTGCCACCTGCGAGCCAATCTTTTACCGAGAATTGTGTGGTCTATGCCGAAGTTTGTGCGCTCAATATCACGAATACAAGAACCTTCCGTCTTTGCCTGCTCTATGAGCCTGATAAAACTTCTCGGCATAGCCTCTTCGAGAGCGAATTTGCCGAGGTCATGCAGAAGGCCGCCTGAATAAGCCAGTGACGGCTCAATATGAGGTAAGGCGATTTCGGCTATTTGTTCGGCGCAACATCCGACGGCAATACTGTGACGGGTGAGCTGCTCTCTAAACTCCAGCCTTTCAGGATTTGACTCAGAAGCCGAATAGATATTAACGGATAATAAAGCATCACGAATAAGCCTCAAAGGCAGCTTTTCCAATACCTGGTTAATTGTATGAAAGTTTTCTGTGCCGGATAGAGTTTGTTGAGGGATGAACGAAAGCAATTTTGCTGTATATGCCGGTTCAGCCTCTATAAGTTCGATTAAGCTTGAGGGTGTAAGCTGATAGTCGTTCAGTCTGGAAAGAAACAAATCGGCAATTGAGGGTAAGGCTGAGAGCGAGGTGAGCCGACAAACAGCAAATTCGACCTGTCGAGCGACTGTTGTGTCAGCAGGTTTGTCCGGCATTTAGTTTCACCCTCTTATGGAAAGCCATCACAGTTTCTAAATTTTCTGCCATCGACTATAAACATTCTTTATTTGAGCTGAAGAACCTCGCCGATTCTGGATGTAAGCTCGCCTATGTTGAAGGGTTTTCTGATAAAATCTTCCGCA
>CAZMQF010000182.1:0-4456 GCA_964568365.1 uncultured Pirellulales bacterium | reverse complement strand
AAATATGCAAATTTTCAGCATCTGATAGTAAAGGATACCCATAACAGGCCGGCTATTAAAAGCCGGCCTGTTTTTTACATAAACTCGACAGGATAAGTGCCCGATAAATCAAAGGCGGACATCGATTATTCTTATTTTCCGCTTTTTAAAACAGATGAGGAAGAAATTGAGCACAACAAAGGCTTTTACGCTCACCGAAGCTATGATGGCCGTTGTGATTTTGGCCATAGCTGCAGCAGGTTTGCTTTTGCCTTTTACCAGCGGCGCTGCCATGCAGGCTGAGGGTTCGCGATTGACTCTGGCAGCAAAACTGGCATCGGATTTGACGGAACAGATTATAAATACTCCTTTCGATGATGTTGTGGATAGCTATGATGGTTACAGCGAGTCTCAGGGCCAGGTAAAAGATTCCGGCGGCTCGGTATTTACCGGTTCACTTTATTCAAAGTTCAGCAGGAATTCGAGTTGTTCCTACGTTTATTTCCCAAGTGAGGATATGCGTGCATCGCCCAAATTTATTTGTGCTACGGTCAGAGTGTATTACAAATCTGACGAAGTTGTGAAAATAGTCCGACTTATTACCAGGTAGTATTATATGGTTTGATAGCTGCGCTCTACGAGATATGCGATGAGAAAAACAAGATATAATAACGGTTTTACACTGGCTGAGCTGCTGATTGCTTTAATGGTAACTTCTATTGTGCTCGCTGCAGTTGCTACCCTTGGTTCTGCTATGGGTTCGGCAAATGATAGTACGGGTGATATTGCCGTTAAACAGGCACAAATTCGCTTTGCTACAATTAAAATCAGAGACCTTATAAGCAACTGTAGAATGATATGTCATCTCGAAGAGAATAATTTTGCCATCTGGAGAGCCGATGATAACGGCGATGGCTGTATCAATCTTAACGAGCTGACATACCTTGGCAGTTATTACGATAAAAGTTATGTTCGAACTTGGGAGTTTTATAACGACAGCCGTCTGCTGGATATCGATTATATCTGGCCGCTCTTGACAGGGTGGACCAACTACGGATGCTTTACGTACCGTTATAAGAGTCTTATACCGGAATGTGAAAATGTCGAGCTTGCTGTCGATACCACACCGCCCTGGTCTAAATTTGCGAGCATCAGCTTTGATATTGAAGAAAATGATGTTATGCACCACTACGAGATAACAGCGGCACTTCGTGGCTGGGCAGGTCATTTAATTGATGATAACGGGGATTTTATATTTTCAGATGATGATGAATAAAAATAAAAAAGAAAATAGCAGAAAGGCCGCGGCATTGCTTGTGGTCCTGTTTATAGTTATGGCAATAACAATATTGTCACTGGGCTTCCTTTCGAAAAACGACGTAGAGCTGGCCTGCGGTGAGAATATGAAAATCCGCACAGAAATGGACTATCTGGCCGAGTCGGGCCTGGAGCAGGCAAAAGGATTTATACTGAATCCCCAGGATGTCTCCGGCGAATACTGGACCGGTGCGAGTGCTCAGCAGCTTGTTACAGGAAGTGATGACTATTACGATGTCTCTGTGGTTCAGACCGGCTCTTACAATTACAAAATAAACTGCACGGCTTATAAAGAAAAGGCAGGCGAGCAAATCGCTCGAGGCAAATTAGCCGCTGAGTTACGGTTGGACCCCTGCTTTGCATACTACCAAAAAGATAAAAAGGATTTGTTGGGTGAGGTTACAATCAATGGAGATGCTTACTTTTGCGATGATGTAACAATCTACGGGAAAGTCTGGGGAGATGTTTACTCAAAAAAAACGATAACCAAATTTTTTTCCGGTTACATTCAGGGCCAGCAATATGAGGACAATAGCTTTTTTGAAACATATACTCCCGAACTATATATGTGGCAATTTACTTCGTCTTATTATATTGGTTCTGCATTATATTCTGTAGAATACATTGTTTCCGGAACATATCAAGACCTGCAGCGCAGTGCCAGCGCATCCAATCCTGCAGGTATTTTCTCTTGTAGTGGTGACCTCAAATTAGAGGGTGATTGCGATATAGATGGAATGCTTGTGGTATATCATGATTTGAAGTTGCAGGAAGGCTGCAATCTTACAATCACAGCAGTTAAAAATTTTCCTGCCCTTTTAGTTGACCATGATTTGACTTTTGAGGATGGCGACTGTCAATTAGAAATCACAGGTCTGGCACAGATTGGTCATCATATTGATCTAAAAAGTCAAAATAGCGGTGTTTTCAACGTAATTGGAGCATTGTATGTTTTCGGAGAAGGAATAATAAATACCAGCAACAGTTCCGTCACTATAACTGCCTCTCAGGAGAAAGGCTCCATCCAAACCTGGCCCGCATTAGAAACGCCAAATAGATACAGCCCGGCAGCAGGCGCTTTCTTTAAAAGCATAGAAAGAGAACAGCCGTAAAAAATCTTTTTTTTCAGGTTAAAAAAAAGATTTCAACTTATTGGACGAAAAAGGTTTTTGGGCTATATTAAGCTTATCGGCCTCAAAAAATAAACTAAAAGAAAAATTCAAATCATTTCCATTCCTTCCATTTATTTTGTAAAATATAATTAACAAAAGAGTATCATTATTTTTGCGCGATATGTTTTGACGGTTGTATGTTTTTTGCTGATAGTAAGTGTGGAAGGTATCGGATTTGACAATTATACAAGCTTATAAAAGCTTTTGAATCATAGTACTTACGATAAAAACGGACGCTAATTTAGTCCCTGCCAAATCAATAATGACAAAGAAGACAATCGGCATGATGCCCTGAGCAAAGGACTGTTCAAGGCACCCCTCAAAGAAGACGAAAAAAGAATAAAGAAATAGGCAAAATATGCGCAATGTCCCCCTGTTTGTTGAGGATTAAAGGGCGATGGAAAATCAAAATTTAAGTTTTAAGAATCGCGGTTTCACATTAATTGAGCTGATGGCTGTAATTGTAATAATTGCCATAGCGGCAATGCTTGCGATACCGATGTTCGGCTCGTCTGCAAGTACACAAATTCGTGCAGCAGCGGATATGGTAGCTGCGGACCTCGAATATGCTAAAAGTATGGCAATCAGCAGGCAGAAAACATATACGGTGATTTTTGACGAATCCGCTGAGAGCTACAGCATCACCACTGGTGATGGCGAAGTTATATCTCATCCCGTTACACATAAAGATTATGTGGTTAACTTCAAAGCAGACGGAAGAGTTGACAAGGTAAATATTGTCGACGCTGATTTCAGCTCATTTGATCAGGTATCCTTCACTTATCTTGGAAGTCCTGATAATGGTGGAAGTGTCACTCTCTCTGCGGGCACCAAAACTATGACGATTACAGTTGAGGCGGTAACGGGTTATGTGTCAATTTCACAGTGATGGATGCAGGCGAACGGTAAAGAAAATCGATATGTTAAATTTCAAATCCGCGAAGCGGTAGAAAAGCAAATGATAAGCTGGAAATTAAAAACTCACAGTTATGGACCGATTGGTTTGGACATAGGACATAACAATATCAAGATGATTCAGTTGGAAACAAACGGTCCGATGATAAGTGTGGTAGATGCGGCAAAGGCTATTATTGGCGTAAATATAAGCTCAGACTGTAAACAAAGAAAAGAGTATGTTACTTCAGCGATAAAAACGATGCTGGCAAAAGGTAATTTTAAGGGCCGGGAAGTAGTCTCATCTATGCCGAACGATGAGATAAAAATGACAAGCCTTAGACTGGGTCGGGCGGAAACAGAAAAAGTCGAAGATATTTTACGAAGAGAGGTTACAAATCGTTTCGCTTTCCATCCTGATAAGGACTCAATTAACTATATGTTTGCAGGCAGCGTTCGGCATGGTGATGAGATAAAAAATGAGGTAATATTGTTTGCCACCAAGGATGAGACAGTAAGGAATCATATCGATATGCTTGAACAGGTAGAGCTTAAACCCGTTGGTATAGACCCCGTTCCTTGTGCTTTGCACAGAAGCTTTAGACGTATGCTCAGAAGACAGGAAGATAGAGAGAAAACCGAGGTTTTCGTGGATATAGGAGGGTCGTCAACTACGGTGGTTTTTGGCAGAGGCGAAGATATCAGTTTTGTTAAGAATATACCAATTGGTACAGAAAACATTAATCGTGAAATTGCACATAGATTGGATATCGAAGTTAGTGAAGCTGAGATGCTGAGAAACAGGCTCTGGAGAAGAACACGGATTTCAGACTCTGCAGATTCGGACGATGGACTATTAAATAAGGATAATGGCCTGATACATCAGGAGGACCTCGACCCTTCAACTCGTCAGATAATGGTGGATGCAATAGGCTCGGTTGCTGAGGAGCTGGCAAAAGAGATATCGCTGTGCTTTAGATATTACACTGTTACCTTCAGAAGCAAGCGCGTAGAACGGGCTACTTTCACCGGCGGAGGCGCATACGAAAATATTTTGCTTAATGTATTGAGACGGCAGATGGCACTTTCGGTCG
>CAZMQF010000181.1:0-4487 GCA_964568365.1 uncultured Pirellulales bacterium | reverse complement strand
TTCAAAAGTTTCGTTAAGGACGGCCAGGTTGAAAGTGTGACCATAAGAGATGATGAAGTAGTAGGTAAGTTTACTATGGAGGCTCTTGAAAAGAACTCAGAATACAGCAAGCAGACTTTTGTTGTGTATTACAGCTCGGATGTAGTAGGCGAGAGGCTTTATGAGCTACTGGATGAGAATTCGGTAAAAATTGAATATGAGCCGCCGAAGACCTGGCTTATAAACCTTCTGGGTATGTTCCTGCCGATAATTATTTTCGTTGGTATTCTGTACTTTCTTTTTGCCCGTAATCTTCGTGGCGGCGCCGGCGGGATGTTAATGAGCTTTGGACGGAGCAAACATCGTCTGCAGACCAAAGACAAACTCAAAGTGACATTTGAGGACGTCGCCGGAATCGAGGAAGCCAAGGAAGAGGTGGCTGAAATAATCGAATTTTTGAAGAATCCGAAAAAGTTTCAGCGTCTTGGCGGCAGAATTCCAAGGGGTGTATTACTTATCGGCCCTCCCGGGTGCGGCAAAACACTGCTTGCAAAGGCAATTGCCGGCGAGGCTGATGTTCCTTTCTTCAGCATCTCGGGAAGCGACTTCGTGGAGATGTTCGTCGGCGTAGGAGCTTCAAGAGTGCGGGATTTATTCAAACAGGCCAAGGAAAACTCGCCCTGTATTATCTTTCTCGATGAGATAGACGCCATCGGCAGAAAACGCGGTACAAGCATTATCGGCGGCGGACACGATGAAAGAGAACAAACGTTAAATGCTATCCTTGTGGAGATGGACGGCTTCGAAACCAATGACCAGGTAATTGTCGTAGCGGCAACCAACAGGTCTGATATTCTTGACACTGCCCTGACACGGCCGGGAAGATTCGACAGGCAGGTTGTTGTCCCCCTGCCCGATTTAAAAGGAAGGATGGAGATTCTCAGGGTCCACGCTAAAAAGGTTATAATGGGACCCGACGCAGACCTTGAAAAACTTGCGAGGGGTACACCTATGTTTAGCGGAGCGGACCTAGCGGCAATCATCAATGAAGCTGCCCTCGGTGCAACTATGGCAGAAAAGGAAAATGTTGAGATGGCAGACTTAGAAGAGGCTCGTGATAAGGTGCGCTGGGGCCGAGCTAAAAAGAGCAAAGTAATCGACCAGAAAGAAAGAGAGGTGACGGCTTATCACGAGGCCGGGCATACCCTTGTTCAGTCTCTGCTTGAGGATGCTGACCCTTTGCATAAGGTAAGTATCATTCCCCGCGGGCCTATGGGTGGTGCGACTTTTGCGCTGCCTGAAAAGGACAGGACGATGTTTACGAAAAGGTATTGTATGGCTCTTATGCAGGTTTGTTTCGGCGGTCGGATTGCCGAGGAGATGTTCTGTGACGATATCTCGAGCGGTGCCCAGATGGATATCCAGCGTTCAACGGAAATTGCAAAACAGATGTTGCTGGCATGGGGTATGAGTGACAAACTCGGTCTTATCAATTATGGCCCGGAGACCGATTCGCGCAATATGGTGTTCGTTATGCCCGGAGAAAAAGAATATTCTGAAAATACTGCCCAGCAGATTGACGAGGAGATTAGAAGAATAACAAAAGTGGCCTACGAAAGTGCGAAGAAGCTGATCGAAGAGAACAAGGATAAGCTCGACCGCATAGCAAAGGCCCTGCTCAAATATGAAACACTCGATGCTGTCGATGTGAAGACGATTCTCGAAGGCCGTGAGCTCGGAAAGCCTACCGTTGCCGACCTGTTGGCGGCTGAAAAAGAAAAGGCCGAACAACAACAAGAGGCAGAAAAAAAAGAGCCGAGAAAAAAGCGCAAAAGCAGTTAGCTTCTGCTGTTAAATTCTGTTTGTCGTTCACAGTTAGTCAATAGCCATTAATCTTTTAGAGGCCTGATAGTGCAAAAGGAAATTGCCCTTGCTTTATTGTTGTTACTCGGCCTTTCTTTCTCGTCGCCAGTTGATGAAATTAGAACGGATAATGTAGTTATCTCTGTAAGACGTCAGTATGATTCTGTCCGTCCCGGCAGCAAATCGGCCATGGCTGTCGATTTCCAGCTTGCCGAGGGCTGGCATTTTTATGCCTCTGATATCAGCAGGCTTACAGTAAAGGCATCTTCAGAAGATTATGTTGTTTTTTCAGAGGCGATTTTTCCTCCATCTCAGATGTATGAGTTTGAGCTGGCGGGTCAAAAGCAGCGGATACCTGTTTATAGCAATATCTTTACCGTTTATCTGCCGTTTGAGGTAGGTGACGTTTCTGTCGGTGCCGGCGAAAGCGTGGATGCTGAATTTAAGATTGGTATCGAAGGTGCGATGTGCTCCGGCTCGACGTGTATTATGCCGGATTTCGAGCCGCTGAAAACTGTGATTAAAGTTTCGACTAATGCACCAATGACCGAGCCTGCGTTCGAGTTGGCTGAATCCGCGTGGTCAAAACCTGAACAGGCAAAAACTGCAGGGTGGATGGATTACTCGGTCTGGGTGGCTCTGCCGCTGGCCTTTTTGGCCGGCTTGATTTTAAATATTATGCCCTGCGTTTTGCCGGTGATACCGTTAATTGTGTTAAATATATTTAACCGGGCAAAGAATAACAGGGCGCGGTCTATTGCAATGGGGCTTGCATTTTGTGCCGGCATACTTTTGTTTTTTGCAGCTTTAGCAGTAGTTAATATTGTACTCCGTGTTGGTTATAATCAGGTATTTCAATGGGGTGACCATTATCGCAACCCTGTTCTCCTGGCAGGGTTGTCACTACTTACGATACTACTGGCACTGTTTATGTTTGGAGTTGTTACCTTTGCATTACCTTCATCGGTCTCAGGAAAAAGCAGATCCGCAGAGGGATTGAGTGGTTCGGTGACGATTGGCTTTTTTGCAGCAATATTGAGCACGCCGTGCAGCTTTGCTATACTTGCAGCGGTTTTTGCGTGGGCGCAGACACAAAGGTTATTTCTGGCAACCATTACGATAATGATCATCGGTTTTGGAATGGCTGCTCCTTATGCGATTCTTGCATCCATTCCTTCGCTTCTAAAATATCTTCCCAAGCCCGGTCGGTGGATGGAATTGTTTAAACAATCAATGGGTTTTGTTCTCCTTGGCATCGCTGTTAAGCTGATAGCTTCTCTGCCTGAAGAGACAATTCCGAGTGTTTTCCTGTTTAGTGTGATTTTTTCGTTTTGCGTCTGGATGTGGGGCGGCTGGGTCACTTTAACTACGCCGAAAGTAAAAAGATATATTATAAGAGCGATTGCTGTAGTGATAGTTATCTTTTCTGCTGTTACTCTGTTTACACCGCCGAAAAAGCTTATTGACTGGCAGGATTATGACCCCGTTTTAGTTAAGAATGCGATTGAAGAAAACAGACCTGTTTTGATTAAGTTCACAGCCGAATGGTGTCTGACGTGTAAGATATTGGAATTAACCACTTATTCAAGTAAAAGAGTTGCTCAGCTTATAAAAGAAAAAAATGTTTTGCCGATAGAAGGTGACACTACAGAACGAGGCAGTCGGGCGGAGATTGACCTTAAAAATGTTTATAATGAACCGGTGCCGGTTTCTATTTTGTATATTCCTGGTCAGGCAGAGCCTGTGAGAATGCGCGGATTTGAGATTAAAAGGTTACAAGGGCTTTTAAGAAGTCTTGCTGATGTGGAGCAGGCAAGTGACAAAGAAGGCGAAGGTTAAAAGAACGAGCAAAAAAGCGGCTGCGAGCAAGAATCCGGCAGCTGGCTACGACTTTAAGACTAAGGCCGCTGAAAGAGTCAGAAATATTTTCCCCATTCTCAAAAAAACGTACCCCGAAGCGAAGGTAGCTTTAAAATTCACAAATCCTCTTGAGCTTTTGATAGCAACAATTCTTTCGGCTCAGTGTACTGATGTGCGGGTTAATATGGTAACAAAAGAGGTTTTCAGGAAATACAGGTCTGCGAAAGACTGGGCAGAGGCTGATTTGAAAGAGGTTGAAAGTGACATCAGGAGCACCGGTTTCTATCATAACAAAGCGGTAAATATCAAAGCTGCCTGCGGGGATATTGTTGAACGTTTCGGCAGCAAGGTGCCGGATTTGATGGAGGAGCTTGTCAGCCTTGCGGGCGTCGGCAGGAAAACAGCGAACGTTGTTTTGGGCGGCGCTTTCGGAAAGCCGGCTATAACCTGCGATACCCATGTTATACGTCTTTCGAGGAGACTGCAGCTTTCAAAAAACTCGGATGCCGTGAAGCTGGAGTTCGATTTGGCTGAAATAGTGCCGAGAAAAGACTGGACGATGTTCAGTAATTTGCTTATCTTTCACGGCCGGAACATTTGCAAGGCCAGAAAGCCTGATTGCGACCATTGTCCTGTTGCGAAATATTGTCCTTCGGCAAATGAGCCGAGGTTGTGGTAGTTCGTTTTTTATGAAAGGATGTTAACTATGGTTGATTTTGGTAACAATCCCGTTGAAGACCTTTGGCGACTTTTCAGGATAATGGCTGAATTTACCGAAGGTTTCC
>CAZMQF010000180.1:0-4507 GCA_964568365.1 uncultured Pirellulales bacterium | reverse complement strand
CGGAAAAGACAGCGTGACGGAGCTTGAGCTGGAGCTGATGGAGATAAATAGCGAATTTTGGGAAAGGATAGAGATATGAGAAAGCTATTTGGGATAGTTTTGTTATCTGCAGCGGCTTTGTTAGTGACGAGTGCTCTGCCCTGTTTGGCAGAAGTAAATGAGCCAGAGAACGTATTCGAGGAGTTTCCTGAGCGGATGTTCAGGGAATTTGAGCCTACGGAAGAGATGATTAACCGGTTTATGGACAGGCTAAAAGAGGCCGAGCCGGAAAAGGCGGAAGAGCTTGTCAAGCTGCGAGAAAAAGAGCCTGAAAAATTCAAAGAAGAGATTAAGAATATTATGCGAGAGAATTTTCGGCAGATGTTTCGAGAGCAGAGAGGCCGGGGCGGCTTTGCCGGAGGGCCTGAAGGACGAGGTCAAAGGGGACCTGAAGGTCGCGAGAGGGGGCCGAGGATGGGCGGCTTGATGGCGAGGTTTGCTGAGGTGGAAGAGAAGTTCCTCGTATGGCTCAAAGAAGATTATCCCGAAGAGGCTAATAAGCTGGCAGAGATAAAAGAAAAGAGTCCTGAGTTATATGAGAGGCAATTACACCTTTTATGGATGAAGTACGGAAGGATTTTTATGATAGAAGGGGAGAATCCCGAGCTGGCGGAAGTACTCAAACAACAGCATGAGCTTAACCGTCAGCGTGACGAGCTAATGCGCAAAATCGGCAAAGCCAAAGATGAGAAGGAAAAACAGAAACTTGTCGAGCGGCTTGGTGAGGTGCTGGGCAAAAAGTTCGATTTGATAGTGAGGCGCAAGCAGATTGCATTCGAGCAGCTTCGAGAGAGACTGCAGGAGCTCGAAAAACAGGTCAAGGAAAGCGAGGCCAAGGTTGAGAGATGGCAGAAGCCGGAATTCAAGCAGGAGCAGGTTAAAAACAGACTCGCAGAGCTTGTTGGAAAGAGCGAGAAGTTCGAATGGGATTAGAGATAGCATTTGATTGATATTGATTTTTTACAGCCGGGTTTGCAGAAAGCAAGCCCGGCTTTTTTTATTTGGTATTCCATATTGCGTATATTCAGTGTATCGGTGTAACAGTGTATGAGTATATCGGTGATTTGGGATATGTTCATTTCTTGACATTGGGCTGTGTTGTTGCGATAATACGGGGTTATGGTTAAAAAGGTAGCGATACTGGGTTCGACAGGCTCGATAGGCAAAAAGGCACTTAAGGTTATCGAGTCTCTTAATTCAACTTCCAGCGACAGAGGGGCAGGAAGGGCGTGCTACGAGGTTTTCGCGTTGACGGCGCATTCGAGTATCGCACTTCTTGCAGAACAGGCTAAAAAGTATCGGCCTCGATTTGTGTGTGTTACAAATCCCGATTACTATCAGAAGCTTTGCGAAATGCTGAGAGATTTTAGTATTGAGATACTGTCCGGGGCGAAAGGGATGGTTGAGATTGCCCAGCAGGAGCAGGTTGATATTGTATTAAGTGCAGTTGTTGGAGCAGCGGGTCTTGAGGCTCTTTTGGCGGCAGCCAGTCGGGGCAAAAGACTTGCGATTGCGAGTAAAGAGCCGCTTGTGATTGCGGGTCAGCTACTTAGTGAAATGGCGGCAAAGAACGGTGCGGAGATTATACCGATTGACAGTGAGCATTCGGCTGTTTTTCAGGCGATGCAGGCCGGCCGGCGCGAGGAGGTGAGCAGGATAATATTGACAACGTCAGGCGGTCCTTTTCGGAAATTTTCGGCTGATGATATGGAGAAGGTGACAGTTGAACAGGCTCTTGCACATCCTGTTTGGGATATGGGGCCTAAGATTACGGTGGATTCTGCGACGATGATGAATAAGGCTCTGGAGGTTATCGAGGCGAGGTGGCTGTTCGATATACCGGTTGAAAAAATCGAAGTTCTGGTTCATCCTGAGTCGATAGTGCATTCGCTGGTTGAATTTGTGGACGGCTCGGTCGTTGCTCAATTAGGTTTGCCCGATATGTGTCTTCCGATACAGTATGCGCTGACTTATCCTTGTCGTGTGGCCGGTATTGCAAAGCGATTGCGGCTTGAAGAGGTGGGGCGGCTTTGTTTTGAGCGGCTGAATCCTGAGACCTTCAGGGCGTTGCCGCTGGGTTATGAGGTTGCGAGGGCAGGCGGGACAGCGGCGGCGGTGTTTAGTGCCGCGAATGAGGCTGCGGTCGAGCAGTTCCTTGCGGGCAGGATAAGATTTGTGCAAATAGTTGAACTTATAGAGCACTGCCTCGATAAGCACAGCGTTAAAAAGAGAGCGGGTCTTGAGGAGCTTCTCGATGCCGACCGATGGGCAAGAGAACAAGTCAATAATGCGATAGGATATATTCCGGTAGAGGACAGGTCAGATTGGAGTTAATTGATGACAGAAGAAGAACAGACAAACGCAGATTTAGCCAGTGAAAACAATTCAGAAAAAAGGTTAGGTGACAAGTTTTCGCCCTTTTTATGGCTGGTTGTTATAGTTATCGGAATATTTTTATTGTTAAGGCATTTCGGGGCAGCGGTATTGTGGAAATTTTTTCTGGCTCTTTCTGTTTTGGGTGTAGTTGTTGTGGTTCATGAGTTCGGGCATTTTATAGCTGCCAAGCTTTCCGGAATGAAGGTTGAGGCTTTTTCTTTTGGATTTCCACCGACGTTGCTGGGGATTAAAAGAACCCGTGACGGTTACCGGATTAGAATTTTGCCGATGTTTTTCAGGAAGCGAAAACAAGTTGCTCAAGCAGAGGAAGAAGAAGATGCTCAAGATGACGTTGAAACTGAAGATGAATCTCAGGAAAATGGATTGAAGTTTACCTTCGGAAAGCCGAAAAGGTCGGGCGAGACGGAATATCGAATCAGCCTAATACCTTTCGGCGGCTATGTAAAGATTTTTGGCCAGGAGGATATCGGCAGGATAAAATATAGTGGTAATCCTCGCTCATATACGAACCAGCCTGTATGGAAGCGGACCTGTGTTATTTCGGCGGGTGTGATTTTCAATGCGATTCTTGCTGTGGTATTGTCGGTTATCGTTTTCAGTGTCGGCATAAAACTTTTGCCGCCGATAGTAGGCGAAGTTGTACCCGGTACACCAGCGGCCAAGGCTGGCCTGAAGGGGGGCGATGAGATACTTGAAGTTGCCGGACACAGCTATAATCTTGAGTTTACCGATGTTGGAATGTGGGTGGCGCTGTCAGATGAAAACAGGGTGGTTGATTTTAAGATTCGTCACGAGGATGGTTCCATAGAAGATTATAAAATTGTTCCGCAGGAGGTTGATAGCGGTTTGGGACCAATCAGGCAGATTGGAATAATTTTACCATTGACGCTGAAGGTGGCAAGGCTGAAGAAACCGGAGGATGAAAAGCGATTATATTCCGAGACAGGGCTGAAGCCGGGCGACATTGTAAAAGCGGTTAACGGCATCGAAGTAGATAAGCAGTGGCAGGTAGATGAGATAATAAGTGATTTATTCGAGCCGACAGTGACATTGACGGCTGAACGTGTGATTAAAGCACCGGACGGAAGCTCGAAGAAAGAGGTTGTTGAAACAGAAGTTGACCTTGGTCTTAATATGCTTCCCGGAGCCGATAAAGAAAATGATATGGGCAATATATATTCAATTGAGCCTTGCCTGAAAGTCGGGAGCACAACTTTAAAGGATGAAAACGGATTGGTCAAAGGGGATGTTATAATTGCAGCCGGTGGTGTTGAATATCCCGACTTAGATATGTTCAGGAAAATAGTTGAGTCTTATGAAGGAAAAGAGATAGCTTTAAGGGTTTTACGCGCGGATTCGAACGGTGTTGTCCGGCAGGTAGATGTCAGTGCTGTTCCGGTCAGAAGAGAAAAAATGGTTATGGTTGGTTTCGTACCGACGTATGATCTTGATGTCTGCCGGGTTGCGAAGACTGTGGATATATCGTTATGGAAGAAAGATACTGCAGCACTTGAAATACCGCCCGGGGCGATGATAACCGCAGTCAACGGCAAGGATGTGCGAAGCTTTTATGATTTTGCCAGGGAGATGAAAAATAATATAAACAGCGACGTTACGATTGAATGGCGCAGCAGTGACGGCAGCGAGGGAGTAGTGGTATTCGGCAGTAAGCTGTGGGCTAAAGTTGTGCCGGTGGGAAGTGTCCCGCAGGTAAGAATACAATTCGAGCAGATGAAGAAACTTTACAGGGCAGAAGGGATTTTAGATGCAGCGAAAATGGGTTATAAGAAGGCGGTGGGTAATGTCATAATGGGATATACGACGATGGTTCAGGCGCTTCGCGGGCAGGTCAGCCCGAAGAATTTTATGGGCCCGGTCGGTATTCTTACATTCAGTTACCAGGTTGTAGCAGAATCGTCGAAGTTATATTATCTTTATATAATAGCGCTGATAAGCGCGTTAATCGGGGCATTTAACACGCTACCAATATTGCCCTTTGACGGGGGGCATATCGTGTTTTTGATTATCGAAAAGATAAAAGGCTCACCTATAAATCAAAGGATTCAGGAAT
>CAZMQF010000179.1:0-4511 GCA_964568365.1 uncultured Pirellulales bacterium | reverse complement strand
GAGGATTTTAAGCTGGTGAAAAAAGAGTACGATAGACTGCTTGCCATAACACAGGCTAAATCGATAACAAAAAAAATAATAGCATTTATAAAATATAAGTTGGTCAAAGTGATACTGCTAAACCGAAGAGATAACTTTATTGTCAACAGAATAGAACAAACTCTAAAAGCCGATGAGAAGGCAATTTTATTCATCGGCGCTTTTCACAATATAAAAAAGAGACTTCCTAAAGACATCCAGATTAAAGAAGTAAAAGATGCTGCTAAGGTCAAAAGATATCAAAAGTTGCTTCCTTTTTATAATAAGAATGGAAAGCAATTTGACGAATTAGGCAAATATCTAGTATCAGAAATAACTTAGAGTCAAAGTGACCACCTTATTGAAACGAGGCACTGAAGTTATAATCAATAATTTTTCACCTTCAGCCCTGTAAGCAAATAACCCGCAGGTAAATTATGCTAAAGTTAATTTATCCAGGATTCTTCCACGAGTATTTTGCTAGAAAACATTTCGCATAACATCTTTGTTTACAAATAGTTATGAGCAAAAATGGAGGCGGGGGGATTCGAACCCCCGTCCCGTGATGCTTCAGATTAAGTATCTACATGCATAGTCGCTTTATTACAATTCGCCTCAACAGTTGCCAAACGACAGGCTCCCGCTTCAGCTATCCCGGGATTAAATCTTGTCCCTTCAGCCCGGGCAACCTCAGGGACCAGCCTGCTAATTGGCGCCCTTATCAAACCCGCAGGCAAGATTCAACAGGACGAGCTGCGTTAATTACGCAGCTATTGCATACTGGTAGTTGCCAGTTAAATTTGCGCCGGATGATTAACCAGGCCAACCGGCGTCCTGGACACGCAACTTAATCATCTAACATCCGGTCGAAGCCGTTCGCCCCCGTATTTACTTTTCAATTCGTTAACATCTTTCGGATTGTATTTCCTATTCGCCTTACATCTTATTATATCGTCTTTTACGAAAAACTGCAACAGCTGTTCAAAAATAAAAAGGCCGGTTTCTTTAATAAAGCCGGCTTAAAAATTTAATTTTTTCGTCCCTTGAGCATTTAGGATTTTTGGCCGTAATAAGCATTCCTGCCGTGCTTCCGCAAATAGTGCTTGTCCAAAAGCACCCTGCTGATATCTTTCTGGCCCTCGTTTATGCTTATTGTTCCAAGAGCCATAAATGCTACCTGTTCAAGCACGACCGCGTTTTCAACCGCCTTTTGCGGCGTTTCACCCCAGGTAAACGGCCCATGATTGGCTACCAGCACTGCTGGTCTGTGCATCGGGTCAATGCCGGCAAAACACCTGACAATAACTTTGCCCGTATTCAATTCATAATTGTTCTGTATCTCTTCGGCAGCCATAATATCAGTGACAGGGACAGGGCCGTAAAAATGGTCTGCATGAGTGGTACCGAGGCAGGGGATCTCACGGCAGGCCTGTGCCCACATCGTCGCAAAGGTGCTGTGTGTGTGACATATACCCCCTACCTCTTTAAAATTGCGATAAAGCTCAAGGTGGGTCGGCGTATCGGAGGATGCTCTAAGGTCACCTTCGATTATATTACCGTCTAAATCAAGCAGGACTATTCTTTCAGCAGTCAACTCATCATAAGAGAGACCTGAGGGCTTTATCGCAACAACATTTGCATTGCGGTCGATTCCGCTTACATTTCCCCAGGTAAATATAACCAGTTTTTGCTTTTGCAGCTCAATATTGGCCTGACAGACAATTTCTTTCAATTCTTCATACATCAGGGACTCTTTTACGCGTTAGCTTTATCCTTTATGTTCAGCAGCTCCTTCATAACATTTATCATATTGCCGTTCCAGCCCGGAACGCCGAAGCCGTCATGAAGCTGCTTATAAAGGGCGTAAAGCTGTTTGTAAACTTCGTGATTTGCAGCAATGGGCTTGAATGTTTTCTTCTTAACGCCGCACATAGCTTTCTGCGCGTCTGCATAATTATCGTAACCACCAGTCGCCTTACCGGCAACCACAGCGCCGGCTATTGCCGAACCTAATGCACAGGTCTGGGCCGAGCGTGAGATTTTCATCTCTCTGCCGGTGACATCGGCGTAAATCTGCATCACAAGCGCATTCTTTTCTGAAATCCCGCCGCAGTTGACAACCTCTTTAATCTTAACGCCGTATTCTTCAAAGCGGTTAATAATAGTCAATGCACCGTACGCCGTCGCCTCAACCAGCGCCCGGTAAATCTCTCCAGGCGTGGTATGAAGCGTCTGGCCTAAAAGCAAACCGGTTAATCTCTGGTCAACCAGTATCGTCCTGTTGCCGTTATTCCAGTCGAGTGCCAAAAGACCAGACTGGCCGGGCTTGAGCTTCAGCGCTTCTTCGGTCAAAGCCTGATGTGTCCCTTTCTTATCTCCGCCGGGCTTAATGTAGTTCACAAACCAGTTAAAGATGTCACCAACAGCGGATTGGCCCGCCTCAAGACCAAAGTAGCCCGGCAGAATAGAACCATCGACTATTCCGCAAATACCGGGTATGTCGGGCAGCTTCGCATCATTTGGCGCTACCACCATATCACAAGTGCTGGTGCCGATAATCTTGACCAGCACGCCCTGCTTTATCCCCGAGCCGACTCCGCCGAGATGGGCGTCAAAGGCACCGATAGCAACAGGTATCCCCGCCTTCAGACTAAGCTTTTTGGCCCATTCTTTCGTGAGGTCACCTGCCTTTGCTTCGACGGTATAGGTTCTGTCTGATAAAGAGTCACGAAGCCTGCCGAGCTTCGGGTCAAGCTTGGCCAGAAAATCCTTCGCAGGATAACCGCCCCAGTTATCATTGAACATAGCCTTGTGTCCCGCAGCACAGCGACAGCGCTTCAGCTTGCTCGGATGCTCCGTCCCTGTAAGCACTGCGGGTATCCAGTCGGCATGCTCAATCCAAGTGAAAGCGGCGCCATAGACCTTCGGGGCAACTCGCAGACAATGTAAAATCTTGCTGAAAAACCACTCCGAAGAATACGTCCCGCCGCACTTGGCAAGATATTCCGGATGCTCTCTTTCGGCAAGGGCTGTAATCTCCGCCGCTTCGGCGTGGCCGGTATGGTCTTTCCAAAGCCAGGCGTGGGCGTTGGGATTTTTCTTGAATTCTTTGGTTAATGCCAGAGGAACGCCTCTATCATTAACAGGCAGCGGCGTTGAACCGGTAGTATCAACGCCGATACCGATAATCTGCTCGGGCTTAAAACTCTTGCGATTCTTTTTTGCCTGGGCAAGTGATTTCTTGATTGTTACCACGATGCCATCCAGATAATCAGCGGGATTTTGCCTCGCGACATTGTGGTCTTTCTTATCAATTATAATCCCATCCTGACCAGTCGGGTAATTATAAACGTTCGTGCCGATTTCATTGCCGTTCCTTACGTCAACAATAACACAGCGCACGGAGTTCGTGCCGTAATCCAAACCTATCGCATAAGCCATAATTTATCACACCTCTCTTAATAAAATTACAAAACAAACTTACGTTTTATCAAAATCTCCATTACCAGAAGTAGATATAGAATGCAACAACTACAGAAAGAATTATCACGGTGTGGATAATATCCCAGGCGCCCCAGCTTCTTCTTGTCTCTTCAATCTGCTCAGGTGTTGCAGAGCCGTAAGTAAGTCCCTGAATCTTCTCTGCTGAAGGTCTCTTTGTGAACAGGCTTATCAACCAGATAACAATAAAAGTCAAAAAGAAAAGGAATATACAATAGTGTAACCAGTTAACCGCCAGAAACTTCATTGCAAGAACTGACAGACCGCCCCAATCGGCAGGAATAGTCTTGTTTGCAATATATTCATTGAGGGCAGGCGTGCCTCCTTTGTCTATAAAATTATAGTAGATGACCTTGACCAGAAGCCTGAACATACCGAGGATGAAACTTATAATCAAGCCCCACAGCCCCGCCTTTCCGCTGGCACGCTTCGAAAACACCCCCACAATAAACACCATAGCTATACCCGGGGCTATCAGCGACTGGACATCCTGCAGATATTCATACAAAACGCTTCCCAAGCCTGTCATCAAAGGTATCCATAGTAAACCAAGCACCACCACGGTTGCAGTAGCAATTCTGCCAACAAGAACCAGATGTTTCTCCGTCGATTGAGGCCGGTACTTCTTATAGAAGTCAACGGTAAAGAGCGTTGCCGATGAATTAAAAAGCGACGCCAGCGAACTCATCAACGCCGCCATCATTCCACCCACAACTACGCCCTTTATTCCGAGCGGCAAAATTTCCCTCACCAGAACAGGGAAGGCCCCGTCACTATCCACCTTTCCTTCGGGCGTAAATCCCAGATTTATAATACCTTTCTGATGCAGTGCAAACGCTATCAAACCGGGTATCATAAAGATAAAAACAGGAGTCAACTTAAGATATGCTCCGAATATAGAACCCCTACGAGCTGTCTTCTGGTCTCCTGCCGAAAGAACACGCTGGACAATATACTGGTCGGTGCACCAGTACCAGAAGCCGATTATCGCT
>CAZMQF010000178.1:0-4534 GCA_964568365.1 uncultured Pirellulales bacterium | reverse complement strand
TCGAATAAAATGTGCATCCTGGTCGCCCCTGACAATAGCTCTGACAGAGACCCGCCCGCCGCCGACGTATTGAGCCAGAAAAGCATAGTCAGGTAAAGTTGTAACAACATTCAAACGCGCTTCGGCATGTACGCTTGTTGTCGAAAAAAATAAAATCAGTCCGGGAATAAGTAGTATATTTTTCATAGTAATTCTGCTCCTTTCTATCAGTAACGCTCATGTTTGTGCGGGCCGGCAGAGAATACGCACTGGAACCAAAAAATATCTTCAGGGTAATCTATACCTTTGCCTTTGGCGTGATTATACTCCAGGCGGAATTTCACAAACGGGCTTTGCTGCCACGTAATATACGGACCAATTTGCCACAGGTATGGACTATCGCCGGTTACGGCCAATGGTGATAGCGAAAGTGAATCGGAGAGATTTGCATAGCTTTTGGTATCAGGAACATAAAAATCCCCTCTTATGCCTATATCAATTGTGCGCGAAATCTTTGATTGCAGGTAGCTGTACAATCCCCATGCATTGATAGTGTCAGAGCCTGAGCCGTCCGGTGCAAAAATATCTTTGTTTAACCAATATGCCTCGCTTCGCCATTCAATATTTCGATATCGCATTTGTTCGGTCGGCTCCCACAAAACAGAAAAGTCAGCACCTAATACAGTTGTCATTTCACTGCTGTTTTGCTTGGTAGTGCTGCCGGAGATAGAGATATCCCATTCGTCATTCCAACCGACAAGACCGGTAAGGCCCCATTCCGCATAGGTGTCTTTCGATAGATCCTGGTAGTTTTTATAATGAGCAAGTAAACTGGGTCTGTTACGAGCATTATCACCGAAGAGCCGTTCATTTGAGCCGTCTGTAACCTGAAAGGTCAACTGTTGCGACGATTTGCCCCAGGGCGGCATCAGCCAGTCCAGAGAAACTCCGCTCTGGTTCAATCCGCCGTTACCAAAAATTTGACGAAGGGCTAATGGAAAATCAACCTGGTCCAGGCCGTGCTTGTGCCAGCGGTTTACAACGCCAAATTGTTGTCGGAATTTACCTAAGGTTAAATTTAGTTCATCACTTAAATTATACAGAGTAATATATCCTTCACCGAGTTTGGCATCATTTTCAGTTACTGGTATGGCAGCTTTGAAGCGGGTATATGGATCAAGCCAGGATTCAATGTGAATGCCCAGGGTTCGAAAATCAAAGTCGCTGCTTTCCTTGCTTGTCGTATCCTGCCTTGTAGAAAAAAGGAAATCACCGGTAACACTGATCTCCGGATTCAAGGCCTGAAGGCTCAAGCCGCTCGATTTGAACGAGACTTCTTCTGTTTTTTCCTCAAGAGGCTTTTCTTTCATCGCTTCAGCCTGTGCCAGTTCCCGCAAAGCAGCAAGCTCATCTTTAGTCTCCTGCTCAGCGGTCTGCTCGGCAAGTTCACTTATCTGTTGTCTTAAAGCGTTAATCTCATCATCATGCTTTTTCTGCATTTCGATTATCTGTTGTTGAAGGCTTGAGATTTTGGCATTCAATCTTTCAATATCATCGTTGTTATCCCCGGCAAAAGTAATATTTGCGAGCACTACTGAGAATAACAACATTGCAATAAGTGGTATTTTTTGCATTTGAAGAACTCCTGGATTTATTTTAAAACTTGGGTATCAGCATATATTCAGTCTTCCTATATTCTCTGATTCGTTCAGGAAATCTGTTTGTCTGCAGCAATAAAGCGTGCAGCCAAAACAGCGCTTTCAAAAATGGGCTTTAATCATCAGCAGACAGAAGGTGGTGCACGTAATTGAGGAAGTTGATATTTTATAATTTGAGGCGGTAGGAAAATCCTGTAACTAATTATATATTCTTTTTCATCAATCTGATATACTTTTATGGGAGAATATAAAATAGCGGGTTTTTTATTTATCACCGCCTGCTGACAAATCGGGCAGTTTTCATGGTCGTGATGTTCATTTTTATCGTGGCCGGCCAGATGCAAAGAAAGCACTATGTTAGCTGCCGTCAGAGCAAAACAAACAGTTATCAAAGCAAATAATATTTCACGATACCTTTTTTTCATTTTTTATATAAATCTTTTTGAACATTGGGGACATAAACCTTCGAGTCGGACCTGCTGATGTGTAAACAGAAAACCTTTATGCGGGCTTCGGGCCATAGGTATATTTAACTGCGTTAAGCAAAATGTGCTGCCGCAACCGGTGCAGGTAAAATGCGGGTGACATTGATTGTTGGTACAGTTATGTGCAAGCTCGAAGTGCCATGCCCTGTTCTGAAGATACGCTTTATGCACGATGTTTGCCTCAACAAGCGTCTCAAGTGTACGATAGATTGTAACCTTGTCAGGGGCATCTTCCGAGAGCTGTTCTGCAATCTGCTGCTGTGTAACCGGTTTTGCCTCCTTGAATAGTGCCGACAAAACAGCCATTCGCGGCCTTGTCCTGCGAAGGCCGGCATCGCTGAGAACCTTTTCACACTTTTTGCTGATACTTAAACTCAATCACTTTCCTCCTCTATATGCCGATGCGGATGGCTGTGGAGACGATGCTCGCGACACGGACCTGCAAGCTCGATATCAGACTTTACGAATAAAAGCGGAAATACGATGTCACTTACACAGCACGGAATCCACACCGATAACAACAATATCACAAATATTTCGATTACCACCAGAAAATCAATTTCAGTATATACCCGCATCAAAAGATACGACGATGTCGCCCAGGTACTCACGAGAATATGCCCCGAATGAGGAAATTTGGTATGGGGCAGAAAATATCCTATCATAATACCTATAAATGCTGCAGGATTCACTATGTACCATTCCTTGATAAAACCCAGATGAATACCTTCACTGTGTTCGTGATTTTCTTTTCCCTTTTCGTCATCTGAATGCTCGTGAGCAAGCTCCGTATGCGCAGGTATATTCAGGCCAAAAAGTTCAGAGCCTATTTCCGGCATTATTATGTCACTTAATGTCGCTATGCCGACCGAGCCTAAATATCCTATAATCAGAATCGTTATAAAGTGTTTCCTGAATGCATGAACTCTGAACATCGAAGTTGTAACTATCGCGCTTAAAATCACATGGCCGGGGTGAAAAATAGAAAACAAGATATGTGCGCCTGAATCACCGACATTGCGGAAAAACAGCATAAAGCTGATTCCCAGAACCGCACCAAATGCGGTAAAAGGCAAGTGGCCCTTAAGCTCGACAAGTATATGTTTGAACTTTCCTGCCATAACGATACCTGCTTTTTTAGTCTTACAAACCCTAAATCGCTATTCTCTATGCACTGCACGCTAAACGTTTGATTATATCCAGATGCAACTCAGTTGCAACTATTTTTTTGACTTTTTTGCCATTACCGGCTATCTTATGGCCTGCTTGAAATAAACGAAAATTTAACTGCCGGGATAATACATTGATATGAAGATAATACAGAATATCTCAGAACCTGCTCTCAAAGGCTGCTGTCTTACAATCGGTAATTTCGATGGTGTTCATATCGGCCATCAGAAGATACTACAAGCAGCCCGTCAAAAGGCCGACGAAAAAAATACAAGCCTTGTAGTTGTAACCTTTGAGCCGCATCCGGTAGCTATATTACATCCCCAGTTTGCACCCGAAAGACTTGCAACCTTACAATTCAAAGAGAAGCTGCTCGCCGAAAACAGCGCCGATTACCTGCTACTGCTAAAAAGTGACAAAAACCTTCTGAACCTGTCAGCCCGGGATTTTGTGGAAAAAATTCTCGCCAAAGGCATCAGACCGGCCGTCGTTGTCGAAGGGGAGAACTTTCATTTCGGGGCAGGCCGAAACGGAAATATTCACACATTAACTTATCTCGGCTCAGAATTCGGCTTCGAGCTAATCATCGTCGAGCAGCAATCTGTTAAATTGTCTATCGGGCCTTCTGTCAAAGTATCAAGCACATTGGTTAGAAATCTTCTGCTTCAGGGAAAGGTTGCCGATGCAGCCGTCGCACTGGGCAAACCATACAGACTCATCGGTAAAGTTGTCACCGGCACAGGCAAGGGAAAACGGCTCGGATTCCCCACAGCAAATCTTGGGAATGTAAATCAGCTTGTCCCCGCGGAAGGAGTTTATGCGGGAACAGTCCAGGCAGAAGAAAATGAGGAGGCTGTTTGCAAAACCAAAGATACAATCCCTGCTGCATTCAGTATCGGAAGGTCAGCTACTTACGGGCCTGACCATCCTTTATTGATAGAGGCGCATATTCTAAGCGAGGTTGGAGACCTGGCCGACAGATGGACGGCTTTCGACTTTGTCGAGAAGATACGGAACCAGCAAAAGTTCGAATCTGAAAAAGACCTCGCAGAGCAAATCGCAAAGGACTGCCAAAAGGCAAAAGAAATATTGCCGCATCCCAATATTTAAGTTACCATAAATTTTTAACGATAGGACCTTAAAGGTATTCTATGTATACAGATTTTATTCGTAATGTTGCAATAATAGCTCATGTTGACCACGGCAAAACGACGCTGGTCGATGAGCTTCTGTATCAGTCGG
>CAZMQF010000177.1:0-4553 GCA_964568365.1 uncultured Pirellulales bacterium | reverse complement strand
GGGCCTCGCTTTGGAAATCCTGAAGATGTTAGACCATATTTTAGAAGGACAAAAAGGATATTTGAAAAAATCAAAGCTCTTGATTTGCCGAACGTGGATATGAAGTATCTGTCTATGGGTATGACGAATTCATATAAAATCGCCATAGAGGAAGGCTCCAATATGGTCAGAATCGGGACGGCAATATTTGGAAAAAGAGCGTGTGACATTGAAGAAAACGGCAAACAATATTGATGAAAAATGATATGGAGAAATGGGAAACAGCTGACGGTGTGGAATTTCTAAAAAAGGTCGGGCTCAAGACCGGGCAGACAGTTCTTGATTTCGGCTGTGGAGTAGGCCACTACACTATTCCGGCAGCCAAGGTCGTCGGAAACGAAGGAATTGTTTATGGCGTTGACAAAGAACAGCATGCACTAAATGAGCTGCAACAAAAAGCAATTCACTTGAATTTAAAAAACATAAGAATAATAAACACTTCAGGCCGGATACAAATAGACTTAAAAAAGAGCTCTATTGATATAGTTTTATTCTATGACGTTCTCCATTATCACGAAAAAAAAGAAAGAGAGAAGCTGTACACCGAAGCATATCGTGTTTTGAAACACGATGGCCTGTTTTCTGTTTATCCAAAGCATACCTTGGAAGATAATCCAATAATGGAGTTCCGGAACTTCACTTTAGAGGAGACTAAACAGGAGATTCAAAATTCAAATTTTGTTTTTGAGGAAAAGAATTGCGGTCGTATAAGCCACGACGATGGGCTTAACGAAGGTTGTGTAATAAATTTCAGAAAAGGTGAGAGAAAAAGATGAAAGAAATCGACATTTCCAGAGCAATTTACGAAGAATATAGCAGAAAACTATTAGAGCACCTTGAAGATGATGTAGTCGTGGTTGGTGCGGGCCCTGCCGGTTTAATTGCCGGCTACTATTTGGCTAAATCAGGGATTAAAACCGCGATACTTGAAAAAAGACTCTCAATAGGTGGGGGGATCTGGGGAGGAGCTGCAGGCTGGAATGTTATTACCGTTGAGGACAAAAATATCTTAGATGAAATAGGTGTGGCTACAAAGAAAAAAAACAATTTATACGTAGCAGATGCTGTAGAATTTGCAACCGCACTTGGCTATAGTGCCAAAAAAGCAGGAGCAGAGATATTCAATCTTTTACAAGCTGAAGATATTGTTGTAAAGCAGAATTGCATTGTGGGTGTTGTTGTTAATAACACGAACATAAAAACCTCCGAGTTATTAGTGGATCCTTTTTGCATATCTTCAAAATACACTATTGATGCAACAGGTCATCAAGCTGAAATAGTTGATATGCTGAAAAGGAAAAAGCCGGATTTCCATCCGGGCCAATTACAGGAAGGTTTTATGGATGTAGAGAATGCTGAGGCTTCTGTTGTAGAAAAAGCAGGCGAGATTTACCCCGGACTTTACGTTGCTGGTATGTCTGTATGTTCTGTTTTCAATCTGCCGAGAATGGGACCTATTTTTGGCGGAATGTTAAAATCAGGTAAAAAAGTTGCTGAGTTAATAATTGAACGAATCTAATCTGCCAACACGGGAAGAATGTTTCGACATTATACGGGAATACCATGTTCCCTCAAACATTCTAAGCTACAGCTTAGCCGTGGCTAAATTAGCTGTTTTTTTAGCAAAAAAATTAAAGGAAAGAGGTGTAACTGTAAACGTTTACCAGGTGGACAGGGCCTGTTTGCTGCACGATATTGTCAGAATCTGTGATTTTAAGGAATTAGATTACAGCAAGAGCTCACAGAATAATAGTTAAGAAACACAATATAAGGTAAAAATCATGATTAGCAAAAACGATTCATTAAATAAAACAGAATACATATTCGGGCCAGTTCCATCAAGAAGATTAGGCCGTTCACTCGGGGTCGATTTGGTGCCCTTTAAGACATGCAGTTATGATTGCATATACTGCCAACTCGGGAGAACAACCAATAAAACGGTGGAAAGAAAAGAATGGGTACCGCTCGATATCGTTATTAACCAGCTTAAAGCCAATCTCAAATCTAAACCTGATTATATAACACTGTCCGGCTCCGGTGAGCCAACTTTATTTTCAAAGACGAGTCAACTTATTTCAAAGATCAAGGATATAACAGATGTACCAGTTGCAATTTTGACTAACGGTTCACTGCTTTGGCAACCTGAGGTGAGAAAATCTATTATTCAGGCAGATTTAGTAGTTCCTTCCCTGGATGCGGGAAGTAAACGGTTGTTCCAGTATGTCAACAGACCGCACAGAGAGATAACTTTTAACAATATGCTTGAAGGATTGACCAAATTTCGGCAGGAATATTCCGGCAAATATTGGCTCGAGGTTTTTCTTCTTGCTGGCATAACTACGCCGGAGGCAGAAATCAACAGGCTTAGCAAATGCATATATTCTATTTCTCCAGAAAGAGTGCAGGTAAATACCGTCACTCGACCACCCTCTGAATCCTTTGCCGAAGCTGTACCAAAAGAGCAACTCAAAGCCATAGCTGAAAAGTTACATAAAAATGCGGAAATAATCACCGATTATGCCGGCGTTCACCAACAAGAAACTTACAAAAGCCGATGTGAGGATGTCTTGACGCTTCTGAAACGTCGGCCTTGCTCTATCGAAGATATTGCCGCAGGTCTTGGCCTTCACCGAAATGAAGTTGTTAAGTATGTAGAAGAATTATCCTCTGAAGGAAAGATCGAAGCAAAACCACAAAATCAAAAGCTCTATTATAAAGCTGCTATCTAATAATAACTCAGGAATATGACATGAAAATAACAACAATTCCCGTTTATCTGGAGACGATGACGTCACAATGTAAGGCTTTTCTGGATAGAACGGTTGTATTGGCACGCAATGGTCTCTTTTGCGCAATAAGCTCGGAGATGTTCTGGCGGTAGGTGGTGCGCGAAATGGTGATTGTTTTTGAAAATTAGCTGTATAAAATAAATGAAATGTTAATTTTGTTAAGGTATAATTTGAGACATTTGGATTTAATTATTAGAGGGCATTTAAATAGGAAGGAAAACAATGAAAAGAGTATACCGAGGTTTGTTTAATGTTTGTATTTGGGTCATTGTTGGTTTACTTGCCGGCTGTCAATGTAACCGTAACACGCCGCTTTTCTCGTTTGACGTCGCCGCAGATATGCGAGAATTCGCCAACACCGAACATCTAACACCAGAATATTTTAAAGGCGTCTGCCTGGCAATCCTTCAGACAGGCAAAGGGGCCTTTATGGTTAGTCCCGGTGACATTGATCCCCCTAACTGTGTTTATGACATGGTCAATACTGTATTAGGCCCTGATTATATATGGTATCCTGTAGTTGGAAACCATGAAGCGGAAACGCCGGAGGACATGGAATGGCTCCGGAAGTATGGAAGGGAAAAGTTACTTGGTCACGTCTCGGCCGGTCCTGAAGGTTCCGAAGAAACTACATATTCTTTCGATTACAAGAACGCTCATATTGTAATTATCAACGAATATTACGACGGCCAGTCAGATACTGGAATAGATGGTGATATCTCTGGTGCCCTGTACGAATGGACAAAGAACGATCTAGAAAGAAACAGGAAGCCTTTAATTTTTGTATTTGGTCACGAACCGTTCATTTCTATTCCTGATATTGATAACGGCCGACATCGCCACAAAGGCGATAATCTCGACGAACACCCGCGAAACAACCACCGCTTTGCTAAACTCTTGCGCCAACACCATGTTACTGCTTACATAAACGGCCATACCCACAATTTTTCCTACGCAAAAATCAATGGTTTATGGCAAATCGACGCCGGTCATGCACGTGGGATAGGAGATATGGGTGCACGCAGCACCTTTTTAAAAGTCCACGTTGGTATTGACAATTGCTGGATCGAAGCGTACCGGCTTGACCACAACAAAAATACTTATTTAATAACCGATGTAGTTGCACTAAAATAACAAATCTTCAATGAACGTTTACACCTGTGGAAGTGGTGGGTAGAAAATGCAGAAACTGCGGATAGATAGAATAGATGTCTAAAGTCAGATTTGTGAACAGGTTATTGTGTTTTTAACAAAAGGAATAAAAAGCAAAAAACAAGATTTTTTAAAATCGCGTCTTTGGCGAGTTTGGTAACTTATTCGGTTGGTTGTAGCAGTGAGGAAATATTGATGCCTGAAATAAAAGAACAAGCAACTTTTTTCTGTAAATTTTATTTTGCTCTGAAGCATAATCCTGACGATAAGTGTTAATTTTTTTACAAAAATTATTAACTTCTTGCTCAAACTTTGGGGTTTTAGCATAAGCTTCTCCGCAGTAAATCTTTGTGAAGCCAGAAACAGGTATTTATTGCTTCAGTCAGGCCTCCTAACAAACAATATGAAAGGAAATCAGGCTTGTCCGGTAACGGCTGACTCAAACAAACCAAACGATTACAAATGTTCGGATGTTCTTCAACGAGCCAGCCTAAATAAATCATAACCAACACCCCTAATAAGACCAGCCGACAAATCGCAGGCCAACGAAATGTTCGTATTTTTTCAAGATTT
>CAZMQF010000176.1:0-4566 GCA_964568365.1 uncultured Pirellulales bacterium | reverse complement strand
AAAATTTTTTGAGGCAAAGATGAAAACAAAATACAAATTCACAATATTGATAATCATAGCTTTAATTTTTCTCGTTATTACCAGTTACAAAATAGGCAACCGCAAAGGCCGTGCATATAGCTATCCGAAAGGCTATGATAATGGTTACAGTAAAGGCTCCACAGATACATATAATCTCCATAAGTTATCGCAGAAACAGACACTTAGATCATATTCCGCTACGCCTGATTACAAACCAATCGAGCCGGGCATAACAAGAAATATCGAATGGAAGGTCATCGAGGATTACGATATTATTAAAATGATTTCCTGGAAGACAGATTTTTTCAGTTATTATACGGGCAAGATAGAGGTAGAAGCCCTTTTTTACGACTCAAGCGGATTTCTCCTGCACACAGATTACTTGTATAATCAATATGTTTCAAGCGAAAATGATTATACCTTTACAAATGCCATCCCTCTTTCACCTGACCTTGTTAAACAGATACACAGATTTGACGTAAAAATCACACAAAAGTAATTTTCAGGAATTCTTAATATGCAAAATTTAAAACTACAACCAGAACGGCCTGTTAAATTTCCATCGACGATGGGCTTTTACGTCGTCGCAATGCTTGCCGCAACCATTTCGCTTTTGATGGTTTTATATGGCATTGGCGCATCAGATAAAATCGTCTTTTTTGGTGGTTCGATATGTTTTTTACTGTCTCTTATTGTATTGGCCGTTTGCCAGGTAGTCGAAACAATCAAGGCAAACTCGAAAAGGCAGGAGGAATTTTTTAAAAAGAATCAAAAAAATCTTAATAACTGACATTGATTACTTCATAAAATAAAATTAATTCCGTTAACAAATCCTTAAAATTTTACCAAGCGAGAAAATCACGCTCGCCTGCTGTTGGTAACGACAGATGGGTTTCTTTGCTTTTGCGGCCTACAAAAATCTCATTGGCCTCTGTGACTTAAAATAATTCGCTTTAATTCGTGAAATTCGTGGTTAAACTTCTTTTTGTAATTTGGATTTTGGTAATTCGATATTGTTTAGGATTTAGATATTAGGATTTAGAATTTTCAGGATACTGCGTCCTTTGCGCACTTTGCGGTGAAATAATTGTTTTGAATTTCGGTCATTTGTTTTTCGAATTTGCTTAGGATTTAGATATTAGGATTTAGAATTTTTAAACCTCTGCGTCCTTTGCTTGGCCTGAGCGTAGTCGAAGGGTGACCTCTCCGTCAAAAAAAATGCCGGACAAGTATGGCTAAATGAAAGGTAGATTCCCACTTGAGTTTATACCACATTTATTGCGGGGCAGGAATGACGCCTATTAATTGAGCTTCAACAGAGCACTACTTACAATGCGCGAGCGAGCCCATCGGGTCCCACGGCGGCAGCACAATCGGCTCAAGCTCTGCTGCCTCTCGCAATTTCCCGGGCAACTCACTTTTGCGAATTGCTACCTCAAACACATACTCATCAAACCACGAATCATTCATAATAAAAAAACCCTCCTTGCCGTTCTCATCACCCCAGCTGTTCTCAACACGCCAGCGCCTCGCCCTGCCATCAACGACATCAACGCCTGTAAATAACATCGCATGAGTCATCCTGCTCTGATGATAAATCAGACGGTCAGCTTTCTCTAAAGCAAATTTAGTACTGTAAATCCCATCGTAATCAAACAAACTTTTATCCCAGAGACCAAGCTGTCGGTCCATCTGTTTACCAACATCACAGCCGAACCATACAGGCTCACCGCTCATTATAGTTCGCATAGTCAGCTCTTTGATTACATCAATATCAACATTCAAATACAAAACAGGCTCACCACTAATTACATTCCCAAGATAAGCAACCGTATAAGTACGATTAAAAAAATTGGTAGGTCTCGGATCATGCACCAGACAGATATAATCATCAATATTCACGGTAACATACTTTTTCACAAACTCCTGTGGCTTCATCTTACCAACGCGGTGAAACTTGTCATCCTTATCTCGCCATTGCCATTCAAAACTTCCAGGCGGCGTCCCCATATGAATACTTAATATCCTGTAGACCTCGTTTAATATCTGCTTCTTGGCTTCTCGAAGCTCCGACCTCTCTTCACCATTGTTATACATATCACGTAACCGCTTGGCACCTTCACAAAGTTTTCTCTTTAACATCCCGTTCATAAAACGGCTGTTAGATGAGCTCTCGCTCTCAGGATATACCGATTTCGGAACCAAACCGTATTTCTTGACGATGCTCACAAACATATTCCACTGACCGCCGTCACCAAGACAGTTATCCAGCAAAAAATCAACCACCCGGTCACCATCAGGACGACCGGCTGTATCAATTATCGACTCAAGAAAGTAATTGCTACGCTCAATCTTATCCCAGAAAAATATATAACTTTGGCTGAACTCAAACTCCTCGATATTCATCTTCTTCATCGCACCAACTCTTAAAAAATTCAGCCCCGCAAATAACCAGCATCGGCCGCTCTTTCTCTGGTTGGTTGCCGGCCAGTCATCAAGCTTATGCGAAAAACTATTTTCCATACTCGTTACTACCGGCCTATTCAAAGCAAGTTTATCAACTTCGGTCACCGTAACAGCATTCTGCATAAGCTTATTATGGGTATCGCTTTCAAACAACTTCTGCATCGATTCAAGCTGCTCAAAACTTAACCCTTCGGCTCTTTCACCTAAACCGCCCTTTACTTCTCCAGCAGCGGCCGAATGTAAAAGAAAACAAAAAATTAAAAACAAAATTAAATAATTGAAGTACTTCATAATCCTCTCCTTTATCAAAACAACCATTATTAAATCACAAACTTCTTTCGACAAAGCCTGTATCTATCTTATTCTTGACGAAAAGATTATGTGAAAGAATTGTCCTGCAGGCTGGAATCGTCGTCTTTATCGGCTCGATAACAAACTCATCAAGCGCTCTTTTCATCGTCGCTATCGTCTCATCGCGAGTGCCCCGATGCACAATCAGCTTGGCAATCATCGAATCGTAATTCGCCGGAACCGTATAACCCTGATAAACGTGTGTGTCAAGGCGAACGCCCGGCCCGCCCGGCGGTATATACCTTTCAATCCTGCCGGGGCAAGGCGAAAAATTATTCTCCGCATCCTCAGCGTTTATCCTGCACTCCATCGCAACGCCGTTATGACCGATATCTCTCTGCTCCAGTTCAAGCTTCTCTCCCGCCGCCGTCCGAATCTGCAATTGTATCAAATCGAAACCGGTAACCATCTCCGTTATCGTATGCTCGACCTGGATACGCGTATTCACCTCGATAAAATAAAAATCCTTATTCTTATCCAGCAGAAACTCAACCGTCGCAGCGCTGTCATACCCCGCCTCTTTAATAATCCTCATTGCCGCGACGCACAGCTTTTCTCTGGTATGCTCATCGAGCACAGGGCAGGGCGATTCTTCTATCATCTTTTGATGTCTTCTCTGCGTCGTACAGTCTCTCTCGTAGAAATGTAAAATCTTACCGAACTTATCCGCCATCACCTGCACCTCGACGTGACGCGGCTCAGCTATAAACTTCTCAAGGTACACCGAGCCGTCACCGAACGCTGCCTCCGCCTCCGAGCGGGCCGCACTAAAGCCCTGCCGAAAGCTTATCTCGTTATGTGCAAGTCTCATCCCGCGTCCCCCGCCCCCAGCCGACGCCTTGATTATCACCGGGTATCCTATCTGCTCTGCTATCTTCAAAGCCTCTGCTTCGTTCTCTACTACTCCTTCTGAGCCCGGCACCACCGGCACCTCTACCTTCTGTGCCAATTGTCTCGCCCTCGCCTTGTCACCCAGAAGTCTCATCGCCTCTACCGGCGGGCCGATAAATTCTATCCCGCAGTCACCGCATATCTTGGCAAACTCCACGTTCTCCGCCAGAAATCCATAGCCGGGATGAATCGCATCCACATCCGCAATCTCCGCCGCACTTATTATCCGCGGAATATTAAGATAGCTTTGAGCGGCAGTTGCAGGACCTATACATATCGCCTCATCGGCAAACTCAAGATAAGCTGCGTCCTTATCCGCCTCCGAGTAAACCAGAACCGCGCCTATCCCCAGCTCGTGGCAGGCCCGCATTATTCTGACCGCTATCTCACCGCGATTTGCTATCAATATCTTCGAAAACATACCTAATCACCAACACCTAACCACAAAAATTATTCACCCCTGACCTTGAAAAGAACCTGTCCGTACTCGACAGCCTCGCCGTTCTTGACAAGTATCTCGACAATTGTCCCGCTTACCTCCGCCTTTATCTCATTCATCACCTTCATCGCCTCGACGATACAGACAACAGAATTCTCTTCAACCTTGGTACCGACCTCCACAAAGGGCTCCGAATCCGGGCTCGGTGTCGCATAGAATGTCCCTACTATCGGCGATTTTATCTCAACCAATCCCGCATCTGCTTCTGTTTGTTCAGCCTGAGCTCCTGGTTGCACCGTTTCTCTCTCACCAGCCCCGACCGCAGAAGCTGTGCCTATCAAAGGTACTCCGCTTATCACAGGCACAGAGCTGCCCCTCTTCAATAAAATCTTGTCGTC
>CAZMQF010000175.1:0-4693 GCA_964568365.1 uncultured Pirellulales bacterium | reverse complement strand
ACGGAGTTTTTTCCTCAGCAGGACCAGAATAGAGTTGTCACCAACGTTGAGCTTCCTATCGGCACGCGTTATGAGAGGACCGGCAGGGTTATGGAGCAGATTCAGAAAGCTGCTATGATACATATTCCGGAAACGAGAGACAGCTTCATACGCTGGGGCGTGTACGGCAGGGCGTCTGGCGGTATGTATGCGACAGATGAAGAAAGCTATACCGGAGTTATGTTTTTGTCTCTTGTTCCTAAAAGAGAGCGTGATGCATCTCCGAACGAGATAATAGAGCGACTTCGTGAGGTTCTAAAAGATATACCCGGAGCGGTTCTTCGATATAGTGCGGAGGACCCGCTCGAATCGCTGATATTCGGAGGCGGCGGCAAGCTTGCGGTTGAGCTTTACGGCCATGATATGGATAACGCTCGCAGTTATGCACAGGCTGTTGAGGATGCAATTTCAAAAATAAAAGGTGTGAAGGACGTTCAGTTGAGCAGAAAAGAAGAGAAGCCTGAAATCAAGGTCGGCATTGACAGGGAAAAGGCGTCGAGACTCGGCCTTGATGTTACTTCGGTGGGCAAGACGATAGAAACTCTTTTTGCGGGCAGTACAGCATCGAGATACCGTGAAGGCGGTGACGAATATGATATTGAAGTAAGGCTTCGGCCTGGTGACAGGGACAGGCTTGAGGATTTGCGCGATTCCTTTATATCGCTTCGGGGCGGCGGTGCGGTCAGCCTGAGTAATATTTCGCAAATCGAAGAGGGTGTGGGTCCGACGAAAATTGAAAGAAAAGACCAGTCGCGTTATATTACAGTTTCAGCAGAGATTATGGATAGAGACCTTGGTTCAGTCGCAAAGGATGTAAAGAAGACTCTTGATGAGCTGCCTGCGCCTCCCGGTTTTGGCTATAAATTGTCAGGTGCGGAGGAGGAGAAACAGGAGGCCTTTCGGTCATTGTTGATAGCAGTTGGTCTCGGGATGGTGCTGGTTTATATGGTAATGGCCTCTCAGTTTGAGTCTTACCGTGACCCATTTATTATATTCTTTTCGATACCGTTCGGCATTGTCGGGGTTATTTTTGCTCTGGCTTTAACCGGCCAGGCATTGAGCGTGGTCAGCTTTCTTGCGTTGATAATGCTTGTGGGAATAGTGGTAAATGATGGAATCGTATTAATAAGTTATATAGGAATCCTTCGTCACAGGGAATACGACGTGTATTCAGCTATTATGGAAGGGGGCCGAAGCAGGCTTCGGCCTGTAGTATGCACAAGTGTAACCACTATCCTGGCGATGTCGCCGCTTGCGTTGTCAAGGGGAGAAGGGGGAGAAATCTGGGTGCCGTTCGCGGTTACGATTATCGGAGGACTTATTGTAGGGACGGTGATAACCCTTGTTTTAATGCCGACACTGTACAGCGTTTTTGAAGATTATAAAAAGAGCTTTTCTGTCAGGGGGTTATTATGAAAGCAGTTTTAATTATGCACAACGTCGCCCTTGACAGAGATGTTAACGAGGCTTTGCAGTCTTTGGGCGTTGATTGTTATACCAAGTTTACGGATACACTGGGTAAGGGAAAGTTAAGCGAACCGCATCTTAATTCAGGTGTTTGGCCGGGTGTTAATTACGGCACATTGGTGATAGTCGAAGAATCTAAAGCCAAAGAAATAATGGATAAGGTGCGCCGGATGAGGGAGAAACTCGCTCCTGAAGGAATAAAAGCCTTTATGTGGCAGATCGATGATATTACTTAATCTGTTTTTTTCGGTTTTTTCCGTATTCTGTAAGTGTCTTGAATATCAGGTCTTAGCGAAATTTCTAATGAGGGTTAAAATTTTTTAGTTTTTATTATAAAAATGCTGGCAAAACTGATTTTTAGAACAGATAATATATAGGATAAGACAATAATGCGGGCCGATATCGGAAATGGGGTACGATGATGGGCACTGCAGCAAAATATAATACTAATATTGAACTTACGCAGGATGCTGAGAGTTTTGCTTTCCGAGGCGTTCAGATGTTTATTAGAAATGCCGAGAGAGCAATAGCACAGAAAGGTAAATTCTGTGTTGCCATATCCGGAGGGCAGACTCCTGTTAATTTTTTCAGGCTTTTAGGAGAGCTTGCGGAATCAAAGGCTCTGGCGTGGGATAAGATTCATCTGTTCTGGGTCGATGAGCGAATGGTTGAAAAGGATTTAAGGTTCAGCAATTACAAGCTCGCCGCCGACACCTTCCTGCCAAGGGTTGATATCCCGGAGAAAAATATCCATCGGATTCCGACCGAACACAGCGACCTGAGAGAAGCTGCTTTTAGCTATGAAAAGACAATCAGAGATGTGTTCGGCCTGGGGGGAGAGCAGATACCCTGTTTTGATTTGATAGTGCTCGGTTTAAGTGTTGAGGGTTGCCCAGGTTCACTGTTTCCAAATTGTTATGCGGCCTTTGATGAGGACAGTCTGGCCTGTGTTGTGTATGACCTGGAAGAGAGATTAAACAGGATAACACTTAGTCGCACAGTTTTACGGGCTGCCTTGCAGTTGATTATCCTTGTTTCAGGAAAAGAGAAAGCCGGTATCTTAAAGGAAGTCCTGACAAGTGAGCCTGACGAGGTCAGGTATCCGATACATTTTTTATGGCCTGTGCTTAATAAAGTTACCTGGCTGGTAGACAGTGAAGCTGCCAGGTATATAAAAGACTGAACAGGGAGGAGTTTTTCAGCGGCAGGGGCGAATTATGGGGGAATAATTAATGTAGTTCCGGGCTGGAGCTTTCTGGGATCGACTTTCGGATTGGCATCGCGAATTTTAGTAAATTTGCTTGCGGCTCCGTAATATTTCAGAGCTATCTCGGTTAAGGTCTCACCCTTTCGAACAGTATGAAATCTTGTTATGTCTTCATTTCTAAACTGAATATCTGTTATCTGCTCTTCTCGTATTGGAGCTTCGGTGGGAATTTCTTTGGTCATCTTGTTTTCGATTGTTTGGTTTTGAACAGAGCTGAGCTGTGTGCTTTTCGAATTTGAATCTGCTGTTGGTGCGGTTTCCTGCTCTTTAGTTTGGGTAGTTATTTTTGATTTTTGCAGATTTCCCAGACGGGATTTGACGCTAACCGTTGGTGAAACACAAAGCCATATCCCTGCAATTGAGACGAGTACAAGACCCAAAAGCAAACCTATTTTAAAATCCTTTTTCATCTTTCGACCGCCGGCGAATGAGCTTTTAAGCTGCAAAGCTCATTCGCTGTATGTCTTTAATTTATTTTTTTCAGTTTTAGTTTTTGTGCCAAGCAACAGGACCGGAGCAGCTATAGCGATGGATGAGTAGGTCCCTATTATAACACCGAAACCGATCGCAAAAGTAAATCCTCTTAGAGCCTGGCCGCCGAAAATATACATTATAAGGACAACGATAAAGGTTGTAAATGACGTTAAAAGAGTTCTGGAAAGCGTCTGGTTAATGCTGTTTGTTATTGTCTGCGTCGTAAGCTGCGCCTTTCGGCGGTTCTCCCTGATTCGGTCGAAAACAACAATGGTATCGTTAAGAGAGTATCCGATGAGGGTTAAAAAGGCCGCTATTATCGCCAGATTAATCTTGAAGTCTCCAATTAAAAGTACTTCTCCAATCTTTGTATTCGCGATAAAGGTGCAGACGGTAACGGCACCAAGAGTTATACAGACATCGTGAACGAGAGCGAGTATGGCCGCGAAGCCGTAACGTGCATTACCAAATCGAATCCAGATATATGCGACGATTGCAGCCAGTGACAAAATTATTGCAATTAAAGCACGAACCTTCGCCTCCTGGCCTATTGACGGATTTATCTGGGTGACGCGAGGCAGAGTTTCAGAGAGCTGCATAGAAGAGAGCACCTTATTTTTTTCGTTTTCTACGAAACGATTCCATTCGTCCTCAGGCGGCTGACTGAAAGCAAAGTCTTCGTTAACCGAGACATAAAGAAATGTATCTACGGGCTTCGAGGGTGTTAATGGTGTTAAATCTGCTGTGAAGAGCTGATATGTATATCTTTTGATGTCTCGCATTTCCGGTTTGTACCTGAGGTACTGGAACCTGTTGTTGATTTCTTCCGGGGTTGCAGATCTCTCGAGCTTGCAGGTGATTTTAAGGCCGCTGATAAAATCGTTGAGTTCGGGATATTGATTTATGACCTCTTCGGTAATTTTGTCGACAGAAGTGATTTGAGGCTCCAGATTCTGCATAATTTGCAAATCATTTTCGAAGGCAGCCAATATTGCCTCGTTGACTGTTTCCTGAAGCTGTGGCTCTGTTAGCTGAGCGTCGCCAAAGACATCTTCGAGAACATTTTTAACGATGGTTTTATTGGTCTGGCTTGTGCTTATCTCGAATACATTCGCTTTGCCGGCCGGCTTTACGGTGACATTGCTAAGCCGGTCGGTGACAGCCGAAGCGATTTTGTCTGCGGTTTGCTGTTCATTGCCCGGCAAAGTAATCATTAGTTTTATTTTGTTCGTTTCTATGGTTTTAATTTCATATTGTTTGTATTTTTTTTCACCTTCGGGATTTTCAGTAATTGGTTTGCCCGTGCTGTATACGTTAGCTATTGCGAGTGCGGGATTATTCATTTGCCGGCCGACTTTGTGAATTCTGTCTTCAACGTCCCTTCTGCTTAGTTCCACGCCGTCCTTTAGATTGATAACAACCGAGGTGCCGCCCGTAAATTCGATA
>CAZMQF010000174.1:0-4699 GCA_964568365.1 uncultured Pirellulales bacterium | reverse complement strand
AGCTGGCTATTTCTATCAATTTTATCAGGAACGAATAGAAAATAGGGAAAGTTAAATCCTCTGGGAGTATTCGGTTCAACTTCTATAATGTCATTACCGGCAAGGTTGAGTTTATGTATTTTCGAGACAATAATCTCCTGGGCCACAACCACGGGAAGATATATCGGCGCAACAGCCAATAAGAAAATTGTCAGGTATTTTAAGCGTTTAGACATAAGCTCACCTTAATCGATATCTCTTCAACAGCATGAGAGAGATATAATATAATAATACCCATGGCAGAGCTATACAACGCTTTGTGTCATCAATTTAATGTATTGGAATTTATTTTTTTATATTCAGGACGGCGGCGGAGAGAGAAGGCATAGTAAATTTAATATTGCGGCCGCTGAGAGCTGCATCAGCAGATTCGGCTTTTATGTGGTCGGGTCTGTCAAGAGTGTTCCTTGCCCGCAAAGAGCCGGGGGCAACAAGCTTCATCGAAACCGAAGCCGGCCTGAAAGAGCCTTTAATGTCGGCTGAGACATCAACAGGCCCATCGGTCGGATTTACGCATTTTATAAATAACGTTCTTTTGTCGGCGGAAAGCGTTGCGTTGGTATTCAGGCTGTTACTGTCGGCAATAATCTCAAGAAGATTAGGAGCGAAATGGTCGCGCCAGAGCTTCATAACGACATAATTCGGTGCAGGGAACCATCGATAATGGTCAAAGTTAATGAAGGCATTGTCCCAGGCGGGTGCGTCGATATAGCGGAGGAACAAAGCCGGGCCTGCAATTTCAAAAGTTGGTGCGCATCTTTCAAAAGCGTTTAGAACGCCGCCGGCATAGAGGCCTGTCCGCCAATCGGTTGTCTGAGCGTTCCATTCGGAGCAGTAGATTTTCAGGTTACGCTTTTTTTGCCGATCCAGATGCCGGCGATCACGCTGCCAAGGACACTGCCGATATTAGCAAAAGCAACAACGAGCAATATCCTGGTAACCGGATTTTTCCAAAAACCTTTCACCGTAGAAGTGTCTATTGGCAACTGCTCAAAATCGTCAACGGTCGGCTTTCTAATCCAGGCTTCGACGAGACCTGCGACCCAGCCGGCAGCGAGTGCGGGATTTAAGCTCGTAAAAGGTGCAGCGATAAAGGCAGAAAGGATAGTTGCCGGATGAGCAAGAGCGATAGCGGCACCAAGAGCGGAAAGCGAGCCGTTAACGAACAGCCAGACGTAAATATTTTGCAGAAAAGCTTCGGTGCCCTTTGCGAAAAAGCTGTAAGTAATAAGAGCGATAACAGCTGCAGGTATTGCCCATTTGAAGATTGTCGGCCAGAATGATTTAGGCGGTATCTTTATAAGCTCGTCAAGAGACTGCTCTTTTATGATGCTCTTTTTTATTCCGGGGATGTGCCCTGCGCCGACGACTGCGACGACTTTTGGGCCGTCAGCATGACGGATTTTCTGGGCAAGGTAGATGTCACGCTCGTCGAGGAGACGGCGTTTAACCTCCGGCAGCTTTTCGGCGAATTCGGAAAGAGCGGCTTCGAGCTGGTCCTTCGTTTTCAACTGCTCGATTAGTTTTTCGTCGATTTCCTCGCCGGCGACGAGTCCTGCAATGAAATGGCTGAGTATTTTAATCTTATTCCAGAAGGACAGGTATCTGAAGACCCGCTTTAGTGTGATTTCGATTTCCCTGTCGGCAAGTATAACCTTTGCTTTGACCCTGCCGGCCTGGTTTACGGCTTCGAGCATTTCGGCACCGGGCTGGATTCCGAGTTTTTCGCCGAGCTGACGATAAAAAGCGCCGAGGATAAGCTGTGCCAGAAGGAGCGTCGATTTTTTCTCTCGGATGATTTTGAAGATGTTCATTTTTTTCCAGGCGTCACGGTCGGTCATAACCCTGTATCTCGGCTCGCAAAGCTCTATACAAACGGAATTCGGCTTTACGCTCCGGATTGTTTTTTTAACGTCTTCGACACTTTCTTTCGAGACGTGGGCGGTGCCGACGAGAAAGATTTCTCTTCCATCAAGAATGATTTTTGTAACGCTTTCGGGAAGCGATTGTTGTTCTGCCATAAAGCTACCTTGCAAAAATATTAAAAAATTATGATAACAGAAAGAAGCCAAAAATACAAGGCATAAGTTGTATGAAAGAATGTAGAATTCAGGATTGAGAAAGAAAAACAAAGATAGTTTTATAATTTATTTTTAGTTTGCTCGAGGCGGGTTGCTTTTTTCAAGATTTTCTTTTCCTTCGCGGACAGGCTGTGAATTCCGGAGTTGTGCACCTTTTCAAGGATGCGGTCAAGCTCCTGTTGAATCTGCTGCTCCAGGTCTCTCTGCTTATTCCATTTTTCAGCTCTTGTTTTCATCAGCCATTTGGCTCTGAGAGGTTTCGATAAAACGTAAGCGGCACCAACAACCATACCGGCGAGGTGAGCGGCTTCGCCGCCTGCATTCTCGCCCCTCGTAGCAACGATGAAGATATAAACAAGTGTTAAGGCGACGGCAGCTACCCTTATCGAAACCGGAAAGATAAATATGAAGACCACGAACTGCGGGAACAATATCGCACAGGCAGCCAGAAGGCCGAGAATAGAACCGGAAGCGCCAACCATAATGGTTGCACCAAGGAAATTGACAGAAACAAGAAAGGTATAAAAAATACCCCCAGCCGCTCCACAACACAAATAGAAAATCAGGAATTTCTTCGCTCTCCAGTGACGCTCGAGAATCGGGCCAAGAAAATAAAGGCAGAGCATATTAACAAAGATGTGCCAGACATTTGCGTGAAGGAACTGGTAAGTCAAAATCCGCCAAAGCTGAAGTATCGAAGCGAGAGAATGTGGGAAGACCGAAAACCATTTGTCAACAAAGCTAATAGGTAATGGAAACGGCGGTACAATAAATTCCGGACGAAAGAAGATTTTATCAATCAGAAAAACAGCGACGTTGATTATCAGAAGTTTTTTTACGACCGGAGTAATCTTCGGAAAACCTATGCGCATCCGGGGTGGGTACTGGTGGCGCTGCTGGTAATCATCCTGAGTGTAATCTCTGTCGTAAAGACCCATCTTTAAATAAATCCAAAATCCTAATATCTAAATCCTAAACAAAACCTAAATCCAAATATCGAAATCCGAAACAAATCCTAAATTCTAAATCCTAATCAAATCCTAAATCCAAATATCGAAATACGAAACAAAAACGAAATACGAAACACGAACCAACAACATTATAGTATCGTCAAAATGACGAAATGTTCAAGAAAAGTTTCGCCCAAGGTACGAATATTTTAGAAAACCGGTGTTATTTTTTCGAAGCAGCTTTGGTTTTTGGTTTTAACTTCTGGAAGAAAATCATCATAGCGATGCCGAGGGCAAAAAGGTATATAGCGAGGTTCTGGGAGATTGTGCCGCCTTTATAGATGTTCCACCAGCGGTATTCGAAGGGATTGTCGTCACGTACGAACTCGATAAAGAAACGGGTGACGCTGTAAAGCATAAATAGTAAAGCGAAGGTGCAGCCCGGCCTGGCGAAGAGTTTTTTAGGGTCAGGAGATTTGAGGTTCTTCTGCGTCCTTCTCCAGAAAAGATAAAGGATAAGTGAGATTAGGGCTGCATTTGCAGAAGAATATAACTCAGTCGGATGAACAGTTAAAGGTTTTAATGAGCCGTTATCGACAAGCGCTTTTTGCTCGGGCGTCAATTTGTCGTATGGTTTCAGGTCGGGATGGTATCGGCCCTTTTCGTCGGTGTAGCCGTAGAAATCGGGCGGCGGGGGATTTATATAAGGTTCGGGGCGGTTTCTTTTCGGGTTTGGCTCTATCTGGCTTTGATAAGAGTCCGAGCCGTAAGGAAACCTAACAGCCCAGGGCAGGTTCGCAGGTTTGCCAAAACAGCAGCCGCTTAAGAAACAACCGATTCTTCCAAAAGCAAGAGCGAGCATAAACGCGATTGCGAGGATGTCAAGATGCTGGGGGATATTCAGCTTGTGATACCGGAGGAAAATTATGATAACTGTAATAGCAAGGATAAAGCCCCCGAGCAGCACAAGGCCGCCCTGCCAGATAGCAAATACAGAAAGGAGGTTGTCCCTGAATCTGTCAAAATGTTGAATCACGTAAAATAACCGTGCACCAACAACGCCGGCAATGAGTGCGTAGAGTGCACCGCTTGTAACCAGGTTTGGGTCGGGAGTGATGTGACGGTTGAGCCTTCTTATCAGCCAGATAGCCATTACCAGGCCAATGACTATCATCAGGCCGTAACTTTGCAGGGGTGCATTAAAAAACGGTATTCTGAAAAGTTTCGGATGCATATCTTCGCCGCTCTTAAATTTAAGTTATAATCAGCCATGAAGAAAAACTCAGATTCGACTGATTATATCGTTATTTTCATTGAGGACAATGACTTTTGGTTTATGAGTTTTTGCTTCATCAGGGCTATAGAAACCAAAGCTTAAAACGATGACGGTGTCATTTTTCTTTATCAGATGTGCTGCGGCGCCGAGGACAATAATTTTTTTTGAGCCGGGCTCGGCCGGTACAAGGTAAGTCTCAAGCCGGTTTCCATTGTCTATATCGGCAACGATGACAGACTCGTACGGCAGGAGGCCTGCGGCATCGAGAAGCTTCGAGTCAACGGCGAGGCTGCCGGGGTAATGCAGCTTTGTTTCCGTGACTTTAGCACGGTGAATCTTGCTTTTTAACAGTT
>CAZMQF010000173.1:0-4722 GCA_964568365.1 uncultured Pirellulales bacterium | reverse complement strand
TCGACGCATTCGAGCTGCTTACAAGAACAGAAGGCATCCTGCCCGCCCTGGAAAGTGCACACGCTCTGGCCTGGCTTGTAAAGCAAAAAGGAAAACTGGATTCAAACACAAACATCGTGATAAGCCTTTCCGGACGCGGTGACAAAGACGTTTCAATCGTTGAAAAATATCGGCCGGTAAAATAAGAGGACAAGTATGAAAACATACAAACAGCTTTTTTCTCAGTTAAAACGAGCAGCCCTTGTACCGTTTTTCGTTATCGGCGACCCTGATTTCCAGACATCCCTGGCAATTATCAAAACAGCCATCGACGCAGGTTCTGACATCCTCGAATTGGGCATACCGTTTTCAGACCCGATAGCTGACGGCCCAACAATCCAGAAGGCCGACATACGTGCTATGAAAAACGGTATGACTGTCGCAAAGGCACTCGAATTTATCGCTAGAGTAAAACAATACAAAGACATCCCGATAGGTCTGCTGATGTATTACAATCTTATCTATCAATACGGCATAGAAAAGTTTTTCACCGATTTTCACAAGGCAGGCGTAAACAGCATCCTCATCGCGGACTTAAGTATCGATGACGCAGATGAAATCACAGGCCCTGCACAAAAAGCATCTCTCGACACCGTTTTTATGGCAACTCCGAACACCGACATAGAAAGAATGAAAACAATCGCCTCCAAAACAACTGGCTTTATCTACGCCGTTTCTCTTTTAGGCGTCACCGGCAGCAGGGAAAAACTCTCAGAAGATGTGCGCTCTCTTATCGCCAGACTAAAATCATTAACACAGGTCCCCGTATGTGTCGGTTTTGGTATAAGCAAACCTGAGCATGCAGCCGCCGTCGCCTCTGCCGGTGCCGACGGTGTCATAATCGGCTCAAGAATCATCAAAATCATAGAAGACAATCTCGGCAACAAAGAGAAACTCTTAACCGAAATCAAAAAATTTATCGAAGAAATCAAAGCAGCACTATAAAAACAGGCGGTCAGAACCTTTCCCGCCTGTTCCGTAAAACCGCCTGACCGACATTTCCCATTTGGGTGAAATTGGGTTTGATTTGGGTTTGAATTGGCTTTGATTGGGAAAAACAAAGCCAATTTTGAGCTAAAATTGGGTTTGTTTTGGGTTTGTTTGGCTTTGTTTTTTCGTCGGTTGAAAGGCCATAAAATTTCATATCCTTTTGTTAATAAAGAGGTTACGTTCATTTCAACACTCTGTAAATTGGGTTTGTTTTGCATAATTTTGTTTTTTTTGCGCGCGGGGTTTTGAAAGTTAATTGGTGAATTAGTGAACTTGTTAATTAGTTTATCAATTTTCGATACCGAATAAACGATTCCAGTAGTGTTGGACATTGGTAAATCCTTATTATAAATGAAGTTATGAATATATTTGACTGGTTCGACTCCTTCGATTCCACTCAGGACTTGTTCGCTCACCATTTATATTGGCCTGCTGGCCTTTTCCGTGCGGGTCTCCGCAGCCCCGTTTTTGGGGCCTCCCAATCGTTGGTATTATACCAAATTAAGGCGATATATTCAAGGGAAATTATTTTTTTTTGCCACAGAGGTCACAGAGGCCGCAGAGATTTAAAACCACGAATTAACACGAATTTTAACGAATTACTCGAATTTTTAAACCATAAAGAAAAGATTATTAACCGTAGAGAAAACAAGAGCACCAGTCATAAGTCAAAAGTCATAAGAAAAAATTTATTTAATCACTGATTGCGCTGATTGACACAGATTAACACAGAGAAAATAAAAAAATAAGGAAGAAAGTTAACCACGAATACCCGCCTACGCTGGCACAAGTTTACACGAAAAGACACGAATTAATTTCAGACGGGATAACAGGATTAAAAAAAGAATTTAATAAACCGCAAATTACGCAGAGAGAAAGAATATAAAATATAAAAAATCAAAAAGAAAATATTAGACACAGATTAACGCAGATTATTTTTAACCACGAAGGTCACGAAGAGCACGAAGAATTTTAGACAGGATTCAACCCGTGAGATATGAAATTATCTCACGGGTTGAACAGGATTAACAAAAGTATAATTTAGCCACAGAGGACACCGAGAGCTCAGAGAATTAGCAACGAAAAAGATAATTATTTAACCGCGGAGGTCGCCCTACTTCGCTCGTTGAGCTACGCGGGGCAGGCTGAGACCGTAGAGAGAAAAGAAGTTTTATACATCATATAAATATATGCATATATACTTATGAACTTTATAATGGTTTCAATATTTAAACCCGAATTTATTAACCTTGACAGATGTAAACATACAAGGGCACAGAGGACACAGAGAAAATAAGAGAACAAGTCTTAAGTCACACGTCACAAGATAATTGATGCTTGATGCCGGATACTCGATACTCGTAACAATAAAAGATATGTTTTAACCGCGTCCGTCAAAAGACAGTGCCGGATCTACGCTTCGCTTCGAGAGTTACACGGATTTCCTGGAAAATATTTGACATTGGCGGGGATTGTCCACGCACCAAATTTAAAAAACAAAATTGGTGCGGGATATCTCTGTACCATTCGGTGCAGGGTTTGCGCTCATTCTGAGCTTGAGAAACTCTGGGAGAATCCGAAGCGATTCAACAGGGAAAGAACGACTAGCGATTTCTTCTCAACATAACTACATCGAAGCCGCATTCCGATTTAATATTTAACGGGTAAAATCCTCTACTGGTATGGCAAAATTCAACCCTTCACTCTCGATTACCTTGAATGTTGTGATGCCTATAAGATTTCCGTACGAGTCAAACAAGCCACCCCCAGAAGACCCAGGAGAAACTTGAGCGGTTGTTTGAATAATCATTGATTCATCTAATTCCCTTTTACCTGAAATAATACCTTGCCCAAGCGTATTTTCCAGGCCTTGCGGTGAACCAATCGAGTAAACTGCTTCGCCAATAGATAAACTATCGTATTTTCTAAAGGCTTTGACTGGTTTCAATTCTATATTCTCCACTGAAAGAATACATCTGTCGGTTTGTTTGTCACCTGCATAAATGTTAGCTTCTACAAATTGTTCGCCGTGTTTAATAAGTACATAAGGCTTTTTTTCTACCACATGCCAATTGGTCAAAAGTTTATTATTGCTTATGACTACTGCCGAGCCAAGTGATACATTGTTCATGGCTTTTAGATTTTCTTTTGTGGCAGCAGAAATAACAGCCCAAACGGAAGGATTAAGAAGATCAAATACCTGTGCAGGGGTTAGATCTTTCTTAAGTTGTGAATTCAAGTCAATGGCCGCAGCAACCCACTCTATGGAAATGTCTGTGGTTAGCGATTTTGAAATTGTCATTGATTCGGGAGGGCTGATTTTCACAAAGGTTGGTTCTTTTGTTTGTTCTATTTGGATTATCGGAAACTCTGGTTCTATTTGTCCTTTTTGCCAGACAGTTGCCGAATTTTGAACTAATTGTATATGCTCTGAACATAATGCTTTTTCAGCTTTTACCTTTATACGATTGGCATCAGCATAAGCTCTTTTATCATTTCCCGAATCAGCACCAGACCAATTTATAGAAATTAGAAATGCTGATGGAGCAAAGGAATTTGAGTAAAAAAGCCAGTGACAGAGTGTAAAGTAAGTTTCTGACATTATATCAACTCTGCTATTAGCTCCGCCTGCACGTGCTAAAAGTGCCCAGAAATAAGACTTGCAAATATTTTGGGGAACGATTTTGCCATCAAAATAAATTTCAGCCAGCCGAGTTTGAGCAGGGCGATTATTGTTTTGGGCAGCCTGCGAATACAATTCAATAGCCTTTTCAGATTCATTATCCTCTGACCATTTGGCCAGCAGAAGCATTGCCCATTCATGTTTTTCATTTGCGGCTTTTTCTAAGTACACCCACGCCAGTTCTTTATTTTCAGGGCCACACTTGCCAAAATAATAACTGTCAAAAACAACACGAAGTGCCGTCTCATGTCCTAAGTCAGCCGCAGTTTTGTACCACTGAAGTGCAATGCTCAGGTCTTTTTCTACTCCAAAAGATCCGTTCTCGTATACTCTTGCGATTCCATATGCTGCTTTTGCATTACCTCGTTTTGCACATGAAAGACATGGTGAAAATTCACTCATCTTATAGATATAACCACAAGCGTCACACGAAATTTCTTTTGTATAAGAAGTAGGGTGGTAATAAGGAGTAGGATCATAAGTGGGGTACGAATCATTATAACAACCTGAACATAGCTGAATCAATATGATTGAAAATATAGTAACAATCCTCATCTTTTTTTCCTTCCCTCAAAAAATATTATTGTTCCGCCCATAAAAGAGGCCGCTACTACATGCTCATCTTAGGCCCAGCAAGGCCCGTCCGTAACACGCACAGCGCCCGTTTTACCCAAAGGTAAACGAGCACTGATATAAATGCGTTTACAGACTACTAAGCTTGCTGGTTTAAGACGAAACGTCAAAAATTCAGTAAACTTTTCAATATTTAATTGTCGGCATAACTGTACCCGTTTTAAAGCTGACAGGCAAGGAAATTCAAGGCAAATAATTGCCGAATATACCCTTTGGTGTTAGAATATCCGGCATGAGAATGGCTGAAATCATTTTGAGCGGTTCTTTAGCTCAATTACTGCGTTACACAGCCTCACCCAATGCTTGACGTACAACAGTACGCCTCCGCTTGAGTCAGGACTGCAAGCCTTGTACTTGAACCAAATCCCGCGCTCAAA
>CAZMQF010000172.1:0-4755 GCA_964568365.1 uncultured Pirellulales bacterium | reverse complement strand
TCTGTCGGAAAGTTATGTTCCTGAAATACGCTCACGGCTTTATTGTTTTCCCCGGCGGATATGGAACGATGGATGAGTTCTTCGAGTCTATTATGCTTATACAAACCCTTAAGCAGGCATCATTCCCGGTTATCTTAATGGGCTCGGAATACTGGGAGGGATTACTCGGATGGATGAAAGATAAGATGCTCAGTGAAAATAAATATATTTCGTCTGAAGACCTTCAGGTATTTACGGTCGTTGACACCGACGAAGAGGCAACAAAGATTATTGTCGACTTTAGAAAAGCGGAGGGCCCTATTGGTATCACTTTGCCTGAGGGAATGAAAAAGTAAGCTTCTTTGGGAAATTTCCCGAATCGCAAATACAGAAAAAACAAATCATAAATCGCTATCCCTCAGCTTCTGCTGTGCTTTCTTGTATAATCTCTAAGGCACCATTCAGGTAGCTGAGCAAGTAATCTTTTTTTGGCCCGCCGAGATGCTCCCAGGGCAGTACCTCGTCGGTCTCGAACCTTCTTTGTGCTTCTTTCTGGGGGTCTAAGCCGAATTCCGCAAAGGCCTTCTGCCAAATCTGGTAGTCAAAACACTCATCCCATAAATCGAATTTAGCTCCGTCCGACCAGGCTTTTTCAATGATGTCGCTGAGTCTTCTGTCACCTCTGCCGATTGCCGATTCGAGTACGCTTCGGCCGATATCGTGAAACTTAAAGTTGATAAATTTTGCACGTAGCCTTTTTTTCTCATCAAGTATATTTTTTTTCGCATTCTCGAAGTATGACCTGTCTTTCTGTCCGAGCCAGCTGAATGGTGTATGAGCCTTCGGTACAAACCAGCTAACGGCAGCATTTATTTGGCCGGGCCTGCCCTTAATGTCTTTTCTCAACATAGCAAGCTCAAAGCAAAGGTGAGCAATTTTCTTTATGTCATCTTCGCTTTCTCCCGGCAGCCCTGCCATAAAGTATAATTTTATCCGTCCCCATCCTGCCTGCCAGGCAGCAGTCACGGCGGCAAATAAATCTTCGTCTTTCAGGGGTTTGTTGATAATCTGTCTTAGCTTTTCGCTTGCTGCTTCAACGGCAATTGTAATACCACCTTTTCTGACTGATGTTACCAGTTTTGGCAGAAGCTTTAGCTGCTGGTCTACACGAAGGCTCGGCAGTGACAGGCCGACGTGTTTTTCCTCGAAGTATGACTGAAGCACATCAACAAGCTGTTCAAGATTGGGATAATCACCGCTTGATAAGCTAAAAAGGCTGATGGTATCGAATCCTGTCGATAGGTAGCATTTTTTTGCCGTTTTGAAGATTCTGTCGATACTTCTGAACCGGACGGGTCTTCTGCAGAAGCTTGCCTGGCAGAACCTGCATCGGCTAGGACAGCCTCGCATTATCTCAATATTTATCCGGTCGTGCACTATTTGTGCGAAGGGGACAATCGGCTTGTCCACGACAGGAGCATTATTAAAATCATCGACAACGGCATTTTCAAAAGAGGTTCGAAGATTTTTTATTATTGGCCTGAGAGTTTGTTTCCCACGGTCTGTTTTAAATTCATAAAAGCCGGGGACATATACATATTTGAAGCTGCATGCTGCTTTTTGCAGGATTTCTTTTTTATTAGAGCCGTTGTTTTTTTCTCTGAGTAAAAGCTTTGCAAGCTCAACGACTGCGTTTTCACCATCTCCGAGAATGAACATATCAAAGAAGTCTGCTATCGGTTCACAACAGTTTGCCATACCGCCGCCGCCTATAATCAGCGGGTCATCCTCGTTGCGGCGGCTGCTTCGAAGCGGTATATCAGCCAAATCGAGGATGTTTAAGACGTTTGTATAACACAGCTCATTGGTGAGGCTGAAGCCGATGACGTCGAAACTTTTGAGCGCCGATTTTGATTCGAGAGAGAAAATCGGGATGTTTTTGCTGCGTAACAGTTCTTCAGCGTCGAGCCAGGGAGCAAAAACACGTTCAGCAGCAACACTGTCGATTTTATTAAGGACATCGTAGATAATTGCCAGACCGGTGTAACTCATACCCACCTCATAGATATCAGGGAAGCAAAGCGCCACTTTCAAGCCGCATCGGCTCAGGTCTTTTTTTATCCGGTTAATTTCGCCGCCGATATATCTCGCCGGCCTGCGAACGTAAGGTAAAAAGTGCTGTTCAATTCTGTCGGCTACTGTTGTTATTTCTTTACTATTCATAACAGCATTATAAAATGATTGATGATTATTTTCTAATGGATATTGTGTTGTTATAAAAATTGGCACCAGCAGTAAGGTCTATTATGAAAAGAGATAATAAAAGTTATATACTGATTGTCTTTGCGGTTATTTTTGTTTTGCTCTTTCTGCATTTTGGGATATTCAACGAGAGGGCTGAATCATTCGAAGCTGACAGCGGCTCACGGCCGGTAATGGGGACCTTTGCCCGCGTAATTGTTATCGCTGCCGATGAGAGAGTTGCAGAAGCCTGCATCGAAGCAGCCTTCGAGTGGATTTATAAAATCGATGAGCTGATGAGCTACCACAATCCGGACTCGGAAATCAGCCGACTTAACCGCAGCGCTTTTGAAAATCCTGTGAAGGTAGGGTCTTTGACATACCAGGTGATTAAAAAAGGCATTGAATTTGGCCGCCTGACTGACGGTGCATTTGATGTCACTATTGGCCCGCTTGTTGACCTCTGGCGCAGATGCGCTGATGCCAATACTATACCGACCCAGCAGCAGCTGCAAGAGGCGGGCTCAAGAGTCGGCTGGGATAAACTTAGCCTCGAAGACGGCGAACAGACTGTTCAATTTGCGGTAGATGGAATGCAGCTTGATTTGGGCGGTATAGCAAAGGGTTTTGCCATTGATAAAGCCATCGAAGTAATCAAAGAGTCGGGCGGCCTCGGCGCTCTGGTCGATATAGGTGGTGACATCCGATGTTACGGCAAAACGCCGAAAGGTCAAAAATACTGGCTTATCGGTCTGCAGAACCCTGACCTTGAAAGTGAAAAACAAATTTTATTTACACTGAAGCTTTCAGCCGGAGCCGTTGCAACCAGCGGTGACTATCAGAGGTTTGTTCTCATCGGCGGCAGGCACTATAGCCATATCATAAATCAGAAGACCGGTAGTAGTGCTGAGGGGCTGTCCGGCGTTACTATCATCACTGATAGCGCCACCGACGCCGATGCTCTTGCCACTGCAGTAAGCGTTATGGGAGCTGAAAAGGGCATTGAGCTGATTGAAAAGAGCACCAACGCCGAAGCGATTATGGTTTCACCTGCACCGGAGTACAAAATCACGGAAACCAGCGGCGCAGAGAAGTTTATCAAATAAATGGTCTTATTGAGCTGCGGTTTTTTCCACAGGCTGGGCGTCTGCTTCGATATTTTTGCCGACCCGAATTATTACTTTTGTCGGGCATTTTTGAATTGCTGTTTTTGCTTTTTCATCGTCGCTGTACTTTTCGTAATCGACCTTTGAAAGGTTTTCGGCGACTACAAACATATCGCTTTGTTTTGCGCAGAGATCGCAAGCTATACAGCCGGCCTTGCACATCTGACGCGTTGTTTTGCTGTTTTCTTTGCTGCTGCAGGCGACGGTGATAATATTCTCCTGAGGAAAAGGCACCATTTCAATTAGGTTTAGAGGACAGGCCTTCGAACAGGCTGTACAGCCGGTACACTTTTGGTAATCGACTGTTGCAAGGCCGTCGACTATGTGCAGTGCATCGAATTTGCACGCTTCTACGCAGTCGCCGAAACCGAGACAGCCGAATTTGCAGGCCTGCACATTAGCGAGAGCATTTGCAGCGGTGCAGCTTTCAATACCCTGATAGGTTGCATAAAAGGTTTTATCACCCTTGTGAGCGTTGCAGTGGACTACGGGCCTTAGAGGGTGACCTCCGCCGGAGACCTGCAGATTCAAAATATCAGCTATTTTCGCCGACGTTGCAGCTCCACCCGGGGCACATCTTCCAATGAGTTCGGGATTTTTAGCAACTGCTTTCGCGTATGAGCTGCAGCCGGCATAGCCGCACGCTCCGCAGTCGATTCCGGGTAGTGCCTTATGTATTTGTTCTATTTTGGGGTCAACTTCGACTTTCAGCTTGGTGCTTGCAATAAGCAGCACCAGGGCAAAGCTGCCCCCAAGGCCGAGCATTATGGCTCCTGCCGGCCATATCTCGTTAAGTGCCGAGCACAACACGGATTGCGAAATATTAGATACGAGATACGATAAAATCATTTAATCATTCCTGCAAAACCCATAAAAGCGAGTGCCAGCAGCCCGGCAGTAATCAGTGTTATTGGTGCACCTTTGAGCGATTTCGGTACATCTGCCAGTTCAAGGTTTTCTCTGATGCCTGCCATAATGCAGATAGCCATCGTAAAGCCTATACCTGCTCCGAAACTGAGGACAACTGCCCTTACAAAATTATCAATTTCCCAGAGGCTTAGAAAAAGACACAAACCGAGAATTGCGCAGTTGGTTGTTATCAAAGGAAGAAATATACCGAAGCTTTCATACAGCGATGGAAAGAATTTTCGCAGATACATCTCAACAAGCTGTACTGCGCTGGCTATGACTAAAATGAAGCAGACATATCGCGTAAATTCAAGGCCGAGTTTCATCAAAACAAGATGGTCTATCAGCCAGGTCAGTGTCCCCGCCATTGTTACCACAAACGTTACTGCCATTCCCATTCCGAATGCCATATCAATTCTGCCTGATACGCCGAGATAGGGACATATCCCGAGAAACTTGC
>CAZMQF010000171.1:0-4888 GCA_964568365.1 uncultured Pirellulales bacterium | reverse complement strand
TATGGATCTTCATATGGGGCTATAATTTTATACAGGATAATATAAGCCACTATATTAACAAGGGACTCGTACTGCTGATGTACAAGATTTCGTTTGTATTTCCGGGCTGGACTAAAGAGAGCCTGGAGGCGTTCTGGGTTGAAGGGTGGGGGTCGATTACGGGATTTGTTATAGCTTTGGTGGTTGTTGTTCTGGCGGGCTTTATATTTGCGAGCGTGATAGGCAGGGCTTTGTGGCGGGTAATCGAAGGTTTTATTATGAATACTCCGCTGTTGCGGCGGGTGTATCCGTATGTGAAGCAGGTTACGGACTTTTTGCTTACACATGAAGAGCAGAAGAGGTTTTTTTCGCGGGTCGTTGCGGTTGAGTATCCGCGCAAAGGGATATGGTCGATAGGATTTGTGACGGGGTCCGGTCTGAAAGAAGTAGCTGAGAACAAAGAAAAGGAATTTCTTACGATTCTTATACCCAACTCGCCGATGCCGGTTACAGGGTACGTGATAGTGGTTCCGAAGGAAGATACAATACCTCTTGATATGACGATTGAGGAGGCATTTCGATTTGCCATCAGTGCGGGTGTGATTGCACCTGGTAACAGGTTAAGAGAAATTGAGAACAAATGAAGGTTTTTATCAAGGTTGCTATGCAGGGGAGTTTTATTTTAGATTGTTTTTTACTGAGAAAGCGATGGACATAATTTTGTATTTAATATGGAGATTGGATAAGGAGGACAAGATGAGACGAAAAATAGCTGTAGTCGTTACATTGATAGTTGCCGGTGTATTTTGTTTTCTGTCGAGCAGCTGCAGCGAATCGCTGAAGCGGTTAAGAGAGGATAAATCGGCTGGGATGATTGAGAAGGTGCAGGCGAAAGCAGCTTTTAAGGCGAAGGCTTTTGATTTGAGCCAGGTTCGGCTTCTTGACGGGCCTTTCAAGGATGCGATGGAACGCGACCGCAGGTATCTTCATCAATTAGAGCCGGACAGATTTCTGCATACGTTTCGGCTTAATGCCGGTCTTGAATCGACGGCGGAAGCTTACGGGGGATGGGAGAGGGCTGATGTTGAGCTTCGGGGGCATAGTCTGGGGCATTATTTATCGGCGTGTGCGATGATGTATGCGAGCACGGGGGATGAAGAACTGAAAAAGAGATGTGAGTATATAGTTGCGGAGCTCGCCAAGTGTCAGAAGGCGCTGGGTTCGAGCGGTTATCTGAGTGCGTATCCGGAGAGTTTTATAGACAGGGTAGAGGCGGGCCAGCCTGTATGGGCGCCGTGGTATACACTTCATAAGATTTACGCGGGCCTGATTGATACGTATTTGTACTGCGGTAATGAGCAGGCTCTTGAGGTGGTCAAAGGGATGGCAAGCTGGGCGAAGGGCAGGAGCGATAAGCTGAGCGAAGAGCAGTTTCAGCGGATGCTCGGAAATGAGTTCGGCGGTATGAATGAGGCGTTTGCGAATCTGTACGCGATAACAGGCGAAGCGGAGCATCTTGAGCTTGCGAGGCGGTTCGACCACAGGGTGATATTCGAGCCGCTTGCCGAAGGCGAGGATAGATTGCAGGGGCTGCATTCGAATACGCAGATACCCAAGATAATCGGAGCGGTGCGTGAGTATGAGATGACGGGAGAGAAGCGGTATTACGATATAGCATCATTTTTCTGGGATACGGTGACAGGCTGCCGGATGTATTCGACAGGGGGGACGAGCAACTACGAATCGTGGCGGACACCGCCGTGCGAGCTTGCAGAAGAGTTGAGCGTTGAGTCAACGGAGAGCTGCTGTACATATAATATGCTGAAGCTGACTAAACATCTTTTCGGTCTGTCGGGTGAGGCAAAGTATGCGGATTACTATGAACGGGGGCTTCTCAACCATATACTGGCGTCGCAAAGCCCGGAGAATGGGATGATGATGTATTACATAGCGATGAATCCGGGGCATTTTAAGGTTTTCAGCAGGCCGTTCGAGTCGTTCTGGTGCTGTGTCGGGACGGGTATGGAAAATCACGCAAAGTATGGCGAGAGTATTTATTTTTATGACGATGAGGGATTGTATGTGAATTTGTTTATAGCGTCGGAGCTTAACTGGCGGCAAAAAGGAATGGTGCTTCGCCAGGAAACACGATTCCCCGAAGAGGAGGGCACGAGATTGACTATCGAGTCTAAGCGGGGAGTATTGGCTGCTATACGGATTCGTGTGCCGTACTGGGCGAGCAGTGGAGCAGCGGTTAAGATTAACGGAAAGGTTCAGCCGATACGGGCAGAGGCCTGTTCGTATCTCAGGTTAGACAGGTTGTGGAGAGACGGTGACGTTATTGAGGTGACTTTGCCGATGAGTCTGCATTTTCATCCAATGCCCGACGACGAGAAATTGGTATCTATTATGTACGGGCCGGTGGTATTGGCGGCGGAACTGGGTACGGCGAAGCTTACGGAAGAGATGCAGTATGTTTCCAATCAGAGGAGTCAGCACGAAGCGGCGTCTATAGAAGTGCCGCAGATAGTAATGGCTGATACGGAAGAGCTGCGGGGGAGGATTAAGGCGGTAGAGGGCAAAAGTCTTACGTTCCGGACGGATGGTTTAGGCCGGCCTAAAGATGTTACGCTTGTTCCATTTTATAAGCTGTATGGGCAGCGCTATAACCTTTACTTCAGAATATATACGCCGGGTGAGTACGGGAGGATGATAGATGAGCAGAAGCGTCTTAAGGAACGAGAGGCGGCTGAAAAGATGGCTCGACAAAAGAAGATACAGGAACGTCTGATAGATTTTGTCAGGATAGGTGATGCGACATCGGAGCAGGAGCATAAGCTGCGGTCAGAGGGCAGCTATGACGGAATGCATAGTCAGCGGTACTGGCGTGATGCTCGCGACGGCGGATGGTTCAGCTATGAGATGCGAGTGCTTTCCGATAAGGCGATGATACTTGAGTGTACATACTGGGGTGGGGATATCGGCAGGCAGTTTGAGATTTTTGTGGATGATGTATTGCTTGCGAATGTTTCGATAGGAGAAGATAATCGAGACAGGTTTTACGAGGAAGAATACGAGATACCTTTCGAGTTAACAAAGGATAAAAAGTCTGTAACGGTGAGGTTTGCGGCTCCAGAGAGCGGTTTCGCCGGTGGAGCATTCGGACTGATGATGTTTAAGTGAGCCGGTTGGATTAAAGTTAACAGAATTGCGGTTTGGAGTTGCTTTGTAGAAAGGATACTTGTGAATCTGTCATTTTGGTCTTGTGCCGGAATCCAGACCTCTAAAAAATGGAATTTTTCTGAGATTTTGTGATGGGTTCGGCGTTCTATAAAAGATTATGAATGTGAACACATTCACAAAGTTATTAACAGAAGTCAAATTAGCGAAGCTTAGCAAAAATATGCAGGAAGCAGCCAGGGGAGAGACTATTTCAAAGACGGTCCGATAAATTCATTGAGTCGGTGTATCCGACTGAATCGGTTTGCAGGAACCTACCGATATAGGGATTATATATCCTATTTTTTCAAAATTTATTGAAAAAGCCAAATCTTTGGCCAAAAAATGCGGTAAAATTTTCATCCCATATGCTAAGATGCGAGGTTTTGGAGACAAACTGGTGACATTGATTTATCGAAGAATGTTGACATTTTCAGTATCAGTGACTAACCCCTTTTTTATGTGTGATATGCGGCAAGATGCTGTGGCGATGTTGTTTGACATGACTTCATAATATTTTCGCATCTTTTTCCCATAAGGGTTAAGCTGTCCAAGTATTATCTTATACTGCGTCTAAAAGACGATGATGAAGCGGCCTTTGATGGAGGGCAGGTTTTTGATTCCGATTGTTATCTTGAACTGTCCGACGGAAACCATATCTTCCGGCTTGTGATTACCCCTTAAAGAAGCGCGTTTCATAAATTCTACACTATTATGGAAAGGGGCAAATTTTTGTATTGACATCTCCAACCTTACTTTTAAAGCATTTGCGATCCCATTTATGTAAGTCAGAACCAGAATATTAGCAGCCTCTTTAAAAGCTGACAATTTCAGTTTATTGTCAATATTTTTTTTATTTGCAGTTTTAAGAAATCGCCTGGATAAAAGTGTAGTTAAAGTTTTGGTACTGGCCAGGGGAAAGATTGCTACAACTACACCCTCAAGATTGTCTTGCCCCAGCGTAGGTACAGCCTTTGGAGTCTTGAAATTTGCATAAGAGCCAAAGCATTTTTCATTAGTTTCGATAAATATGGTATTTTGGTCAAGAGTTTCGATGCTGCTGAATTCAACCTTTGTGTCTTCAGCGGTGAGTTTCTGCAAGGCCCCGGACATTTAGCGGGTAATATCCGGGCCGATTTTCCTGAAAAAATCTGTTCTGCTTTCCAACTCAGCAGTTAAAACTTCCATACGCCGCTATATCTCCATCACCGGCCTTAGATTAATAATCGGCCAATCTTTCTCAAATTTTGCCTGCAGCAACTTCTGCTATAAAGTCTCTTTCTGCCTCTTCCTTGTTAAGTCCCATCTGGCGGATTCTTCTGGCAAAGCCGCTCATCAGGTTCTCTGCATCCTTAAACGGCCCTATGATATCTACTCCCGATTCTTCGGTTATTTCAAATTCCATCAAATCCCTCTTGTGCATCGAACCCCTTTCTTTCAACGCACTTATAAGCCTGTGCATCCGGCCTCCCAATTCCACATATTTGAGAATGATAATATTGTCACTTAGGGTGGAAAGGTTTGTTTCGGTTATTTCTGTTACTCCCAAAATCTGGGAAGTGGTATTAGTAAAAACTGAGGTAACATCGTGCATTTTCAAAAAGGCGTTCAGGCCAATTACGAATGTCCGGAATTTCCGCTCGTTATAAATCCTCTGAATGTCCGAAATCGAATCAAAGACAACTCTCTT
>CAZMQF010000170.1:0-5056 GCA_964568365.1 uncultured Pirellulales bacterium | reverse complement strand
AGACAGTCATTCGAGCGACTACATTGTTAGACATCTTCTATAACTTGATAGAGCCAATGAAAAATACGAAGACCAGTAAAACCAAAGACAAAATAAGAATCCAACTTTTAATAGTATGCTCACTAAGATCATGAAGCTTCATAGCACGAAAAGTAAGAATCAAAGCTATTAGGCAAAGGTCAGCGAACAGAACCGATGGTACTGTTCCAGAGCCGCCAATACAAAATACAACAAAGCACCATGAAATAATTGTACAAATAATGGACGCCCATAACCTTTTCTTAAGCTTTTCAGTTTTTGATCGACAAGATACAATGTCCCAAAGTACATAAGTCGAGAAGATAATTGACACAGCGTATGCTTCAAATGATGCAATAGGAGAGAAATTATCATTAGGTGAATTAGGTATTTCAACTGCACGTGCAAGAACAAAATACATAAAAACTAATGACACATCTATAGTAAGTTCAATGTAATCCAAAGTAAATACATGTTGAATTTGAGTTCCACTAAACTTTGAATTACGCCATCCAACCCAACTTGTCGAAATAACCACAGCAGCAAGCAAAAGGTGTGAATAAGCTGGAACTATAGTCCAGAAAGTCTGTTTTGATATTAATTGGTAGTCAATGAGCTGGCTAACGCCTATTGCAACTTGACCAATAGCCAGAGCGAACATCATTTCTACAAATAATAGATGAAGCTGCTTTTTGGATTCTGGTTGATCTAACATATTCCTCTCCCTCGAGATTCATAATAGCGATTCAACCCATTCATAAAGACTCTCAATACTATAAAATACTGGCTTGCCCATTAACTTAAAGGATTCTACTTCACTATCAGCACCAGAAGAATCTTTTTCTATGTAGTTAAGTCCTGGCTCCTCTACATTCAGTCGTAGACAACCATCATAAAGATGCAAAAGCGCCTTGTCGTATTCAAGCCAGTCTTCATAAGGCCGAGGAAATAGCGTATGCTGGAAGTGGGTCCAAAGTGGTGCGATGGGCCATACTCGCCCTTCTCTTAGCAATTGATCAAAAATATGGCACTGGAACCGAACATTTATGGCAGAATCACCGCTAGTATAAGGAGATGCAATGTAGATAATAGGCTTTTTCATAACTAAAATAATTCTAACATAATAATAAGCGGCAACACTTCCATTGATTTTATGCTGATATTATGCTGATGTCAATAAACTATAATAATTAAAAACAACAACGGATAATAACGACGAACTCGGTGGCCGCCTGCTAGGGCGATCCGATTGAAATCGAATGTTCTCTCACCATTCTACAAGTTTTATAAGATACGTGTCTTCTGTACGGAGATCGATTTCATATGTCAAGTTTGCAGGGCAAGAACCATCCAATGCATCAATCAGTATTTCTTGGGATTTCTTATCACAAGTCTCATGAAGGTAGTTACAAAGATATCTTGTTCTCTCAAATTGAAAACCGATTGGCAGAAGGCTGGCCATTCCTGCAATAGCTATCCCATTTTGAACTCGCAATAGAATTTTACTCAGGTTTTCAATTTTTTGTTCTGAAAGATCATCAGTGTCTACATGAGCAAACATTTTATCACGCAAAACGATTAGAAAACTGTGTTCCTCAGAATATTCATGTGGAACCAGTTCTTCTGATATACGAACTTCTTTTCTCTGCTTGAAGGGGCGGCCGTACAAAACGTATAAAGATGTCAAGAGTTGATACATTAAAGGATGATTTTCATGTTCAATAAGGTATTCAGCAACTTCCTTTGCTCTTAAGAATGCCAAAGCTGCACATTGATATTTCCAATATTCCAATCTGTCTGACAGAGGAAGCTTTTTCATAGAGAGCCTAATAATAAACAACACTTTTTATTAACATTTTATTATATCAGGGCGTTAGAACTCTGGGTCAGGATTTACCTCTACACGGATTTCCCCCTTCCAAGCAAATCTCTTAAATAGTTTCTCTGGCGCTGGTTTCGCCATGTGTTCGTCGTTGTTGAATTCATAGTACCGTTCGAGAGTACCTTGTGGAACTATGACGTAGTGAAGAACGTGCATCACGCCACCAAGCCCCATAGGGAGCTTGTGTTTTGGGAAGTAAGTAACGAGCAACTCTTCCTGCGCGACCTTCTTAGCTAACCGTGGCTCGTCAAATACTGTCGTTGCTAAAACAAAATCATTGCGATGAATAATCGGTAAGCGTGCATTGAAGTTGAGAATCGGCGACTCAACAAGGAGGTATCCATACAGTTTTGTTAGAGTTGAAGCCTTCACAGTATCGTCTGCAAGAACGATAGTATCAGTTCGGTCGAATTCGAGAACACGAAAAACTTGTCGAACGATATCAGTCCATTTGATATCTCGACCGATTAAAGGGATTATTTCTAATGGGTCGATGCCCTGCTCAAGTAATGAGGCACGTTGACGCTCTTGCACTTCTTGAAGACGCTGGATCACTGCCGTTCTATTGCCGTTGGCAAGTTGATTTAGTACGTCCTGAGATTCTTCCGGATTCAGGCCACACTCTTTCTGAAGATAAGCTTTTCTAATCTGTTTTCTGCCTACAAGAAGACACCAGACAACGAAAGAGGCGAGACTGATAGCGAAAGCCACTATTAGTTTTACGTCCATCAGATGCGCTATAATAAGAGCTACGATAAGGATTACAATAAAGAGTACAACTATACTAATTATTTTATTCATCTCCTTGCATCTCATTTATGACCGTTCATTATATCCTTTCCCGACAAAACAGAAATTGTTATTTTTTAATTTTTTTGGCATATTTTTCGTTTTTTTTCATTGACACGATTTGCTTGTTAGCGATATAGTAACTGAGAAAATATAGTTAAAAGAGAAATCACTGGGATTTCAGACGTTTCAGAGTAAACCGTCAGTTTTATTGCCAAGAAGCGTTTGGAAGGCTCGGTGCTCTTTGTTTCTACACAGAGAGCACCGCCAGCTTTTGACTCTTTGAGTCAAAGCCGGCGGTCAACACACTCATTGCTATAGAAAGGGCATCGTTTGCTTTCGCGTTCTTGGCGGGCTCTGACGGGCCTACTCTGAGCGTGATTGCGGCGGTGCTCTTTTTTACTTTGCTTCGCGGATACCTGCCGTAAATAAAGCTCTTTATAAATTCTCCGTGTTTGCTTTGGTTGAAAAAAAATTGTCCTCGGTGAAGCTGTTCGGTCTGACGGCTCGGGTACCCTCGGGAGCTGGTGTTTAACACACTCGAGGCCGAACAGCTCTTTTTCAGACAATTCGTGAAGCCAACGATTAAATAATTGGTGTTATTTCGTGGTTGAAAATCAACACAAAAACCTGCCGTGAAACGGCAGGGGAAATATAAAAACAATAGATTCCCGATCAGGTCGGGAATGACAAATAATAATATCTGCGGTTAACTTAACAGTGTAAATCCTGTGTAAATCTGTGTCTCAAATTCTTTGTGTCTTTGTGTTTTTGTGGTTAATTTTCTGGTTTCTTAAACGGCTTGTAAAGCGGGTCGCCGAGCAGTATAAGCTGCCAGGAATTGTAAGGTTTTGTATAATAATACGCCTCGGCAAGACATAAACCGTCAAGAAGGCACCTGAAAAAAGCCTTTGGCTCAGGAAAAGTGTGTAAATATGGCTCGGCCACCGCTCCTATTGTCACGCTGACACCGTCTGTTAGCATAGCCGGACACCATTGACTGCTGTTGGCATCGCGAAGATTTACCGCTTCGAGACTCGATATATGTATTCCGATTGCACCGTCCACAAAATCGAAGGCATCGACATATTTTTTCAGGCTGTGCCAGCCGCAATAAACAGATGTCAAGGGACACTCGTTAGGCTCAAAAAGCTCAGCCGTACTTTCTTCAACCACTTCCCTGCCCTCAGCCTTAAACATCGAAGCCGTTTCCTCAAGGGAGCGGTCAAATTGTTCTATGATAGCGATATCTTTTTTGACCTCTGAATACCCCCGGTCTATATATACATTGCCGACAAGCCCTTTCTTCTCAGCGGAGAGCGCCTTATCTACCAGTCCCTTTGCTATTTCAAAGCTCGGCCCGTCGAGCCGGCTGACCATAAACATTTTCGAGCTTTCGCGAAGAACGTTGCTTCTCAGTTCATTTACCTGCCATCGATACAGCTCGTATTCACCGCACAGCACCATCGACAGTTCGCTGTCCACCGATGCGTTCGTCTCTTTGCCTTCGAGCCTGTCTATCTCTAATTGCAAAAGTGCAATCTTACGCTCAGCTTCTTTCAGCTCTCTTTCGTCGGCCCTGCTTTCTTCTTTCATTTGCTCGAGCCTGGCCTTTTCCTCACCGAGCAATTGTTTTAGTTGCTTTAATTTCTCCTCGTAACCTTTCAATTGTCCTCTTTTGCCAACCCTGAACGGCACGCCGTACGTCGTCACAAGGCACCTGATATGGTAAAACTCAGGGTCAAGCAGCTTCTTGCGAACAGGTTCCGCCAGTTTTTCTTCGTAATCGTCCCTGCTGATTTCATCTGCTAACTTTTCACCAAGGCGAAGATTAAGAACATTCTCCTTCGGAACCTTGCGCACTTTGCAGTAATATTTTGCAAGCTGTACCGATGCCTCAATGTCGCTGTTTACAATTACGAGAATCTGCTCGCTCTCGAGACCCTGAGAAGCAGCCGTTATGAATAAAATCACGGATATGGTAAAAGCTGTTCTAATCTTCATTACTGAAATGATACCTGAAGAACCCGCTCTTTCAATTGTTTTTTGGGATTGAGCCCTTGTTAATCATTGCCGTGAGCTCGGTAAGGCAGGTCTATTGGGTACTCCCGTATGATTTCATTATAGTCATCGAACCAGCAGGCTTTCGGGTTACTTCTGAAAACAAGGAACTTGCCGCTGTCTTTGTCGTCGGCCGCACGATGGTACTTGAAATATACAAACTCTTTAGTCTTGCCGACGATTTCAATCTTGCCCGTAGAGTGACTCATAACATATCGGGCTCGTTTTGCCAGCCCGCTTACTTGTGACTTAGCCTGTTCAAAAATCTCGTATCCCTCTTCTATCGGGACAGTATAAGCCTTGTTG
>CAZMQF010000169.1:0-5091 GCA_964568365.1 uncultured Pirellulales bacterium | reverse complement strand
AGCAAAAAAGATAGAAAAAATCAGGAAGCAGAAAGACAGAAGAAGGCGGAGAACCCCCTGATATCCGCCTTGGTTGGATAAATATTGAAGAACCAACGGGAACGGTTAAATAGGCTGTACAATTGTTGTTATATTTTCAAGGAAGCGTGGTGAGTAAATGGCAGTATATAGAATCCATATCCGTCCAAGTGGAACAAATCCCAAAGTATCGTTTGCTTACTGCCTAAAGGAAGGTGTTTTGGGTTTAGGTTGGGGAACGGACTCACAAAGCAATAATGTGAGTTGGGAGGAGTATGAGGCCGAGGCAATAGAAAAGTATGGAAATAACGAGTTATCGAGAGTTAGGTACTTAAAAAACAATGTCAAGAAAAATGACCTTATTTGGACGCGAGATACAGAAGGACACTATTATTTGGGAAAAGTTGAATCCGAATGGGAATATTACTCTAATCCTGAGGCACAAGATGCAGATATTGTAAATATTGTTCGTTGCGAGCTCATTAAGGTGCAGTCTGTCGATGACGTGCAGGGTAAAGTCGTTGCGAGTTTCAGGGCACGACGGACAATCCAAGCCATCAGAGATGAAACGGCTTCACATTACTCGAAATATTTGTGGAACAAGTTAAGTGGTGTTGATTTCTATTCTCTTCCAAACAAAAAATACAAAAATATTTTTTCTTTCCTTGGGTCAGAAGAAACTGAGGATGTGGTTTTCGTCTATTTGCAAATGCAAGGATGGATAGTCATCCCCAACTCAAGGAAAGGGGACACAATGAGTTATGAATTTTATCTTATAAATAGGGAAACAAAAGAAAAATCAATTGTTCAAGTAAAAACTGGACGCACATCACTTACGCCTAAAGATTGGGAAGGGCGGAAAGAAAAGGTATTCCTGTTTCAAGCAAATGGAAACTACAACGGTAACTCATGCGGCAATGTTGTTTGTATAAAGCCAGAAGATATTAAGTCGTTTATGTGCAAGAATAAAGAGCTATTACCATCAAATATTATTCATGGGCTGGATTTAGCCGAAACCAAAAAAGCTTAACGACAACTCTCTCGTACAGATTTACCGGGACTGGCGAGGCACACCCGCACAATCCCCGCCGAAGTAATCTTTTGAGCATTTGGATTTCGGAAATTCGGATTTGTTTCGGATTTCGATATTCGATATTCGAATTTCTCCTCTCTTTTTCACATTTTTTCACCATTTTCACTCTGCGGTCTCTCCGTTCTCAGCGGTTAAAATCCGTCCTCGGCGGTTAAAAACCGTCTCTCTTTTTCTCATTTTTTCTCATTTTTTTGCAAAAACGTACCTATTTTTCTCCATTTTTCTCTATTTTTCTTCATTTTTCTTCATTTTTCTTCATTTTTTTCCTGCCTATCTTGCCCAAACTGCCCAAACCAACCCACCAACCCTCATTTTTGACTTTGAAACAAAAGAATCAAAACGTTAACATACACTCTTTATGGCAAAAACAAAACAGTCTAAAACAGTGTTAATATTGTCATCCCCGTGAAAGCGTGGACCGTGTCTAAACTGATAAAACTATGAAACCGAAAATCCTGCTAATAAATCCGCCGATTTACGACTTCGCCGCCTACGATTTCTGGCTAAAGCCCTACGGCCTGTTAAGCATCGCCGGCTACCTGCGAGGCAAGGCCGACTTCAAGCTATTCGATTATCTCGACCGTCTGCATCCCTTTGTAACAAAGCAAAAGGCGCTTAAAAGCGACCAGTGTGGCCGAGGTCGATTTTACCGCGAGATAATCCCTAATCCCCCCTGCCTGCAACATATCACGAGATACTTTCGGCGATTCGGCCTGCCCCGCAGAACGTTTGCCGATTTCCTGTCAGAGCAGCAGCCGTTTGATTTTGTATTTATACAAACGATGATGACTTATTGGTACTTGGGGGTCCAGGAAGTAATAGAGAACATCCGCAGGTTTCAGCCCGAAGCCAGGATTATACTTGGCGGAAACTACATAACGCTTTGCTGCAGCCACGCACAAAATTTAGGGGCTGATTTTTTAGTAGAAGGCAACAATCTCCAGCCGCTCTGGGAATACCTGAATATCATACCGGATTTGAACCAGCCGGCATTATGGGAAGCTTACGAGAAATTAAACGTCGGTGTTTTGAAATTGTCTGACGGCTGCCCTTTTAGCTGCACTTACTGCTCCGTGCCGAAGGTCTACGGTGAATTCAAGCCTCGGCCGTTAAAACACTCTTTAGATGAGTTAGAGCTGTTAGTTAAACGTGGAGTTAAGAATATCGCCTTCTATGACGATGCCCTGCTGTTCAATGCCGAAAAAGTCTTTATACCATTTTTAAACGAAGTGCCAAAACGAGACATAAAAGTCAACTTTCACACCCCCAACGCCCTCAACGCACGTTTTATCACAAAGGAATTGGCTGAACTTATGGTAAAAGCAGGGTTTAAAACCTTTTACCTTGGTTTTGAAAGCGCTTCAAAAGAATGGCAGAAGAAGACCGGCTCGAAGGTCTCTTCCGACGAACTCACAACAGCTGTCGAGCACTTAAAAACCGCTGGCGCCGAGCCGCCAAACATAACCGCCTATCAAATCCTCGGCCATCCTAAAATCGACATCCAGCAACTTGAACAGTCAATGTATTTTGTAAATAATTTGGGTATTAGGGGAATGCTGGCTGATTTCTCACCCATCCCCGACACAGCCGACGGCGAATACTGTCGCAAATACGTAAATATGGACGAGCCGTTGTTTCACAACAAAACTGCCTTTCCAATTATACTGCTCGGCTTCGACGAGACAAACCGCCTGAAAGACCTTCAGCGAAAACTCAATCGCTCGCCGGCTAAATAGCGGCGCATTGATTTTTTATCCGAAATCCCGTATCTTTATACAGTTATGAACACTCGGACCGTGCATATTAAGAGCTTTGGGTGTCAGATGAATAAGCTGGATACAGCTCTGATAACTTCTGCGCTTAAAGAAGCAGGATTTCGGCTGACAGACACAGTTAAAGAGGCGGATGTTGTTTTGATAAATACCTGCTCGGTTCGCCGGCACGCAGAACAGCGAGTGCTTTCACACCTGGGACATTTAAGACATATTAAAAAAACCAGGCCTGGGTTGGTGGTGGGAGTAATCGGCTGTATGGCACAACGGCTGGGGGCTGAATTGTTGGAAAACGAGGCGGTCGATATCGTCTGTGGGCCGACGCAGATACCACAAATAAAAATGCTTACAGAAAAAGCACTTAGCGAAAGGCGAAAGACGATAGCCATCACTGAGAAAATCCGCAAGGCCGCTACCGAAAAAGAAACCGAGGCGCTTGAGAAATTTGAATCCGTTTATGACAGTGATGATTCGCAAGTGCCTGCGCAGGCGTATGTTAGGGCGATGCGGGGCTGTGATAGGTTCTGCAGCTATTGCGTTGTGCCATACGTTCGCGGGCCGGAGGTAAGCAGGCCGGCAAAGGTGATAATCGAGCAGATAAAGAGATTGGCGGATAAGGGAATAAAACAGGTTACGCTGTTAGGGCAGACGATAAATTCCTATAAATACGCTACTTGCGGCAGGACATACCGGCTGGCGGATTTGCTTTCTATGGCCAGTGAGATTGAGGGAATCGGGCGGATTAGATTTGTCACAAGTTACCCAACAGAAGACAGTTACGATGAGATTCTACAGGCGATGGCGAATCTGCCAAAGGTCTGTAGATTCCTGCATATGCCGGCACAGAGCGGCTCAGATAAAATCCTAAAGGCGATGAATCGTAACTATGCCGCCAGCAAATATTTAGAGATGCTGGATAAGGCCAGAGCTATTGTGCCGGGGATTGCTATAGCGGGGGATTTTATAGTCGGATTTCCAGACGAGACGGAAGAGGATTTTCAAAGAAGCGTAAGTTTAGTTGAGAAAGCAAGATACAAAAATTGCTTTGTTTTTAAGTATTCGCCGAGGCCGGGGACGACGGGCGCTAAAAATCTGCAAGATACTGTACCGCAAGAGGTTAAGAAAAGGCGAAACTGTGAGCTTCTGGCGGTTCAGGAAGGAATTAGCGATGAGCTCAGCAGGGAATTCCAGAACAAAACAGTCAGGATTCTGGTCGAGGGGTTGAGCAAAAAGCCGCATTTGGGTGCTAAAAATGGTGGAAATCGGCCACAATTGGTCGGCAGGACTGCGACGGACTGGATAGTTGTCTTTAACGGGCCGAAGGGGTTGGCCGGGGAGTTCGTAAATGTGAAAATCACCAAAACGGCACCGCTGACATTGTTCGGAGAGCTTGCCTAAATTAACATTTTTCCAGCCAAAATGCGCGAAAAAGTGAGAAAAATGAAGAAAAATGGAGAAAAAATGAAAAAAATAGAGAAAAAATGCGAAATTTTGCGAAAAATTGCAAAAAATAGAGAAAAAATAAGAAAAAGAGAGACGGATTTTAACCGCGGAGAACGCGGAGAGCGCAGAGAAATATAGCCACTAAGGCACGAAGACACAAAGAAAAAGTAACCGCGGAGGACGCCGAGAGCGCGAAGGGATTGGCCACGAAGTCACTAAGGCACAAAGAGAAATCAGACACAGATTAGCACGGATTTTGGATAAAAAATAGCCACGAAAAGGCACAACAAATTAACCGCGAAGGACGCGGGGACCACAGAGAAATGTAGCCACGAAGGCACGAAGACACAAAGAAAAAGTAACCGCGGAGGACGCCGAGAGCGCGGAGAAGAATTAGCCACGAAGACACTAAGGCACAAAGAGAAATCAGACACAGATTGGCACGGATTTTGGATAAAAAATAGCCACGAAAAGGCACAACAAATTAACCGCGAAGGACGCGGGGACCACAGAGAAATGTAGCCACGAAGGCACGAAGACACAAAGAAAAAGTAACCGCGGAGAACGCAGGGAACGCAGAGAGGAATTGGCCACGAAGACACAAAGACACGGAGAAAAATCAACCACGCCCCGTTAGAAATAAGACGTCAATTTCTAACGGGGCACGAATGGACACGAATTAACACGGCATTTTGTTTTTGCCGCAGAGCACACGGATAAGCTATGTAACCGGAGCCTCCCGGTTTTGTTATACTCGGGCTCGTC
>CAZMQF010000168.1:0-5214 GCA_964568365.1 uncultured Pirellulales bacterium | reverse complement strand
AGCCGGAATTACCGCCTCCATTACACCGGCATACTGTTCAATTCTGAATGTAAGTACGCTTGCAATGGCAAAGTACAGAACGTTGACCAGCATATTGCCGAAAAGCAGACAGCTTAATAAATGGGAGGGCTTACGCATAAGCAGGGCGGCTAACTGCTGGAGTTTGTGTCTTGATATTTCCATAAGCTTGATTTGTCTGCGGGAGAGATTGAAAAAGGCGGTCTCCGAGCCTGAGAAGAAAGCCGAAAAACAAAGCAGAATCATAAGAAGGATGATATGACCGATATTTCTTAGAAAAGGCTCCACTTTTTTATATTACCCGTCCGGCGACCGGAAGTACAATTTTGAAAGTGCTGCCTTTCGCAGGTTCCGATTCGACTGTGATGGTACCGTTGTGTGAATCGATTACCTTTTTGCAGAAGGACAGCCCCAGTCCTGAACCTGTGATTTCCGGCTGACTTTCGCTGCTGGTTTTGGTAGTGAAAAAAGGTTCAAAAATTTTACCAAGCTCTTCTTTTGCTATTCCGCAGCCGGTGTCGCTGACCTCTATGATAACTGAGTCTTTATTTTGCTCTGCTTTTATTTTCAGGACGCCGCCGCCGAGCATTGCTTCCCTGGCATTTAAAATCAGGTTCATAAGCATCTGCTGTAACTGTATGCCGATGCCGTATATCGTCAGCTCGCGTGGAATCTGAATCTGCACACTTATAGAATCTTTCGAAAAGTCCCTGCATAAACAGGTAAAAATCTCTTCGACAAGCTCGAGCAGCGGGGAATCGGTCTTTTTTTCTGTATCTTTTTTCGTCATTGCAAGAATGCTTGCCATAACCTCACAGGCACGCCGGCTGTTGTTAAATGTTTTTTGCAGAACCTTTTCTGTCAGGGCCTTGTCCTCAGGATTTTTCAGAGCAAGGGCGGCATAGTTTGTAAGGGGTGTTAGAAGATTGTTTATTTCGTGGGCCATCATAGTTGTATTTAAACCGATATTTGCATGGGCCTGAAGCTGGCCAAGCTGCAGTGTTAACGTCCTGTTTTCCTTTTGCTCTTTTGCCACCTGCTTATGTAACGAGCGGCGTTTTTCTATTATTCTTGTCAATTCTCTGCCCCTGATATAAAATCCGGTGTCAAATTTTCGTTGCCGGCAAAAGCCTGATTATATACCAAAGCCTCTATATTTGGTATATTGAAGTTAACTGTTGAACAAATATAACTTTATGTATTTATATCGACCTGAAGCGGTTGATTTCTTGAGCAGTGCCTCCCCCGTAAAGGCGCCGACGATAAAAATAAAACTTCTTAAGGCAAAAAATGAATGAGCAAAACATTTTAGAAGAGCTTTTAGCTGTTCTGGAGGCTAATGGTGTCGAAATCCGCAGTGAGCCGCTCGGCGGAAACGGCGGGGGGCTTTGTATTATTAAAGGCGAAAAGTTTTTCTTTGCTGATACCCAGGCTGCTGCTGCGGAAACAGCCGTAATTTGTGCACAGGCAGTCTCAGGGCTTGTTGACACCGACAGCATATATCTGAAGCCGCAGATAAGAGAGTTTATCGAGAAAAATAAAGCATCCGGTTGAAAAGAATACAATTTGAGTATTTATAAGACCTGCCTTTAAATATACTATTGACATATCAGTAAAATGATTTAATATCTTCAGCTTACAAAGAATGATTAAAATCAGGAGCAGCGAATATGAAAAGACCCGCAATTGAAAAACAAGAAGATAAAAAGGCGGTTATACTGGTTGTTGATGATAATCAGCAGAACCTTGAGCTGCTGCAGGCATATCTTGAGGACCTCGACTGCGAGACAATCGGTGCAACCGCCGGTGCACAGGCACTTCAGATCGCAAATACAAGGGCACCGGATTTGATTCTCCTCGATGTTATGATGCCGAAAATCAGCGGTTTCGAGGTATGCAAAAGGATAAAAAATTCCCCGAAGACGGAAAACATCCCTGTAATAATGGTCACCGCTCTTAACGAGTTTGCCGATATCGAAAGGGGGGTCGATTCCGGTACAGACGATTTTATAAGTAAGCCCGTCAATAAGCTTGAGCTGTTGACACGCGTAAAAACAATGCTAAAACTCAAGCACTTAACCGATGAGCTCGAACGGACGCTTGCCTACCTCAGTGAGATAGAAAAGCAGACCAGGGTAGCGGAGACCGATTAAAATAAATTCAGGCAGATTTGTTTCAAACGATTATAACTTATCGGCGGTGCCTATCTTTTGGCATATTTTAATAGATTTTTCCATATCTTCGCCTTTTTGTGCCCCATAAAAACAAGACCAACTATTCCAGCCAAAGAGCCTGCTGCAGATAAGAGTGTAACAGCCGATAAACAGTGTTGAATCCGTTGTCACTATCCTGACGAAATTGAAATCCGTAACAACCACTACAAGACACACAATCGCCATATTAACCACACAAAATTGTAAATTGACGGCCAATTTGTAGGGTATCGATTCAACAGAGAAGCCTATGTTGTCGATATATTTTTTAGCCGAACAGCTTATTGAAATAGCCGACAAATTTACCTGGTTTCTTCGGTCAGGAGAGTGATGATGAGCAGCAGGTTGCTGGAAATTCTCGGCAGGGCTGTCAATGTCGATACCGCCGATTTGATTTGGCACTGGCTGGACATAGTCAGGTCGCGTCAGTCAAGCGAGGGAAACTCACAATCGCAGCTTTTAGAGAAGATTATCATTTCTTTAAAAGACAGGAAATTAGAGGCTGCTGAAAAACAGCTTCGTCTGTACTTATTTGAGAATCCATCCTGCACTCTCGGCCGAATCGCTGCAGCCGCTATTTGCATTTCACACGGTAAAATCGATGCCGCTATCGAGGAGTTGAATTCAGTATATATGAGGCAGCCGGGTAATACGATGGCTCTTTATGCTCTCGGGCATTGTTATGAGCGAAAAGGCTGCGAGGCTGAGGCTATCGCCTTTTATCAGGACTGCCTTAAATTCAAGGATTACCTGCAGCTTCCGAGAGAGAGGCTGACAGCGATTTATTTAAAGAACGGCCAGCTCGAAAAGGCAATACAACAGTTCGAATGCCTGAAAATGCACTGTCCCGATGACATACCTATACTTGTGTTGCTCGGTCATTTATACATAGCGACTGCTCAATACAGACAGGCAGTTGAGACGTTCAATACGGCAATTTTAATTCATCCGGATAATTTTAATCTCGAAGATAATCAGGTAGAGCAAATGATACTCAACGCTCGACTCGAAGAAGCTGCCGAAAGGCTTGAAGAGCTGCTCGCTCAGGAGCCTGAAAGGGCGGATTTGCTTATCAGATATGGAGATGTGCTTTCTATGCTGGGCCGGGATGGCGAAGCTACTGAGCAGTATGAGCAGGCGATTTCAGCTCGACCGAACTGCCTCGAGGCTGCCATTAAGCTCGGAACACACCATATACTGACAGGTGATTCGGCTGAAGCAGCCAGACAGTTCAATATGGCCCTTGGAATAAATGACCAGGTTATTGATGCTTATATCGGCCTGGCAATCGCTCAAAAACGTGCTGAAAATGAAAAGGAGGCTCTTGATACTCTTTCGCTGGCTGCGACAATTGAGCCGAACAGCTCTTTTTTATTTGCCGAAACAGCCGTCCTGCAGTTCAGAAACGGGCTTTATAAAAATTTTGCCTTGGAGCAGGAAGATTCCGGAAAGCTTATTGAAGGTGTCGTTAAAGCACACAGGTATCAAGTCGAGCAGCAGCCGCAAAATCCGGAATTGTATTACAGATTGGGTATTTTGATGACGAGCATAGAAAATTTTGATGAGGCCGTAATAGCCTTTAGAAATGCGCTCGATATAAATCCGACATTTAGCAGGGCAAGAAATAAGCTGGTTTTATCCCTTTTCCAGACAGGACAGAAAAAAGCCGCGCTTGAATGTATCGAGGGCCCGAATTGCCTTGAGGGCGATACATTGAATCTGCATTACAAAACCGCTTTATTGTATTGTGATAAATTGAAATTTGCCTCGTCTCTTATAAATCTTGAAAATATGATTTCCAGCAGCCTGACCACGAGCAATGCAGCTTATAACATTGCAATAGTTCTTCAGAATCTGGGCCTGCTTGACCCGGTAACCTCGCTCTGGGAAAATCTGAATGACACAACAAATCTTGCAATGAAGTATCTTTAGTCTTGAAATCGCAAAATTTCATTAAAATCCCGAAACAAAACAGAAAAAATGTTTTTTGAAAAATGCGAATGAAACATAACATATATTATGAGACGTTGGATTTGGTGCTAAAAAGTGCTTTCAATAAAAAGTCTTTGTTCATTGAAAGCCCTATTGGATTAAAACAAACGTTCCTTCTCACGTAAGGATAAAGGTTTTCCTAAGATTTCATAATAAAGAATACCTTTTTTAAGGTCGTCAGTGCTTTCAAATTTAAGTAAAGGTTCAGCTATTTTAGGCTGAGCTGCTTGTTTTTCCTCTATTTTGCCTTTTTTCTCATAGGTTAATGGGGTAGTTACACCTTTGCTAACGCTTTTAAGGCCGGTTTTAATTCCAGGAACAGCAGAAGTTCGTTTTGAATTAGAAAGCTCAGGCAATTCAGCAATTTTTTCAGTTACAGCTTCATTTTCGGCAATTATATTGGAGTACGTTTTTTTAAGACGTTTCAAATACTGAGCAAGAGACGACGGTTTTTGTTCAGTTTGATATTGAACAGTTCCCGACGGCGGTAAAAAGGTATTTTGCTTTTCAGTAAGGTTTTCTGATTTTTTAGCCTTTTTTGCAACTGCTTTTACGATAATTCCAAGCACCCAAAAGCACACAATTACAATAATGAATATTATCTGGCTAAAATCAGTGTCGGTCTTTGAAACAACAAATTGTTGAATTCCGAAATTCATACGTATTCCTGAATATCGAGGTTTATTCTTTTTTCTTGGGTTTTGCGATAGAATCACGCATATTTGTATCGGCAACTACATTTTTCATACGATAATAGTCCATAATTCCGAGATTGCCTTTCACAAAGGCCTCGGCTATTGCCAGCGGTACCTTGGCTTCATTTTCGACGACCAGAGCCCTCATTTCCTGTTCCCTTGCAACAGCCATAGCCCTTCGTTTTTCGGCTTCTGCCTTGGCTCGCCGCATATCAGCCTCCGCCTGAGCTGCCTGAAGCTGGGCGCCGACGTTTTCGCCTACGTCAACATCCGCAATATCAATAGACAGAATCTCA
>CAZMQF010000167.1:1630-5233 GCA_964568365.1 uncultured Pirellulales bacterium | reverse complement strand
AAAAATATGATGCTCAGCAGACATTGTTGACTTATGATAACTGGCAGATAACCAGTATTAGTCCGATTATTCCCGATTCTTTTGATTCCAGTGTTTATTTTAGTAAAGGTACGCTCGTACAGTATCACTCGAATCTAATCGATAAACCCTTATTCTATAAAAGCAATAATGCAATAGACAGCCACTCTATGCTCATGAAAAAATTAGCGATGGAATTGTCCTGGAAAAATGAGGATAAAGAACAGCACAATTGTGCCACAGCCGCCTTGGGATATGTACTTGATTATATGGATATTCCTGTAGATAATCAGCAAATGCGTCCACTCATAAAAACAAGTGAAGGACAAACAAGCTTATATGACCTGAAAAATTTCATTGAAAGTAAAGGGCTTTATTGTAAAGCAGTAAAAGAATGCGACATCAAAGAGCTTAATAATATTCCAGAAAACTATCAAGTAATAATATATCTGCCAATAAAAAGGCACTATGTTACACTTGCAAAGATAGATAATGAGCTGGTATGGCTCATAGATATGGATAACAGAAAATTTCTTTATAATATTGAAATTGACAAATTCAATAAAGATATTGAATTAGGAGCTTATTTGCTCATCTCAAGTAAGCCTTTAACATTAGATGATAGTCTCATCGGAATTGAAGATGAACAATTAAATCAATTCACGGGAGGACAAACAGGTTACTGCTGTACCGAAAAGATACAGGAAGCTGCTATAGGATTTTGTTCAGAAATGATGTACGGTATGTGCCTGAGCGTATATACGGTTTGGTGTGAATTATATAAATGTACCACCTGTGAAGGCAGCAATGAATGTTTCGGAGAACCTCAAGTCAGCAGCTATTGGAGCGTATGCATAGAAGATATGTACAATATAGGCGCCTGCACCATAGATGGTGTATGGAGAGCACAATATGCAAGGGCTTGTCAGTCAATAATATAATAAACAGCCTTTGAGCTGTTGGCTTTTGATAAAAAACTGTTTATAAAAAACCATCTTTTCGATTATCTATAAGTCATTATATAGCTCTATCTTACACAAGTTGGATATTAGCAGTATAATCCTTTCCGTTTACTTTACCAAATTGCCTAATATTATATAGTTATGAAAACAAGAGCCTTTACATTAGTTGAGTTATTAGTCGTTATTTCAATTATAGGAATACTTACAGGTATTTTGTTGCCTGTTCTCCGCTGCATAAGAGAAAAAAGCAGAACGGTAGTATGCGGTTCAAACCTCAACCAGCTCAGCCTTGCATTAACTATATACGAGCAGAACAATAACAGTTTTCCATTCGGATTTAATTACATGTTCAAAGGACCTTTTCCTCCGGGTGGTTATGTAGGTGACGCATCCAGAGATACTATGGGATGGTGGTGGTTTCATTTTCTTGCAAAAATAATCGGGGACACCCGCAGAGAGAGAAGCGTACTTTGGTGTCCGGCGAGGGCGGTGCAGGATCGTTTCTCGAAACCAAATATTTTACGGGGCAATTATGGGGTAAACCAGGCTATCTGCAAAAATACTCCTTCTTTAGGTGGAGATTTTGTCGGAAAGCCTTTAAATATAAGTTCTATCAAAAATCCCACTCAAAAGATTTTAATAATGGACAGCGGTTATACCCTTATAAGCTGGAAGGCAGCTTCAGAACATGTCGATACTGTCTTTGGAAATTTGAATAGAAGTGGTTCTTTCTATATTCCTGGTATGGAAATAAACAAAAAACGCTCAATCGAGCCCGGCTCAGAAATTGATGCTATATATGGGCGCCATCAAAACAAAAATGTTAATATCGTCTATGCGGACGGCCATTTATCTTTTGTTGAATCTGATGATTTATTCGTTGAAGATGCCAATTTGGCACCTTTTTGGTTTCCTTGATAATTTTTTAATCAAAATCCCGCGTTTTTAATCTGTTGTTCTGCCTCAGCAACTGATGGGAATTCGATTATGTTGATGACCTTCAAATCATATTCCTCATCAGTACCGAGTTTATCCCAAAATTCACATCTTTTAAGCAGTTTCGTATTAATATCTATATAGGCTCGCCATTTTTTGAAAATAGAAGCACCTGTAGTGATTTGTTCTTTCCATGTCAACTCATAAATTTCCGTATTTTCTGTAGCGACATTAATAGCGCTGCTATCGATTTTTTGCCATTGTGCATCAGAATTTTCTGGCGCATCATCAATATCATTAAAGGGCAGTAACCCCCAAGGGGGGAGTAACATATTTTTTATGCCTTCCCAGTCTTTGTAGTCCGATTGGATTATTTGGGAATTAGCCGCTGACAAATCGATTGATTTTTGAATTCTGTTGTCAATATCCCACAGCATAATGCGAGAATTTGTTTTTAAAAGAATCGTATTTAATGATGTGGATATCCATTCTTCTCGAATTGGTAATTCTTCATTTGGCGTATAGGTGGCATAATAAATATTCTGAAGTTTGCTGATAGCATTGTAAATTTGGTTAAGACCAATAGCTTTCGCAACTGGAATATTGAAGTACAAAATGAAGAAGAAAAGAATCACCGCAGCTACTGATAATACTTTAGCAAAATTTCTCATGTGAGTACGTTTTAGAGCCTTTATTTTACGTTCATCTGAAATTTCAATTGGATTTCTTTGCGAAGAATCATAAACCTTAACCTCGATAGGCCACTCTTTATATATACTCTGCGTTTCGCTGATGTGTATTTTTTTGTTAGAAGTTATTCGATAACAAGTAACAATACCTGAATTAGCGCTTTCCAATATTTCAGAAATTGTCGTATGCAATTTCTGCATCTTGTTCAGACAAGTCACACACACAGAAATATGAGAAGTTAATGCCAAACGGAATTTGGCATATTGGTCATTTTCAACGTTTATACCGTACGGGAAACAATAGTCAAATATATCTGCTGGCAGAACTGATTCGCAGGGAAAGTTTTCTTTTCTAATACCGGTTTTCAACAATCCCTTGTAAACTAAATCACGTCGCTGATATAACTGTGATCTGCAATCGGGGCAAATACATAGATGCTTTAAGATTTCAGAAGTTGTTTTATCTAAAGACAACGAAACAACATGCGGAACAGATTCTAGGGCTTTAATACATAATTCTTTTCGTGGAGGTGGTTCAGCAAATATCTGTCCAAGTGTGCATAACTGCTTATGGCTCAAATCTAAGCTTCGTACTATCTCTAGATTTTCTCTGCATTTTTCACAGTTGTCAATGTGCACTGTTATTGGTGTCGGAATTCCGATCTTGAGTAAAGGGTTAGCCAAACTGGGTAAAAAGGGTTTTACATTTTGACATTCCACCATTGTATCTTTATAAGCAAAGTGTAGCTTCATACTTGTGGCGATAATAGTATTAATTTGCTTCGTGCCTTCGGGCAGATGCTCATTCTCACTTATTATCTGTCTTAATCTACCAATCTCATTTTGGCAAAAAGAACATTTGTCGATGTGTTGACTTACGTTGAGCGGAATATCTTTTTTAAGATTATTAAGATAATCGTAATAATATAGTCTAGCCTCATCACATTGCGAATTCGGATTAATAGCTATCATTTCTACTTCCCCTGCTGTTAAATATA
>CAZMQF010000167.1:0-1620 GCA_964568365.1 uncultured Pirellulales bacterium | reverse complement strand
ATGACGTAGTTTTTTGACGCCAACAGAAATATATCTGCTTACCGACCTTGACTTTATGCCCATCTCCTTTGCTATCGTTGTAGTATCGAAATCGTCCCTGAATTTGAAAATTACAGCTTTAGCTTCATTTGTAGGAAGTCTTCGCTCAATTAAAGTAAACATTTTTTCGTATTCTTCCATATCAATGATTTCTTTATCTGGTGAACTTTCGACGATATCTTCAATTCTTTTAGCATAAGTTTTTAATCGTCTTTGATAACTATTTATCCTGCGAAAAGAATCCTTTACTTTATCTGTTATTACCTTATATAAAAATCCTTTAGTACTTTGCACATCAGCCGGCATAGGTCTGAAAACAAAATAAATAAACAAATCTTGGTAAATGTCTTCAGTTAAATCCTTATTTTTTATATTATAATGTATTATAGAGCGTATGAAATCTCCATATTCAGTAAAAAGCTTCGCTGCACGGTTAACATTTTCAGAAGTAGATTGACTTAATATTGCGAGTAAAATAACCATGCGATTCGATTCCACAACAATCTCTAATCATATTAGTAACACATTTTAGTAAAAATCAAGAACTTTTACAAGAAGAAGGTTCTTCTAATAATTTTCCCCGCAAAAAATTCCTTATGCTTTGTGCAACCATTGCTCTATAGGCAACTGGTTTACAGATTGACGGAGTACCGGATCTATATTTGTATAGATTTTGTTTGTTAATATAGGAGATGAGTGTTCCAGCAATCTCTGTGTGACGGCGGTCGACACGCCATTCTGGGCAAGTACCGAGCCGAAAGTTTTGCGTAAATCATGGTACTTTAAGTCATGCAAATTTGCTTTTTTACATATGTTCTTCCACCTCTTGTAATTAAACTTATCATTGAATATTTTCTGCTGTTCAGAATATGAACCGTTAATGTATTCTTTCAATACTTGTATTATCACTGCCGGCACAGGACGGGCCCCCATACTCTTTCTGGTTTTTCTACTTGTCGTGGTTATAGAATTATTGACAAAATCAACATCGCTAATTTTTAATGATTCAACATCACCACGCCTCAATCCTGTCCCCAGTGCCAGCAATATACGCATTCTTATTGAGGGGTATTTCTCGGCCGCAACCAGCAATTTCTTTATCTGGTCATTATTCAATGACTTCACAGGTCTTTCATCTTCCTTCAGTTCCCTGATTCTTATATTTCCATTCAAATACCTTTTTTCTCTGCACCAGTTAATGAATGTTCTCAAATTCCTGATGTCCTTGTTAAGTGTTGGGCGTTTTACTTCGCTACCTCTTTGGAGTATAAATTTGTCAATAACTTTTTGGTTAATCTGTTTTGAATTGCATTTTTCTGCGATTCTTTCAAAGTGCCTTAGGGACAATGAAATCTCGTAAAGCGTTCCTTCAGTAACACCTTGTACTTTCTTAGCTTCCCGGTATTCATCAATCATCTGTTGCCAATCAGCGGCTACAACTCCAGTGAAAATGTCGGAATTCAATTGAGTATATCTGATCTGCTTGAAATGCTCAGCTAGTTCTTTGCTTGGCAGGGCCCTTGCTTTTCTTCTGCCATTTTCATACCAGCCAATCCACCAACCCTTGGTATTTTTCCTTTT
>CAZMQF010000166.1:0-5364 GCA_964568365.1 uncultured Pirellulales bacterium | reverse complement strand
GCTGGGCCTCCTGATTAGCCAGCGCCATTACCTTGCGTGCACGGTCTGTAAAGCGCTCAAACATCTCTTACCTTTCACAAGTACCAATGCGGAAAAATCCGCCATATATCTTACATTATATCACAAAAGCTGCGATTGTCAAAACTTTCGAAAAACCGCAAAAAATAAAACTCCAAACACTCTGTTTACCTACTTCTCTTTATTTTAGAAACCTGAATAATGTTCGTTCTCGGACGTTATTTTTCAGTCAGGTATGGTTTTTATCGTCAAAAACAAAGACCATCTTTTCGGTAACACAGGTAAAAAATCCAATAATCTTACAACCAAAACTTTTCAAAATAAGCTTATTGGAAAAATTTTTTGTAACTTTTTTGCATAACAGCCGTCTTTTGTGGTATAAAGCTAATATTTAAGACCCATAAGAAATAACCTTTCAACATTTATTTTAAGGAGGCACTAAAAGTGACTATATCAAAAAAATTTAAGAATGTCGTCGTTATCACCGTTGCAGCCCTGATTATCTCAGTTTTTACGCCGCTGATTCAGGCTGGTGATGAGCCGCTAAAGTCAGCACCGGCTAATGCACTTTTCTTCGTCCAGATTAACAATCTCGATTACACGCTCAGCCAAACCGACCAGTTTCTCGCAGGCATCTCACCCATACCGCTCGGCCTGCAGATGATGGTACGCATGCAGCTTGCCCAGATGCTGGGAAATCCGGCGCTTACCGGCCTAAATACAGCCGGCAGCTTTGCCGTCTTTGCCGTAGTCGAAGGCAACGAATTGAACGAAAACTCCATAACAATACTTGCACCTGTCAGTGACTACTCAGAGTTTATCAGTTCAAACACCAACCTCTCGGAGCCGGACCCAAACGGTATTTCCGAAATTACAGGTATAGGCGGTTTTCTTACCCAGGTCGGCAGCTTCGCTGCGATAAAACCACCCGATACTTACAACAGCCTGATTGCCGAAAAAAAATTACTCTCTTCCGGCGACTTCAAATCACTTGCAGATACACTTGATACGATGCAAAAATCAGAGGCTGCAAACGCTCCGCTCTGGGCTTACTGTAACCTGCAGCTTGTCAATAAAACTTTCGGCCCGCAACTCGCTAAAACATTCGATGAAATGCAAAAAGCGATGGAGCAGATGCCCGCCGACCAGCAGCCTTCTATGCAGAATCCTGCAGAAATAATGAAGGTATATTTCGATTTAATAAAGGCCTTTCTTGCCCAGTCAAAAGCAATAACAGTATCCTTAACACCCAAGCCGGATGTTTTAAGAATCAGCGAAACCATCACTGCCCTGCCGCAGACAACTATGGCAGAGCTCTTTACTGAAGAGTCCGCAACAAAAACAGAAAACAAACTGCTCTGTTACCTTAAAGACGGCTCAACGTTCAATATGGCCGGCAAAATATCAGGCAAATACAATACGCTTAGCATGGAATTTATGACAAAAATGTTCGGAAAAAACCTCACAGAAGAGCAAAAAAACAGGATTAACAATTACTTTACCAACTGGGCAGATGTTTTCAGCGGATACTTTGCAGGCTCCTTCACCATAACCCCAAAAAACCAACCGCTATTTGCTGGTGAAGCCATCTACGAAATAAAAGACAAAACCAGGTTCGATGAGGTTATGAAAGAGGGTGCGATGTTTCTCGAATACTCAGGAATGACCGAGTTCTATAAAAATATGGGGCTCAATATGTCGAGCGTTTATACACCGGACGTCGATAGTTATAAAGGATTTTCAATAGGCTCCGCTAAATTTGCGATAAAGGCAACCGACATAAATTCCCCCGAAGCACAGATGATCGAGAAGATGTACGGCGAAGGCTTTGAGACAAGATGGGCACTTGTCGACGAGCTATGCGTTTATTCGATGGGGGCCAACGCCGATTCACAAATAAAAAAGCTGATTGATGAAGTAACCGCTCCCGGCTCGAAGGAAGTCTGCTCCGAAATAAAATCTGCCACGGCACTGCTGCCCGGTTCACAAAACGCAGATTTACTTATGACTTTTAACCTGCTGAGAGTTTTCAAAGCGATACCGGATATGACGGGTATGATGACAATGCCAATACCTATGCCCGCAATGGATTTTGACACCACAAGCAACATCGTCATAGCCGCCAATACCGGCGAAAGCAAACTCACCGTCGATGTTGCAGTACCCAAACAGCATTTGATGGAGATAATGCAGGCCATACAGATGATTATGATTCAAAATCAGCAGATGCAGGCAACTACCAACACCACGAAGGCAACTCTCAAGACGCTGCATAATGCTGTCATCGAGTTCAAAATGGATACCGGCCGGTTTCCAACCGGAGCCGAAGGGCTCAAAGCGCTGATTGAACAACCTGCTGATGTCGAAAATTATCAAGACGGCGGCTATATCAGCGGCACACAACTTCCAAAAGACGCCTGGGGAAGTGATTTCATCTACGAGCCGGAGCCTGAAGACGGAACACCCTTTGTAATAAGAAGCTTCGGCCCCGATGGCCAGCCGAACACGGGCGACGATTTGTTAAGTACCAACAACAGCGGATGCTAAGCAACAAAATGAAATAATCACGGGTTCGTTAATATTAGTTGAAAAAGGCCGGATACTTTTTAAGCAAGTATCCGGCCTATTATATTATGTGCGGCTATACCGCAGTTTTTATCAGTAATACCTGCCTGACAACCAAAAACTATAAGCCTATAAAGCGGCTACAAACTCAGATGTCTTTTTCTTCGAGCAGCCTTTTGAGATACTCGTTCTCTCTACGGGTCGCCTCAAGGTCGAAGGCCTGGTACTTAATGCACACGCGCAGATAGTCCAATGACTCACGCAGGCCATCAACAGTTTCTCGCAGACTCTTTTGGTTGGTTTTCGCATCTTTGGCTAAGCTTTGCAGCCTATTACGCTCGGTGCTGGCCGGCCGGCCAAACTCCCTGGCCAATTCTTTCAACTCATTTTTCAGCTTCGTTTTATTCATTACCCTGCCCGCAACTTAACATACTATGCATCAATAATCTATTTCGGCTTGTATATTCATCACCAAAAAATCCTTCCAAATCCCTTTCTGCTGACAAACTTTTATAATATGCAAAAACCATACCCATACAGTACAATATTAGTTGGTGGGCAAAATTATTTTAACGACAACCACAAAGGCTGTTAAAAGCCATCCATAGACCTGCCCGGCAACGACTTTGAACCTTTTCAAAATAAGGGGATTTTATTGGTTACGCCTGTACGTTGCCGAAAAACAACGCAAACACTTATCAAAAAAACAAGGCGTGAATATAACAATATAAACAAAAAGCCCTTAAAAGACCGTTGCTTTTTATAAACAAGGTCGTTGCTTTTTTAATACACGCCGCAGCGAAAAACGAAATCCATTGCAATTATAGCCACCGTTTAGCTATAATCTTGTGTATGAAAAATGCCGCATTAAGTAAGCTTTTTGACCAGATGGCGGATATTATGGAAATCCTCGCCGAAGACCGCTTTCGCATCAACAGCTACAGGAAAGTTGCACGTCTTATAGGAGATATGCCGACCGATGTAGAAGAGATGCTTTCGACAGGCAAACTTGCAAAAACGCCGGGTATCGGCAAATCAAGCCTGGCAAAAATCGAAGAATTTGTACAAACAGGCACAATAACAGCACACCAGCAGCTTTTAAAAAAGATACCATCCAAACTGCTCGAACTACTAAAAATCCCCGGTATGGGCCCTAAGGGCGTAAAAGCGTTATATGAAAACTTAAATGTCAAATCAATCAAAGATTTAAACAGGGTTCTTGCGAAGAATTTAGTACCCGAATTGCCCGGCTTCGGCGAGAAAAAAGCGGCAGCTATTGCAAAAGGAATCGAATTTCTCGAAAAGTCAACGGGACGGATTCTGCTTGATGAGGCGCTGGAAGCGGCAGAGCTGGTCGCCGAATTTCTCGAAAGGCTTTCCGGAATTAAAAAGATACAGCCTGCAGGCTCGGTTCGACGAAGGGCTGAGACAATCGGAGATGTTGATATACTCGTTGCAGCTAAAAACGGCAAAGCAATCATACAGGCCTTTACAGGTGCAGAGTTCGTACGGGAGGTAATTGCGGCTGGACCAACAAAAGGCTCTGCGATTGTACAGGCGGAGGCCTGTCCGGTACACGTTGATGTGCGGGTAGTGCCAAAAGAAAGCTTCGGCGCAGCGGCACAATATTTTACCGGCTCAAAACAACATAATGTGCGATTGAGAGAGATTGCTGTAAAGGCAAAACTCAAGCTGAATGAATACGGCTTATTCGACAAAAAAGATAAGATGATTGCAGGAAGCAGTGAGGAAGAGATATACGAAAGGCTGGGTCTTGATTATATTGACCCGCTGCTGCGAGAAGACAGAGGTGAAATAGAGGCTGCACAGAATCATTGTCTGCCAAAATTAGTGCAGCTTAAAGATATAAAAGGCGACCTGCACGTGCATACAAACGCTTCCGACGGCGACTGCAGCATATCGGAAATGGCAGAAGCCGCGAGGCAGTTAGGATATAAATATATCTGCATTACCGACCACTCTAAATCATCAGCGATTGCTAACGGCTTGTCTGCAAAAAGACTCGCAGGACAAATCAAACAAATACGCAAGCTCAATGAGAAAATAAAAGGTATCAGGATTCTGGCAGGTTCAGAGGTTGACATTCTTGCTGACAGCTCGATTGATTTCGACGATAAATTGTTAGCCGACCTGGACTTTGTAACGGCATCGATACATTCCGGCATGAGCAGCTCAAGAGAAAAAGTAACCACCCGCACATTAAAAGCGATGGACAATCCGTATATAAACTGCATTGCCCATCCGACCGGCCGGCTGTTAGGTCAGAGGGAGCCGATGGATATCGACATCGCTGCAGTAATCAAACATGCGGCTGAGACGGGAACAGCACTTGAAGTAAACGCAAATCCCTGGCGGCTGGACTTAAAAGATATTCACTGCAAAATGGCCATTGAAGCCGGAGTGAAACTTACAATCGGAACAGATGCTCATAATGCTGAAGGTCTTTGGTTAATGGAATATGGTGTGGCAACAGCAGGACGAGGATGGGCAACAAGGACTGATATACTGAACACCTTAACCTTATCCAAAATCAATAGCTTTGTTAAAAACAAAAGACCGAAGTAAAACATTTTATATCTTCCGGCAAAGTTAATTATGTCACTAAAATCGGTGAAAATATTACTTACAGGTCTGCCTGGCTGCGGAAAAACAACAGCAATAATCAAAGTTTTGGAGAATTTGAAGGGCATAAAGAAGGCCGGCTTTTATACGCAAGAGATTCGCGAAGGCAATACTCGCAAAGGTTTTTGCTTTAATCGC
>CAZMQF010000165.1:0-5392 GCA_964568365.1 uncultured Pirellulales bacterium | reverse complement strand
CAGTTCAAGTAAAATTTATTCATAAAGTTTTATGTAATAAGGACTAACAAATGTCAACGAGTATCGAGCATCTAGAATCAAGAATCGAGAACCAATCACTAATTAACTAATTAACTAATGCTAAGGACTAACAAATGTCCAACAATTTACAAATCCTGAGCGCAACGTCGTTTAGCCCCGCCACTTGTTGGCGGGGTAGCTTAGCCTCGTTGCTTGCGACGAGGGTAGCGCGCAATAAAAACAAAAATATGCAAAACAAAGCCAATCTTAAAAACTCTCAAATGAACACAAGTGCTTATAATAAAAGAGGATATGACGTTTTCTACGGATTTTGCTGCCCAAAAAACAAAGCCAAACGAACCCAAAACGAACCCAATTTTAGCTCAAAATTGGGTTCGTTTTTTACGAAATTGGCTTTGTTTCCCCCAATTTTTTCAATCTTTCTTTACTTGTTTGCAGAGAGAAAGTACTCTTACCGTCTGTTTAAACAAATTAAAAAACAAAGCATTTTTCATAAATTACGAGAGGTGAGAGAAAATGGATTATAGAAGAATCATTCCCTGCCTTGATGTAAAAAACGGCAGATTGGTTAAAGGTATTAACTTTGTGCAGCTTAAAGATGTGGGCGACCCGGCAGAGAACGCAGCAGCTTACAGCGCAGCAGGCGCGGACGAGATTGTATTTCTCGATATCACGGCAACTCTCGAAAACAGAAAAACACTGTTAGATGCGGTCAAAAGAACAGCGGAATCAATCTCGTCAAGAATCCCCCTTACCGTAGGCGGTGGTATCAAAGAAACAAAAGGGATAGAAGAGCTGCTCGGCTTAGGGGCATCGAAGGTCTCCATCAATACAGCGGCGGTAAAAAATCCGCAGCTTGTAAGTGAGGCGAGCAAGGAGTTCGGCAGTGAAAAGATAACCATAGCAATAGATACTCGCAAGAATGCGAAATCAGCATCCGGGTTTGAGGTTATGGTCGCAGGCGGTACCAAAGGCACGGGAATTGACGCGGTCGAATGGGCCAAAAAAGTTGAAAACCTGGGGGCAGGGGCGATTCTTCCAACAAGTATGGATGCGGACGGCACGCAGGCCGGCTACGATATACCAATGACAAAAGCGATATCCAAGGCGGTGAGCCTGCCTGTAATCGCCTCCGGCGGAGCGGGCAGTCTGGAGCACCTTTATGAGGCAATCGTCGAAGGAGGCGCGGACGCCGTCCTCGTTGCGTCAATAGCACATTTCGGCAAATATACTATAAGAGAAATGAAAGAATACCTTGCTGAGCGAAATATACCGGTCAATCTTCAGCAAGGGGAAATCAGAACATAAGATGCTCGATACCCGATTCTGGATACTCGATGAGAGAGACGGAGGGCGGAGAACGGAGGGCAGAGATACGAACGCCCAACACTCAATAAGAGGCTGAAGACAGAGGACGGAGGTCAGCGATAAAAAAACAAGTTAAACCGACAATTTGCAAAAGTGGGTGTCAGAATCGGACGATAAAAAATGCAGCTTAACGTTTGCTTTAACAAGGTTTTAAGATGCTTAAGACAGCAGGCAAATTTAAGAGAAATAAGTTATTTACGAAACCTGCTCTGTTCGAAATCCGCTGGTATCCGAGCGATAAGAACTGGAGCGGCACAAAGAACCGGCCTGTAAGTTTTCGATATATGCCTCCGCTTATGGTTCGCAAGGCCGAATGGCGTCGATAGTGTCATTTCATCAGCAAAATTCTGCAGGGTAATAAAAAAGGGAGAGCATTAAAGCTCTCCCAAAACTCGATGCGACTCTTTCCTTTTTTAATTTTAGCTATTGCTCACATTGCCTTTATTTCGCTCAGCCTTGTGGGTTTTTTGTCGAAAGTCGGCAGTATAAGTTCAAACTAATTAAAGCCTAATTTGGCCATTGTTAAGAGCCGCTTTTTTTCCGGCTAATAGAGCAATCGTCATCCCGAACTTAAAAGCTTGAATCTTTCTTAAAGTCCCTGTCTATGTGTTTTTTCGGTTGCTTTAAAACAGGTAATATTAAAGGATTGATAAGAGATTTTCTACCTTTTTTATTTTTCCTCTACGATAGAGTTAAGCTTTTTAACTATACCGCCTACTCAGCTTAGATTAGCGAATTTAACCCCGATAATGAAGAATTTTGCCCGAGGGATTTTATTTTGGGAAGCCAAAAAAATTTATGTTTTTTTAAAAAAAAGATGTTAATTAAAAATATTTCCCTGCCCACAGGTAACATCAAGTTTTAAGGTTTGAGTGTTTAGTTTTTAGTTGTGGAACAAACCAAAAAACATACCCCCACCACAGGGTTGGGGGCTAAAGGATTTTTGTATTGGATTCCGCATCAAATGCGGAATGACATAGTGGGAATGACAAGGGAGTGTTTTTTACAGAGCAATTAGATTTTTGAAGAATGCTCGTAAACACGAACAGTACTTTTACCGGCCTGCTTGGCAACATAGAGCGCCTGGTCCGAACGGCTCGTAACGTCTTCAGGATTAGTGTTTGCATCATACTCGCCAAGTCCAACACTAATAGACGGTTCTATCTTCTCTCCTCTCCAGATAATGAGCGAGCTTGCAACCATATCAACCATACGTTCGGCAACGATGAGGGCATCCGAAACCGAAGTGTTGGGTAAAACAACGGCAAATTCGTCTCCGCCGTACCGAGCAGGCGTGTCAGTTTGCCGAATACACTCTTTTATCCTTTTGCTAACCTTTTTTATTACCTTATCGCCAACACGATGACCGTAGGTGTCGTTAATTTTCTTGAGGTTATCAATATCCACCATAATGAGTGTTACTTTACCGCCATATCTCCTGGCTCTCCAGAGCTCCTTTTCCAAAACACCATAAAACATCTTATGATTTGCCAGTCCGGTCAAACCATCAGTCGTAGCCTGATACTGTATTTTCTCAAACATTTTAATATTACCAATAGAAGAGCCGACGAGCTGGCTAAACAGCTTTAAGAGCGCAACATCACCTGAAGTGAAATTGTCTCCGCTCATTTTGTCAGCAATGTTAAGGACCCCCACTACCTTATCGTGACAGATAAGCGGAACGATGGCACAATTTTTTGTTTTATAATTTTCCATATGAGCGCGCTGCGACTTTTTTATCTCAGGCGTTTTATGTGTATCAATATTGCCAATCATAATTAGCTCTTTACTGAGCACGGTCATTACCATAGGAGAAGGTGGATTCTGACTGAGAGACACTATTTTGTTCAAAAGATACGGATGGTTATATTTTTGCAGATGTAAGATTCCGCCCTTTTCATCAAGTATATACAGCGAGGCGAATCTTGCTCCGACCAACTGCGGGATTTTATGGACACAGACATAGGCTATTTTTTCGATATCCAGGCAGTTAACCTGCTGGGCCAAAGGCGTGATTTTGTCAATCAGTGATATGCAAGTATCCGTAGTTTTAGCAGAATTTTCATTATTTTCTCTATCCTGCAACATTTTTCAAACCTTCTATCTTATTCCATCAGCCTAAAGCACATTATTTACCAACGTCCGAAAATAATCGGCCTATAACTTCAGGCCGCTGAACGGCAGTTTTTAACCTGCGATACTGCTTTTATCCAAAATTTAACAAATATTTCAGCAGATAAAAATTTTTTCAAAAAAAAAGAATAAAAGTTGACAGGGGCTTCAAGGTACTTTACATTTTATAAAACGTAAAATATATTATTTAGAGATAGTACCGGGGACAGGGTTGCTGATTGAGCTTTGAAAGGGGTGGCAATCAGGCGAAATTTGATACCAGCAACATTTGAATGGAACTTGATACTAAAGGAAATCAGATGAAATTTGGTACTTCTTTGCAGAAAAGGGATTTTCTCGCCATCGCCGGGATAGCTTGCGCCATTGCGAGCCCCGCTTCACCGGGGCGAGACAACCTAAAATCGAAAGCCGAATTGCTTCGTCGCAATGCTGCTCGCAATGCCAAGGTTTTGTGCAGAGCAATTCGATATCAAGGGTAATTGTATGAAATGCAGCCGATAAAAAAAGCGTTTGTAAAAGGACAATAGCAATGCGTCTCAAAACCAAAGAGCAAGGTTTTCAGGTCCCAGCGAAACTTTACCGAATCGGCGAGCTTGTCAGGTACACGCCCTTTTCCCGTCAGACTATTCATAACTACACAATAATGGGGCTTATCCGCGAGGCTCAATGGACTGAGGGCGGACATCGACTGTATGATGAATCAGTTTTTGACAGGCTGTTAACAATTACAGAACTGAAAAGGACAAAAACCCTTACTGAAATAAAACGGATGTTAGACGAAGAGCCACAGAAGGGCAAAAAACGAGGGCAAAATTAAGACGTCCGGGGAAGTTCTAGTTCAGGAAAATCCAGGGAAGGATTAAAAATGAAACTTAAACAATTAGTAAGCGATAACATCTGCGAAGTTCTCGTTAAAATTATCGAATTCACAAATACGCGCCAGAAAATCCTCACTGAAAACATAAACAACATTCACAAATGCGGTTTCGTTCCCAAAGACCTGGCTGTTGACGAGTTTTCAGGGCTTCTTGGGGCTGCGATCGAGGAACATATAAAAAACAGACGTCTTGTTCTTTCCGATACCAAAAATATCAAATTCGGCATCGACGGCAGCTTCGAGGTAGAAGCGGTCGAGGACAAATCCGCAGAAAGACTTTTCAAAGAGAAAAAAGAGGAATACCTCGAGCTTCAAATAAACAAGCTGCTGGAAAATTCAATCAACCAAAGACTTGCGGCTGAGCTTCTCAAGTATAAACAACAGATGATTCCAATCGTTGAGTAGCTGCGGAGAAATAAAAGGCGGTGATTTCATAGAAAGGCAGTTAAGACTGACGATAAATTAAGCGGTAATCTGCAGAATAAGCTTCGTCAAGGACGATTAGAGACAAGATTAGGCAGATAAGAAAAAACAGGCTCTAAATGAATGCCAGGAAACTTTTATTAATGTAATTTCAGGTTGTACTAAAGTTGTAAAGCAAAAAAACGATAAATAACAAATGAAGGTTACTTTATGGCTGCTGCGATTATGAAAAAAACAATAAAGCAAAGATACGCGTTTATCGGACCTGAACATCCGCACAGCCACTCGTTGAAAATCATGGAGGAAATTTAATGAAAACCAAGGAAAAGGAAAAAGCTGCTAAAAGTGAGCTTGACATCAAGAAGATATGGGAAAAATTTCTCAAAACACATGACGATTGTTATCGCAATCTTTTAATTGAAAAATACAGATACATAGTCAAGTACACAGCGGAGCGCTTGTACAGCAAACTACCCAACAAGGTCGATATTGATGACCTTATCAGCGCGGGCAACTTCGGGCTTCGAGACGCCATAAATGATTTCGACCACGACAGAGGAGTGAAATTCG
>CAZMQF010000164.1:0-5430 GCA_964568365.1 uncultured Pirellulales bacterium | reverse complement strand
GATATCGGAGCCCATCTCGAACCTTGTAATGGACTGTGTAAAAGAAGACCCCCTGCAAAGACCCCGTAACATGATGGAAACGATATCAAGGCTTGATATGCTAATTCACGGCATATTAGGGGGCAGCCTGAAAAACAAAAATTCCAAGGAAAAACAACAGAATGAACAAAGTTGATAACGTATGAACAAAACCTCACCAACATTATACTTTTTGATTTACCGCTGAAAAATGTTTGAAAATACAATCAGCTTGCTCAAAAAAGGCGCCGATGCCAGTTACGCCGACAAATACAGGCAGGCAAACTTAGTCCTTTTGCCACCCGATGCCGAGCTGGTTGCAACAGGTGACATACACGGTCATCAGCACAATTTTGAAAAAATTATCAGGTTTGCAGACCTGCAGAACAATCCAAACAGACATCTGCTGCTGCAGGAAATCATACATGGCGGCCCCGTGGACGAAGAAGGCGGCTGTTTATCGTATAAGCTGCTTTTTGACGCTGTAGAACACAAACTCAGATTTCCGGACCAGGTTCATATCATTATGGCAAACCACGATACAACGTTCATAAATAACGGCCAGGTCATTAAAAACGGCAAAGAAATGAATCGCTCGATGAGGTTGGCCATCGACCGGGAATTTCAGGAAAACAGCCACGATATCAAAACAGCCATAACTCAATTTTTCTTCTCCCAGCCGTTGGCAGTACAATGCCCGAACAGAATCTGGCTGTCACACTCCCTGCCGGCAGACAGGTATCTGGACAGCTTTGACAAAGGCATTTTCTTCAGGGAACTTAAATTTGAGGATACCGCTATGCCGGGCTCGGCTTATTTTTTGACCTGGGGCAGAAGGCACAGCCAGCAGACTCTCGACAAAATGGCAGAAATGCTCGATGTCGATATCTTCATCCTCGGTCATCAAAGACAGCAGGCCGGTTTCAGCCTGGCAGGCAATAACCTGATTATTATAGCATCCGACCATAATCATGGCTGCCTGCTGCCGATAAACCTGTCAAAATCATACACAATACAGCAGCTCACAGACTCAATCGTGCCGCTCGCTTCTATTTCTTGACAAACATAACCGCTCAATGTTAAAACTGCCTTAAACCGTTAAGGCAAACATTAAAAACGTGAGTTAAAATATGCAGTGGTACTTTTACATAGCAATATTAGCAATCGCAACACAGTTATTCTTTCTCGTACAGATGTATCGCAACTATCGCTATGTGCTGAAAAAATACAAAATAGACCGCGGCTGGTATCGGCCGAAAACCGTAATGATTGTCCCTTGCAAAGGTGTCGATTCAGCATTTGAAAAAAACATTGCCTCATTTTTTAATCAGGATTACGAAGACTTTTTGCTGTGGTTTGTTGTAGCCGACAAAGATGACCCTGCCTACAACAAACTGAGCCAATTAAAAAAAGAACTTGCCACTTCCACAAAGGCAAGCGACGTACAGATATTCGTCGCAGGTAAAAGTCAGTCCTGCGGCCAGAAACTTCACAACCTGCTTTGCTGCTACAGTAAAATCACTGATGATATCGAGGTAATGGGCTTTGTGGATTCTGACACCTGCATTCGCAAAGACTGGCTTAGCCAAATCGTCTATCCGCTTCACAATAAAAAATACGGTGCTTCCAGCGGTTACCGCTGGTTCGTCCCCACAAAAAACAACCTGGCCTCCCTTGCCCTTTCAGCACTGAACGCAAAGGTTGCTCAGCTGCTCGGCAACACCCCCTTCAATCAGGCCTGGGGCGGCTCTATGGCTATCAGCGTTGATAACTTCCGCAAAACCGGACTCGATAAAATATGGGCAAAGACTGTCAGCGACGACCTTTCCCTGACATACGCCGTTAAAAAGGCCGGTTTGAAAATAGCTTACGTACCTGCCTGCCTCGTTGCCTCTTACGAATCCGTCAGCTGGCCGCAGCTGTTCGAATTCGGCAGAAGGCAATTTTTGATAACACGCATAAGCGCATCAAGGGTATGGCTCTTTGCACTGTTCAGCAATCTCTATTCCATACTCGGGCTGTGGGCAGGATTGCTTCTGGCCATACATGCTTACAGCAGGCAAAGTGTATATCTTGGACTTTTTGTCGCTGTCCCGCTCATATTTTTCGCAGGTCAGCTTATCAGAGCAATACTCAGGCAGCGAATGATTAGTAAATTACTGAAAGATGAACAGCCGAAGATGAAGCTCGCTGCCGCCGCTGATATTCTCGGCTTCTGGATATGGTCACTGCTTATGCTTGTTTTAATTATAGCCTCAGCATTCGGAAGAACCATCTGCTGGCGGGGAATAAAATACAAACTCATAGGCCCAACGGAAACTGTCGTCTTAGAAAATAAATCATAGTTTTGTATAAACAGAACTTAACGTCTGCTTAAAATTCTATTCTATATTAGCAATATCGTTCTGAGTGCCGCCGACTATATAAATCCTGTTTTTGCCGCTTTTCTTAGCTTCGAGCAAAGCCTTGTCGGCCTGTGCAAAAAGACGCTCCGCAGTCGAGCCGTCACGCGGAAAACTCGCAAGACCTCCACTTATTGTCAAAACCCCCCTGCCTTCAGGACCAAGAAGAGGCAGCTCCGCCTTTTTCAGCTCTCTTTGGAGTCGCCTCGCTATAAAAATCGCTTCCCTCGGATGCTCTTTCTGCAATGAACGTCTTTCAGACTCTATCTGAGCCGAAATTATTTTCGGGTCATCCCAGAAAATCACCACAAATTCATCCCCGCCGATTCTGCCGACAATATCGTGTGACCGGCTGCAGCGATTCAACAGAACAGCAACCTGCCTTAAAATCTCGTCTCCCGCCGAATGACCAAAAATATCGTTGTATTGCTTGAAGTCATCAAGGTCAAACATTAGAATTGTCACCCTGCCGCCCCTCTGCCTCGCATATTCGATAATCTGCATGCAAAACTCCCACACATACCTGCGATTTTTAAGACCTGTCAGCTCATCGGTAATGGCAAGTTCCTCAAGAATCTTAATCTTCCTGTCCTTAGCCAAATCATAACCTGCAGACTTCTTCGCCGATTCGGCGGCTCGGCTCTCAGATGACAAAACGAATGAATAAAACTCTTCTGCGCAAACCGGACAAATCAAATACTCATCCGCCATCGCAGCCCCGTTCCGCCCGGAATTAACAAGCTGCATCGCCTGCGGCTCTTCATACATCTGAGCCAGAAGAATAATTCTCGCTGTGGGATTGGCTTTCCTTAAAGCTTGCAGCGCAGAATTCAATTCTGCTGTTCCTGTCATCACCACGCCTATCGCCTGATACTCCTCCTGTTCGGCTGCCTTTATACCCGAAGTCACATCGTAATGATATTCGAGGCCTACTCTACTGTCTGCAATGCTGCTCGGAAAAGCCCTCTCAACATCGCCTATCAGCAAAATCTTCTTGCCTCTTTCCCAAAATTTTTGATTGACACTCATTTTCTCAAAGCCCGGCTCAAACTGCTGTGAAAACTAACTAACTCATTAATAAAAAAGTCGTTCTCCAACAACGAAAAATCTATATCTTGAAATCCCTAACCGCCGTTTGGAGACAACCGGAATCACCCGTCCAGCCTCTCTGTACCATATGTAATTGTCTAATATAATATTTTAGCGTAAGTTACAAAAAAAATCAATGCCAAATTCAAACACAGCCTCTGCAAAGAACTGTCCGCGTATTATTGGTTTGGGCCGACAACATCTTCGCAGCAAAGCTCTTTTATCATCTTAAAATGCTTTATACACCCAAACAGGGTATGCGCCTGCTCAATTATCTTGAAGCCGCGTTTCTCGTAAAATTTAACTGCACTCTCTCTTGCGTTCAGCACAATTTGTCCGGCACCGCCTCTGGCTGCCTGCTCCTGTAATCTGCTCAATATCACTGTCCCCACGCCTTTGCGCCGCCAATTTTCATCAACTGCCATATATCTTATCTGGTACCGGCTACCGGTGTTAAAGTGTCCCCTGCCGACTCCGATTACCCTGTCACCTGCGAGAACCATAATATGAAAGCTTTTATTTTCCAGTTCATCTTTCTCACTTCCTTTAGGCCGTCCCCACGGCTTTCGCAGTATCTGCCACCGCAAATCGTAATATTTCTCGAATTCCTCATCTGTATGTGGACTGACAATCCTGAATTTCACTGCTCCGTCTTCCACTTTTATTAACCAGCCTTAAAATATCGCTTTGTCTCTATCATTCCTTAACTTCCCCACACTTTCTCCCTGTGAAACTAATAGTTAAACAAACTTATAACAAAAAAACCGACGAAAACAACTTACCAGGCCTATGCAGCCTTGATTGCTTTTTTTGTGTATTAAGAAAATGATAATTAAGCTGCTCAAAATCTACTCGACCTTTGGCAGGCCTGAGAGTATCTTTTCTACCTGCTCGGCATAGATGCTGTCGGGATACAGACTGATAAATTTTGTAAGGACGTCTCTTGCCTCACCGAGCAGCTTTGTTTTCTGTTCCGAATTAGTCTCCTGCTGAGACCATAAACTTTTTTTCAAAAGTCCGAACTCATAAAGCGCCACCATCCCACCATCGGTATTTAGATACTTCTCATGAAGCTCAGCCAGTTTTTCTGCCCGAAGCTGCTCGTCGGCTATCAGCATAGTCTGAGCCAGTAAAACATTATCACGAAGAGCATCTTTTTCGCCCATCTGTCTGAGAAGCTCGGCGAGCTCCCAGACAAACTGACTGCTGTGAGGATTGAGCATAACAAACTTAGCCAGCCGTTTTTCTGAATCCGGCTCATCAATATGATTCTGCGAACTGATTAAGCTGCGAAGCTGACTCAGCCGGCCCTGAAGCTCCTTCAGCTTAAATTCCATCATTGCGGATTTGGCCGGCGGTTGGAAAGGGCTAAACAAATTATCGTTCGTCTGGCCGTTCTTTTCAAAACCCGGTAACAGCTCACCGAGCATAATTTCAGCCTCGGCAAGAAGACTATCCGCACGAGAAAATCTGCCAAGTCCTGCCCAGTGCTTGGCTATCCGCCAACGTGCTTCGAGCGATTCCGGACTTTGCGAAAAATCCCTGTATAACCTATGCCATATACCTCTCGCCCGCTCATGTGGATAGTCACTATAAAAACGAAGCTCTTCGGTTTGTTCAAGATGCTTTATGTCAGGACTGTATTCCTGAAGAATAGCCTCATAATAAAGAGCAATCGGCATGCGCCTGCTCTCCGGGCGCGTGCCGATAAACTTATCATACTCTCTGAGCAATTCCTCACGCTTGTCCTGGTAGTTCAGCTCATCCGGCCCTATAAACCACCAGGGCCAGCTATCATAATCAAGACTACTGACAATTTCACGTTTCAACACATTGCGAAGCTCAATCTTGTCTTCGGGATAAAAGTAAGCCTTTAACAAATTCTCTATAACCAGCTCATTGGCAATTGTTGAATCGAGTG
>CAZMQF010000163.1:0-5508 GCA_964568365.1 uncultured Pirellulales bacterium | reverse complement strand
CCAAAAAAGAAATTTTTTTTGCCGCAAAGAAAATGAGTATATCAGTTTATGGGTATATGGGTATATGGGTGTATCGGTATATGGGTTTATGGGTGTATCAGTATATGGGTTTATCGGTGTATCAGTGTATGAGTAATTTAAACACGAAAAGACACGAATAAAATTTAGCCACAGAGCTCACAGCCTGCCCTGAGCAAAGTCGAAGGGAGGCCACAGAGAATTTTTAGACACGGATTAAACCCGTGAGATATGAAATTATCTCACGGGTTGAACACAGATTTACACTGATTTGATATTATATGGCCGGACTCCTTTAATTTACCTGCCATAATATCACCTTGCCTTTTCCTTATCTTCTTTCAATTTCGCTAATAATTCTTTTGTTTCTTTGTCCATCGGTGTGAAACTACCGGCAGGGCCATCGGCAGTAAATAAAACTGCAAGCCTTGTTACCAGCGCACCTAATAACACATAACCAAAAATGACTTGAACCATCAAGACAACCTGTCCCGGCCAACTGTCAGGATTAGCGGCTATATCACCAAATCCTAATGTTGTCATTGTAACAACTGAAAAATATAAGGCATGCACAAATCCCCGAATATCCCCCACTGCGCTATTAACCATTACACAACGAGGCCACAATGAATAGACAAACGTAAATGCTATTGCCAAAACAAGAAAAGTGAACATGATTCGCAGCGTGCTTATCCCATAATTGCTTATTGGCCAGAACAGTTTTACCGGCCATTGCAAAAACCGATGTCCTTTATACCAATCCTGCCAGTTCATTCGCCTGATATTGTATTTTAAGAGATATTTTGTGCCGGAATCAATACGCGTATTCTCCAGAGCCACGTGGCGAAAGTCTGTATTTTCATCGATCTCACAATACAAAAAAGTTGTAGAGCCGTTCACAATAGCTACCTTGAGTATAGCCCCTTGCATTTCAGCGCACCGGAGGTTAACTCCTTGCAGATTGGCACTCAAGAGGTCAGCACCTTGAAGTTTGGCGCACTCAAGTTTAGCCTCTTGGAGATTTGCAGCCCAAAGTTTAGCCCCCTGCAGATTGAATCCCGAGAGGGAGGCCCCTTGCAGCCATATCTCCTCAAGCGGATTTCTGTTTCGCCACTTGTTCCATTCGGCTATCCCCTTCGGCCCCTTTTTCGAGCATTCTATCAGTCTGCCGTAATGTTCGTCTTTTGGTTCTGACTTGATGTTTTTTTCCTCGGTCATTGTTTTGCCTTTTTTTATTAATTGGCCTTAACTCCAGATTCCGCGTGTGCAAATAAATTGCACATCCTACTCGGCTGGAGCCACTTGTTAGGTATTCCACCTTTCCTTCAGACGACGGTCAATTTCTGTATCAATATCTTCTTCTTTTACTCCATTTGCGAGGCACCATTGCATACAGAGAGAACCAAATTCTTTAGCGAGGTTTATGGCCTCGTTGCCAAGAATGTTTATTCGATCCAACAATTTGGTGAAACGCTGAATATCATGAATGTCAGTATGGTGCAGACGGTAGATTCTATGCACGAGCCAGTTTCTTTCGTCCGTGAGATATTTTAGCCTACCCTCGATTTCAGGATGAACAGGGACGCTTTCTTTCAGCTTAACTACGAGCCGCCCAAGAGTAACCTTGAATGACTTATCTAATTGGTGATATGCCTCGTCTTTATCGCCAGGCACAACTTGGGTCAGAACGAGATAGTGGCCAAGAGCAAACTCAAGAGCCTGCAATTGCCAAAGAGTTCGACCTATGCCTAGCCAAAGCTTTGAGGGATCACTTATAAACATAATGATGACCTAACAATTATTATACAATCAGTAAAAGCTCACGCTGCTTCTTCAATACCCATCCCATCTCTTGCGTTACAATAAATTACTTTCTTTCGTCCCTCCCGGCATTGGGTTTATTGAACGATTTCGCATGTGCAAACAAGTTACATACAATACCCGGCCAATTAGCCCTTAAAGGTTATCGCAAATGAAATCAGCGGCAGCTCGTAGAATATCCTCAAGTTTGTAATTTTCACAATTATCACCATCACCTTTTTCTCCAATAGTCATACAGGGGGTGGCTGCATGGACTAATTGGTATTTGTCCCAGTCTAAATCCCCAGCATAGTCAAGCTCTGAAATTGTTGAGGCCGGAACATCCTGCAAGGCATATGCCCCGTTATTAGTCCCAGGTTCAAATGTGCCTTTGGAAACAAGAAAGTATATATGCCCCCACATTCCATCACAGACAAAATTCCAGCTTAATGGTTCAAATTCGATCCCGTTTGATTTAATAATCATTATTCACTCCTTTATTTGAAGCAATCAGTTAAGTATTCCAAGTAACAAAGCTTTCTATTTTCGCCACGCAAATCTTTTCTGTCACTTCGTGCAGTTTTTGGACGTATTCGGCAGATGTGCGAGCGACTTTTTCATATCCAGCCATTATACACAAAACCGACAACCCCACAACAGTTTATTTCAAGAGATTTTTCTCTTTTTCCTCTGACTTTTGACGTGTGACTTGTGCACTTATTTCTTAGAGTCTCAGCGTCTTCGTGGTGTACGAATTTCTTTTGTAAATTTTGTTGTAAGAGACGCCGGCTAAAATATAATCTAACGATTGGTTGTTTTTTGGAGAACAAGGTCGATGTCCAAACGAGCTTTGGATTTAAGAGGCGAATGGCAATTCAAGGAATTCCCCGTCTCAGCCCGCAGAATGCGCGAGCTCGAGAGAAGCGGCTGGCACGACTGCATCGTCCCCAGTTCAATCTTCAACAGCTTAATCCAGGCCGGCCTAATAGATGAGGCTGAGCTTTACGCCAATCCCGAGAATTTTACCGGCATAAGCGAAAAGCCCTGGGTCTATCGAAAAATCTTCGATGTCCCCGACGAGATTCTGCAGGCCGACAAAATCGAGCTTGTCTTTGACGGCCTCGATACCGTAACGAACATCTGGCTCAACGAAAAGCTCATCGCAAAAACATCAAATATGTTCATTCCCTACAGGTTTGACGTTACAAAACTTTTAAAAGCAAAAGCCAACGCCCTGCTCGTCAAATTCGAGGCCGCTACCGAGCACGCCAAAAATTTAATGAACCGCTACACCGCATTTAAGGAAACCGACTTCATAAATCCCCACCGCGTCTATATCAGAAAGGCCCAGTACCAGTTCGGCTGGGACTTCTGCCCGTCCCTTGCCGGCTGCGGCATCTGGCAGCCCGTCAGACTCGAAGCTTTCAAAAAAGCTCGTATAGATGACATCCATATCACAACTATCGACTGCAGCAAAGAATTCGCTGACATAAAAATCGCAATAAAACTCGATACAATCTCAAGCGAAGATTTCTCCTGCAAACTTAGCATCTCTGACGACAAACAAAAAATCGAGCAAATCCTCAATTTCGAGCCCGGCGAAGATTTTCACTCAACCGTTATTCGAATCGATAACCCAAAACTCTGGTCACCTGCCGGCTATGGAGAGCCCGACCTCTACAAAATGAATACAGAGCTGCTCTGCAGCGGTGACACAATCGACAGTCATCAGAGGGCCTTCGGCATAAGAGTCGTAAAACTTATCTGCTCTGAAAGAGAGCGAAAATTTCAGTTCGAAATAAATGGTCTGCCCGTCTATGTCAAAGGTGCCAACTGGGTCCCGCCCACACTTTTTGCCGGCTCAGTGACAGATGGCGATTATGAGCAACTTTTGTCTGCCGCCGCTGCAGCAAACATTAATATGCTCAGGGTCTGGGGCGGCGGGTATTACGAAACGGAAAAATTCTACCAGCTCTGCGATAAGCTCGGCATTATGGTCTGGCAGGACTTTATGTTCGCCTGCGCTTATTATCCCGACAGACGATGGTTCCTAAAAGATATCGAAAACGAAGCCGCCTCAATAATAAAAAGGCTCAGAAACCATCCCTGCCTTACCCTCTGGTGCGGAAACAACGAAATCGACCGAATGCACTATAAAAATGAGATGGGAAAGGGAAGAAAATTTTACGGCAAAGCAATCTTTCACAAACTTCTCTCTCGGCTTGTCAGCGAGCTTGACCCCGGAATTCCATACATCCCGACAACACCTCTCGGCGACAAGGACAGCTTCAAAGACGACAGGACATTGACGACGCACCAGTGGGCAATCTGGACCGGCCACAAACCTGTTCGCGAATACAGATGCCGGCCTGAAGATACACCTGCATTTGTCACAGAGTTCGGCCTGCAATCAATGCCTTCGTTCAAAACAACTGAAAAACTCTGCGCGCCCCAAACACCACGCCTCGGCAGCTTTCAAATCGAAAAACACAATTATCAAACTGATGGGAACAGCCGCCTGTACCGCTACGTCGCCGACCTTTTCGGCCCGGTCGAGAACATCGAGAAATTTACATATTATTCTCAAATAGCACAGGCAAGAGCAGCAAAAACCTACGTAGAGCATCTCAGAGCCAACAACAACAGAAATGCCGGCGTCCTATTCTGGCAATTTAACGACTGCTGGCCGGCAATAAGCTGGTCTGCAATAGACTTTTACAGGCACCCCAAAGCCCTTTACTATTATGCAAAACGCTTTTTCGCAAAAGTGCTTGTTACAGCTCTATTGGAACCCGACACAACAAAGCTCAATCAATATCAGCCCCTGAAACCATCCAACGCTATGGTTATAAACGACACTGACCAGCCGATAACCGCCACCCTTAAATGCGCCCTGACCGACCTGCATGGAAAAACAATAGACGATATCACTTTCCTTTTAACCGCTGCACCCTTCAGTAATTCGGTAACAATGAAATTGCCAAGAATATTCACCTTTCCCAAAAATCCGGAAAAAACCGCTCTTCACCTGCTTATGGAAAAAGAAGGTATGAAAATCGCTGAAAATCTTCTGCTTTATCTGCCGGACAAATTCATTGACTCACCGGACGTCACAATAGAAAAGCATCTCACCAAGATAACCGACAGCCTCTGGAAAATAAAATTAAAATCAAACGCTATCGCTAAAGATGTGCAAATAAAAACTGCACCGGACGTTTGGTGCAGTGACAACTTCATCGACTTATTGCCGGGCAGCGAGTCTGAAATAAACCTAAACTGCCCTCTGAAAAATGCTCAACCGCAATCTATACTGCAACTTCGAGCAATCAACACAATCTTCCAATAAAAACCTTCGTTGGAACGGTTGCAATCATTTCCTCTGCGTTTGCTGCATCCGCCACTGCATCAGCTGCTGCATCATCCTTAAATGCGCTTCTTGTTCAGCGCCTGCCTTTGGTTGCGTACCCTGTCGTCTGCCTCTGGTTCTTATATCCGACCACGGCCTCAAAGGCTCCTTCGTTTCTTTCTCTGATTGCCTGACTTCGCTAAACAAAATTCGAAGTTTCGCAGGCCAGTAATCTTGTTTAATCGGCATCCGGTAAATTTCCGCACCGTCATAACTGTAAAGCATCTCAGTATAATATCTCTCGTACAGATTTGCTCTGCCGGCCCAGTCGTTCACATCCACAA
>CAZMQF010000162.1:0-5617 GCA_964568365.1 uncultured Pirellulales bacterium | reverse complement strand
GGATATTGTGGATTTGCTCGAGGCCCAGATGTGGGCCAACGACATAAAATGCTTCATCGACTCTATGAAGCGTGAGCAGGCAAAACCAGGCTATGAGCATAGAATGTGAATGCCCTAAGTGCGGCGCTCGGATGGCTTTTCCTGATGATAAAGCCCAAACACAGCAGCATTGTATAAGCTGCGGCCAGGCCTTAATAATACCTTCCGAAAGCAATCAGACGCCCCGGATTGCCGAACCGCAAGCGGATATTGTACAAACCGAGCCAATCGAAGGTTTTTATAGAGCTGTTTTCATTGATAGCTGGAAGTTGTTCTTTGATACTCGAAATGCTACCTCTATTGTGTTTATAATCGCCGTAGTTTGCTTTAATTTTTTTCTTGCGCAAGCCTTCTGCTGCAACTACGTCACCTTCATCGCCGTTTGGGGCTGGCTGCTCGGATTTTATCTGAATATTATTTATGAAACCGCCTTTGATACAGATAAGCTGCCGGAAATCTATCTCGGAACAGGCCTTACTTTTCTGTGGTATATTATAAAACCTTTCTTGATTTTCTTTTTCACTTTGCTTTTCACATTGTCACCTTTTGTTATCACAGCTGCCCTTTGCTACAGCTCCGGCATTATTGCGCCTGAAGCCCTAAAAAACTTCAACGATTGGCCTTTACTCTTAAAATTTCTGTTTTTCCTGTGTTTGTTTTTCTTCCCTGCAGCCATCCTGGTCACCGCAGTTGCCAAGGATTTTGCCTTGTTAAGACCCGATTATATCCTCACACCCATAATCAAAGCCTTTTTGCCTTATCTGACTACGGTTATTTTGCTGGTTATTGCTGCTGTGATTGAATTAAATACCAGCCAGTTTGCCGGCCTGAAAAATGAAACTTTTCTCTCCGCCGCAGGCAAGTTGGTCGTCAACCTCGCTGTTCAGCTTTTTGCCATCATCACTATGCGCTCTATCGGCCTGTTCTATCGACACTATGCCTGTTATTTCAGATGGTAAAACCTTTTTTATATTTGTTTACTTGCTTATTTGTCTGTAGCCGAAACTTCTCCCTAAATCTGTAAAGCGGGTTTTGAGGCTAATTTAAGATAAAAAAATCGGGAATTTTTAAAGAATACCGGTTTTTTGTGGAAATTCTGGGGATGTTTTAGGGGTCAATCCTTGTTTTTCGTTCAAAAATGAGGGTGAGGTGTCGTTACAATCGATACAATCGTTAAAGTCTTCCCAAATTACGGTCAAAAACGAGCAAAAAATGATAAAAAAGTGATGAAAAATGACGAAAAAACACAAAAAGTGAACGAAAAAATACAAAAAATGACAGGTTTTGAGCGGTTTTTGAACACCACTTTTAAAAATAGGCACAAAAAAGAGGGGGTGGTAAAATGGGGAAGATATAGGGAATGTATGGGATAGGGGATAGGGAATAAATACTCAACATCCAACATCCAACATCGAAGTGGAAGGACATAAATATATAGGTAGGGGGCAGGACGAAACAAGAAGCCAGAATACAGAAGACAGGAAAAAAAGCGGAGAGGGTGTAGCGTGGAGAACGGCTGGCCGTTGCGTAGGCAAGACTGAGCGGAGAAGAAAAAAAGAAAGCCACAGATGAACACTGATTAACACTGATTTTTGTTGATTGCCTTTGTTGAAGAATTATTGTAATTCGAGGAAGATTTGATATTATTATAGATGACACAAGGGTATTTAGGATGTTATGCGGATCAATATAAATAATGTTGGGTGAAGGAGAAACGAATATGGTCAATCAACCTTTCGACATGGAAAATTTTCTTCGTCGAGCCAAGTGGAATACTCTTTTCAATCTATACGGTTCAGCACACAGCTCAATAATTGGATTTCTCAGCACGACTTGGCTAGCTCGATCAAATAAACATTTTGTGCTTGACACTGCACCCGCGAATCAAGTTGGCCTAAGAAACAAGAGAAAACTTGCCGACCTTCTACTCTGTTCTGACTCAACGCCTATCGTCGTTGCTGAAGTTGAATCAACCGTTGACAAGTACAACGACAAACTGGAAGTTGTTGAATCATATCTCAACAACCCGGAGGAATTCTCAGGTCTTGAATTTGGCTTGTTATTCTTGTTAAACTGGACAAGTCGGCGCGATGCTTACACTCATCACTGGGATGAACTAAAGGATTCTATCGAAAAGACCAAGCATAACATTGCCCTTGTCTCATTTGTAAAGAAACGTGCCGAACTACCATTTGACAAAGATTTGCATCCACGGCTTATGGAAGAGCGAGGTTATTACCAATGGCGTTACACTTCCTTTGATTTTTGGATTCATTTTGAGAACCAGCAAACGAAATCAGGCAACTTGTGGAATGGAAATCTGTGAAATCGGGGAAATAGAGGGTCAGCCCCCTTCGACGGTTCGGCTTCGCTCACCGCAGGCTCCGCTCCCTACTTCGCCCTAAAAAACGGGCTTCGCAGGGCAAGCAGGACAAGCCCTTAAAATATAAAACAAGAAATCCGGGATTATGGTCTTGCCATCTTAACGATTGTAATTCGAGGAAGATTTGATATTATTATGGAATCGGAAGGCTTGGTTGCGTAGCCAAGCATTTAATCCGCCTGTGGCGGATTAATATGGGAGATGTCGAATAATTGTCATTGAACTGGGCAGATTTTTGGGGTATTGATTAGGGGTGATTAGTCAGAATGAAAGGAGGAGGATATGAGCAAGCCAAGACCTTCCTGAAATGGGGATATCAAATAATGTAAGATAAGGATAAAATGGACAAGGAAAATAGGTAAGTGTCCCTATTTATTCGTGAGTTTTATGCTGTAAAATCCTTGTGTGCAGAAAGGAGAAAAAGATATGAACCGACGAATTCTATTGTTTGTTTTTGTAAGTCTTTTGGCAGCAATTGCCACTTCAGCATCCGCCTCTCCCGGCAACGCGCTTGTTATTGATGGGAAAAAGGGGTGGTTGTCGATTTCCGCAGGTCTAGCCGATAACAAAGCTGTTAGCTGTTTGGAAGGGAAAGGGTACACCGTCGATGTGAACTCGGGCGGAGTCGATTTGAACGACCCTAATCACGGTGCACCCGGGGCAATCCAGCCTCAACACGAGGTTGTCGTGATGATCGGACACGGCGCGTACGATGATGAGGATGAACCCATGGAAGGAATTATGATGAAGGATGGGAGTTTCTTTTGCTCGACGACCGTGCAAGGCGTAAATTTTCCGCAGGTGAAGCAATTGTTCCTTATGGGATGCGGGCAATTGATGCAAGATAGTTGGCAGGAACTCTTCCCAAATGCACGTATCTACGGATACCTAGACACGGTGTCGTGGCTGGTCATATCGAATAACTGCGGCAAGCTACCAGCCGACAACCCTTCGCCCGACGAGGCCAAGGCTTGGGCCAGCAAATCGACGGGGTCTACGTTTGTCCTCGCTGAAGTCCACCCGAGCCTTCAGGCAGTGCCTCATACCATTATAGTCGAAGGCAAGAAGGTGGGAAACCCTGGGTCTCCACTAAATCCTTTGCACCAGCCGCCAAACCCTGCGTACGTGCAGGAGTTTGGATCAGGAATCTTCAATTTGTGGATCGATTCCGAACTCCTTGTAGGGATTCAAACGGCCGATGGGGTGGTGGTAGACTATTCTGAGATAGAAGGGTATCCATCCCCTGATTTTGATATCAGACTAACGGAAGAGGATTATCTCGAATCACTTAGGTTGCCAACCACTCTGAATGCAGCCTATTCGACAGGACGCATCTGGATCGGTAACAACTCCACGGGCCTCTCGCAGCATACGCTCTTTTGTGCCTTCGCCGGGTTCCTATACGGCATTACTCCCAGCGACACCAGCGACATCCCCACGGTTTCCCAATGGGGCCTGATTATTATGGCAGGGCTTCTGCTGACGGTGGGAGCGGTCGTGATTTGGCGAAGATTTAAAACGGTGCCAGCGTAATCAGGCACGGTCTGTGAGCTTGTGGTAGATGTTGTGGCCGGATGGGGGCGGTGAAGGAGAGATTCTATCGACTAATATCGGAAGGTCGCAAGAAGAACAAATATGGCTGTGAATCGAAGAAAAAGGCGGCGGTCTAAAAATTTCCCAATTTCCAGTCACAGGAAAAAACCCGCCAAACCAGAAAAGCAGACCATCGCTGATACGGTAACAGCGTGGCTGTCTGACCATCGTCCTGTTTTTCTCTTTCTGCTTATTTTCGGCGTTTTGATGGGCCTGTTTTATGCCTTTATCGCATTCACGCCGTATTACCAACACGTTCTGCCTTCGTATCATAATTTAATTGCCAAGATGTCAGGGGGCATACTCGGGTTTCTCGGCCAGGATACAACGGTCACAGGGATGATGGTTTATTCGCCACGTTTTTCCTTTAGAATTATACGGGGCTGTGACGCTGTCGAAGCAACTGCTTTATTTATTTGCGGCGTTCTGGCGTTTCCTGCACCTTTTTTGAGAAAAGTGCCGGGGATTATTGCAGGGACGCTGCTTTTAGGTATTCTCAATCTTGTTCGGGTCGTTAGTCTGTTCTTGATTGGTATCTATTTTCCAAATATCTTTGATTTTATGCATATCGACACATGGCAGGCTCTGTTCATATTTTTTGCTGTCACATTTTGGGTTCTCTGGTTGTTATGGACGACAAAACGTCAAATACCAAAACGGGTAGTTCCAGGCTGATTCGAGCCAAACAGCTCATAAAGTTTCTCTGCCTGTTCGCAGTTTTCTATGGACTGCTGATGGCACCGTGGCCTGGGTTTGGAAAAGCTTACTCAAAACTTTATTTAGCAGGTGCATCAGCTTTATTTAAATCATTCGGCTCCAAAGGTGTGGTTTTATTCAACCAATCGGACGATGCCGAATACGACATAAATGTAGGGCTCTATAACCGGGACCAAGTGGATAAAAATGGGCATGTAACTGTTTTCCAGACAAGTCATACCAGCCGACGAAACGGCTATATGTATATGACTTTTATGACCGCCCTGATATTGGCGGGTCCCATCCCGTGGAAACGCAAAGTATGGGCGCTGTTACTGGGATTGATTTTGATACACGGTTTTATTGCTTTGAAACTGGCGATTCGGCTTCTACACGCCTTCTCTATCGAGCCGCTTTGCATTTTTGCACTGAGCCCCTTCTGGAGTCGGATACTGGCAATCGCTCATCAACAGTTCGTAGTTAACGTAAATTTCGGCTTTGTCGTCTCTATCTTTATCTGGATTCTTGTTTCGTTTCGTCGAGAGGACTGGTCAAAAATTGCGATGTAGAGAGGAAATCTGGGGACACTATACCGGGGAAAAAGGAATGTAACTTTTTATTGAAATGAATTGTAAAACGGCAAGATTTCCAAGAACAGAACCAGAAGTTATAGCATTAGCCGAGGCGATGATAACGGGACTAACCAAGAACGCCGCTATCGCTGCCGCAGCACTTGGCCTTTGGTCGTTTTTTCTCCTACTTTCACGTTGAATCGCTTCGGATTCTCTCCAGAGTTTCCATTACCGATACAAGGTGTTTCCTCTTTTTTACCCCGTTAGAAAGAAAGCTCCGCCCTTTGGGCGGGGTAAAAAATGTGCAGCTCAGGTGGGGTCTAAAGCCCCACCT
>CAZMQF010000161.1:0-5686 GCA_964568365.1 uncultured Pirellulales bacterium | reverse complement strand
TGACAATTCTATTCTGGTCCTGCTGAGGAAAAAACTCCGTACCGATAAACCTAGCTACTCCAATACTCCAGACAAATAAAAGAACACAGGATATCAAAACTGTCTTCCGATTCTTCAGCGACCAGTTGAGAAAATTAACGTATATCTTTTCAAGATATAATAGAGACCTCTCTCCAAGCCGATAGAACAAATCCAGCACGCCTTTCCCTGACTTTTCTTTATCGACCTTCAAAAACTTCGAACAGAGCATCGGCACAAGCATAATTGCCGTAAAAAAAGACGCGAATATTGCCGTAATAACTATTACGGCAAACTGACCGAAAATTATAGCTGTTATCCCGCCCGCAAACATAATCGGCACAAAAATCGATACCGTTGTCAAGGTCGATGCCATAACGGCGGTGCCAACCTCGTTAGCCCCTAAAATCGCTCCCTCTTTGGGCCTTTGTCCCCTCTGACGGTGACGATGTATATTATCGATAACCACTATCGCATTATCAACAACAAGGCCGACCGCCACCGCGACAGATGCAAGAGAATCAGTATTAATCGTATAACCAAAAAGCCAGAAAACTAAAAACGTGATTATAAGTGATGTAGGTATCGCAGCGGCGACTATAAGGCTCGCTCGCAAATCCCTCAAGAAGAAAAGAATCACCATAAAAACAAAAAATACCGCCCAGAGGACCGTCGATTTCAAATTGTTCACCGACGCTAATATAAACTCAGAACTGTCGATAACGACTTTAGGTTCCACATCCGGAGGCAAATCATTTTTTATCTCCTCGAGTTTTGCCCTGACCCTCTTTGCAACTTCAACGGTATTGCTGCCGCTTTGTTTCTGTATAAATATTGCCATTGCCTGCCTGCCGTTCATCCTGATGCCTATGGTTCTTTCCATAAAAAAATCGCTGACGTTTGCAACGTCTCCCAGCTTGACAGGTATCCCGCCGCGCTGTGTCAGCACAACTTCAGAGACCTCCTGGGGGCTTGAAAACTCCTCAGGTGTCCTGAGAAGGTAATCCTTGTAACCGGTTCTGATATTACCCCCCGGAGTTGAAGCATTCTGTAATGCTATCGCCAGCTGTATCTGCTCTACCGACAGACCGAAAGCTGCAAGCCTGTCCCGGTCTATATCAACGCGTATCTGTCTTTCCAGCCCTCCTCTTGCCATCGCAGCAGCCACCCCTTTTACTCTTTTCAGTGGGTCAACTATTGCATTGTCAACTATGTCCTCCAGGTTCGGGTAATTTTCCCTCGCGGTGATTGCTATAATCATTATCGGCATCATATCGAGGTCGAACTTGAAGACAACAGGCTCATCTGCTTCTTCCGGCAGCAAATCCTTGACCTGGTCGAGCTTCTCACGAACGTCATTTATAGACTCATCAATTTTCTCGCCCCAGTTGAATTTCAATGTCACTGCGGATACCCCCTCCTTCGATACCGAAGTAACTTCATCAACTCCCGAGATTGTGCTGAGAATATCCTCAATCGGCTCGGTTATCAGCGTCTCAACCTCTTCCGGACCGGCTCCGCTGTAGGCCGTAATAACAGACACCGCCGGTATCTCAATATCCGGCATCAAGTCAATACCAAGCATCGAAAGTGACACAAGTCCCAGAACAACCATCGCCACGAATATCATCAACGTCGTCACAGGCCTGTTTACTGAAATATTCGCTAATTGCATATTTACCTTCTATCTTACAAATCTATCCCTTTATTGGGTTCTTCAACCTCTTCCGCCCCCTCCAGACCGACCTCTTCGAGCTGTACCACTTTCACCTTCTTTCCATCTTCCAGATAGTACATCCCGTTAATAACTATTTTTTCTCCCTCCTCCAGGCCTTCGGTTATCTCACAGCGGTCAGCCTGGACGATGCCTGTCCTGACAATACGCTTATGCGCAACGTCATCTTCCACAACATACACATAAGGCTCATCAATCTTGCCGCCGAGAACAATATCTCTCGGAACTACAATTACCTCATCTCTTTGTTGCAAAACCAGTGTAACCTTCGCAAACATTCCCGGCTTGAGCATCAAATCCTCATTTTCAAGACGTATCTCTACCTGCATCGTGTGTGTTTGCTCATCAAGAGCCGGATATACCGAATAAACATCCGCTTCAAATTGCTTCTTACCGAATGCGTCAATCCTGACCCTCGCTGCTGTCCCTTCCGAAATCTTTCCGACATACCTTTCCGATGCAGAAACCACAAGCTTAACGGTCTTCATATCCGCAACTGTTACAATACGCTGGCCTATGTTTATAAGATTACCAACGTCAATATGTTTCGCTGTCACTATCCCGTCAATGGGGCTGCGTATCGTTGACTCCCTGAGATTTATTTCAGCCAGCTTCATATTTGCCTTAGCCGAATTCAGACCCGCTGCTGCCAGCTCCGACGCTGTCACCGCCTTATCCTTGCTCTGCTCTGTCGCCGAACCTCCTTCGTACAAAGCCAATATTCGCTTTCTTTCACGCTCGGCATCCGCCACCTCAACCTCGGCAGCTTCAAAAGCAGCACGCGCATAATCCAGCTGAGCCCGGTAAATATCATGGTCTATCACCGCAAGCTGTTGGCCCTTGGTAACCTCAAGACCCTCTTCAACATCAACTACTTTGCCGTCATCGTCGTCAAGCTGCAAAGATTCAATCCTGCCCGAAACCTTTGTTGTCACCTCCGTAACATTATTAGCCCTTATCCAGCCGGTAAGCTCTATTGTCTCTTCTATCGAACCGCTCTGTACCATATCGATCTCTACGGGAACTATTTTTTCTCCCGTATCATCTTTGCCGCCCCGACGAAAACTGCCTAAGATAAACGTAATAACTATCACCGCGATAAGAACCGACCAATACACGGCCCGCCTGCTTACCTTCTCTTGACCCGGTGTCCCTTCTTTCAGGAAAATCCCTTTGAGTCCCGCAATCAGTTTTTCATATATCATTTTTCTCTCTTGCACCGCTGTGCCCTGCCAAATCAAAGGTTACTGAATATTTGATATTACATCCGAATCTTCCGCTGAAATTGTCGGCTGTTCAACCTCATACGGGACCGCCAACGTCCCCATAGCCTTCTGCAAATCGAGTTTGGCAATTATATGCGTATATATCGATTGATAGTAATTTGCTTTTGCCTCCGTCAAAGCCGACTGTGCATCTATCATCTCAACCTGTGTATTTGTTCCCTCTTTATAACCCACCTCCGCCAGTCTCAAGCCCTCCTCGGCCCTTGTCTGGTTCAGCCGTTGTGACTGCACAAATTCCTTGGCGTCATGGATACTCAACAAGGCTTTGGTAATCTCAAAAAGGGTGGTTTCTTCAGCATCAACCAGATTTATCTGAGCCTGTTTGAACCTTGCCTTCTGCTGGATGATATTTCCTTCTCGTGCGAACCCGTCGAAGACCGGCAAAGACACTGAAACTCCCGCGTTCCATATATAACCCCAGTCGATTATAGTTCCGTTATGGGGGTCAGGCTTTGAAAATGACCTCTCATAAAATCCACTGACGACCGGCCAATACTGGCTGCGAGCTATGTTAAGAAGCTCCTTCTGATATTTAATATCAATCTCACCGTTGAGCAAATCAGGTCGATTATTAAAAGCCGTCCCAACCGCCTCCTCCATTGATACCTCTTCAGGGACATAAACAAGCTCATCTGTCAGGCTGACTTCGCTGTCCTGAGAAACTCCTATTATCTTCAGCAGGTTTGCTTTTGAAATATTGATAGTGTTTTTGTTCCTAATCAGCTCAGCCTCAAAATTCGAAAGTTCCACCTCCGCCCGCAATACGTCGAAATCAGAAGCAACGCCCCCCTTTCGTTTCACCCTTACGCTATCGAGGTGAGCCTGCGACGATTTGACCGCGTCCTGACTTATTTCAAGAAGGTGCTGATTAAGAAGCACATCATGGTAAGCATGCATTGCCGAATACAATACATCCTGAACCGTAGAGCGAACCGTTTCATCAGTCATAAGTGAAAACAACCTTGCTGAATTCATTTGAGCTAATATTGAGCCGCCGGCAAATATCGGCTGGCTAACTCTCAAAGCCGCAGAGTAATTATCCACGTCTCCGAATGTAATAGGCCCCAATGAACCAACCTTATCCTTCCGCAAATAATCATACGTTACCGTCAACGATGGCAATATTGCTGAGTATGACCTCAGCTCCTCTCCCCTGGCCACTTCTTTTTCCTGAACAATTCTTTGCAGCATCTTGTTATTCACGAGTGTAAGTTTTATACAATCCTGCAAACTTAGCTCGCCGCTTATCAATGTCTGTGTCATCTTCTGAGCTTTTTTTCTGCTTTGCCATTGCTGGTAAGCCTGCTGTCTTGATAGGGTTATATCCTCGTAATATTGCTCCTTGCTTACACAGCCGGTCAAAATCACTGTTACTGTTACCGCCAAAATAAATTCTTTATACTTTTTACTTATCTTTTTCATATCTTCGTCTCTTCTAAAGTTTCAGTTTCTTTTTACGCTTTCGTTTCAACTGCTGCTCTTATTCCTGCCGCTGAAAATTTCACAATATTTTCCATCATTTCTTTCATACTTGGAAATTGCTCCCGCATATGTATCTCTTCTTTGAATATCTCATTAAGGTGTATCGTATGCATTAACTGGCCTATTATTGAAATAACATTCATAAATATATCTTTTTCGCTGATATCCGGATAAATCCTTTTCAATGCGTCCCCAAAGGCTTTTATTGTCGGAATTAAAACTTCATCCGCAAACGCTTGTTTCGGCAGACGAGGTTCGAGCATTTCATGAATCATAATCTTCATAAACCGCTGCCCTCTTCCCTGCTCCACCAATGGCTCAATAAAAGATTCTCCAAATGCCTTAAGAAGTTGTTCAAGTGTTACATTTTTAGGATTTTCCTTTAAAACTTTATTGATACCTTCTATTCTTACGTCTCTTAAAATTTTCAAATTCTTTTTTATCACCTCAACATATAAATTATCTTTTCCTTGAAAGTGATAATTTATCGCTGCAAGATTACAATTTGCTTTTCTTGTGATTTCACGCACAGTAGTCGATGAAAAACCTTTCTCACTAAACAGCTCTTCTGCAGCAGCCATAATTCGTTCACGAATCTCAATATTTTCATCCGTTTTTACCGCGTTATCGCTAAAATAATCCATTGCATTCTCCTTAAACATATGTTTCATACGAAAGTATAAAACATTTGTTTGATATCGTCAAGTTTTATTTCTAAGAAAAGCTGTTTGACTTGTTTTACTAAATCAGAATATAACGGTTGTATCAGTTATAAGTTATAATGGAACGGAAAGGTAAAAAGTAGGCTTATATTATAAGGTATTCTTATCATAATAACAGGCCTGTTAATAAACTTTTTCTTTTTTTTTGCGCTGAACAAATAATACGCAATTATTGTATCATCTTTTATACCAATTAGTTATAAACTTTTTAATCCATAAACCTTTCCAGATGTGTTTGTATTGAACAAAATCAAATAAGATGATAAAATAATATGTTTTATGGCAAAAATATTGAAGAAAACAAAGAAAACAAAAACAAATGTCCGTACAAAGCAGGCAAAAAAAACGGCAAATAAGGTTGCAAAGGTCAGGGCCAAAAAAACCTTCAAAAAGTATTCGGACGCTGTTAAGTATCTGCTTGAGAGAACGGACTATGAGAAGGA
>CAZMQF010000160.1:0-5729 GCA_964568365.1 uncultured Pirellulales bacterium | reverse complement strand
GTATGCAATCTATGGATCATAGCATAGCTACGCTCTTCTTCAAGGGCTACATAGACAGAGAGGAAGCCATCGCGAGGTCAACAAATCCTGTGAAGATGAATAAGGTTCTTACCGAGGGCTCGGAAGGTATTGATAGTTCTAAAAAAAAGGTTTTGGCAAAATCTTAGCGCAATAGAACCCTAACTGATGCCTTGACCTTTTTGTGGGAGACAGGGTTATGGAAACTGTGATAAAAAGGTTACGCCAGTTCAGGGTCGAGCTGGGCCCGAGCAGAAAAGATATCCTGAACTTTACAAATCAGCTGTCCGTTATGGTCCGGGCTGGTATCAGCATTCAGGATTCGCTCGAAGCAATTGCAGAGCAGGAAAATAACCGGAAATTCACCGCCATTATAAGCGACCTGAAAAAAAGAATTGAAAGTGGTGACAGTTTTTCGCAGGCCCTGGCGGCTCACCCGGAGGTTTTCAGCAACCTGTACATTAATATGGTAGCCGCCGCTGAAGTCTCCGGCTCTTTAAGTAAAATGTTGGAAAAGCTTGCCGGCTATCTCGACCAGGAAAATGAGACCCGCTCGCAGGTCAAAGGTGCTATGATTTATCCCATTATCATTGCCGTTATGGCTGTCGTCGTCACCATTTTCCTGCTCTGTTTTGTCCTGCCGAGATTCATCTCTATCTTTGCCGGAAACGAGCACCTCCTGCCCGCTCCAACCAAGATTCTTATGGCGAGCAGCGCTTTTCTCAGAAATTTCTGGTACCTTCTGATTCCGGCCTTGGCCGGCCTCTGCATCGCCTTTTTCTACTTCATTAATACTCATAGAGGACGGCTCTGGTGGGACAAAACAAAGCTCATATTGCCTATTATAAAGACCCTCTGCAGAAGTCTGTATATTACAAGGTCGCTGCACACTATGGGAGTTCTCACAAACGCTGGTGTCCCGATCCTCGATACTATCTCAATTACCGCTCATATTTCCGGAAACTCTATTTATAAAAATATGTGGCTTAGCGTTCAGAACGAGGTCAAACAGGGCAAAAAAATCGCAACAAGTTTGAACAAATACCATTTAATGCCGCCGAATGTCGTCCAGATGATAAGAAGCGGCGAAGATTCAGGTACTATGAGTGAGGTGCTCGGGAACATTGCCGATTTTTATGCAAGGGAGCTCAAAACTGTTATCAAAGCCGTTACTTCTATGATTGAGCCCATTATGATTGTTATTATGGGTTTGCTGGTCGGATTTATCGCGATGAGTATCATTTTACCGATTTTCAAAATGTCGGCCCTCGTTACACAATAAATTTTTTGTTTGATGAGGATTATATATGAAAAGTGCTGCTTTCACTCTTATTGAAGTCCTGGTCGCCATATTCCTGGTCGGCCTTGCCGTTGTCGCTCTGCTCGTAACGAACAGAGCCCTGACCCACTCAAACAGTGCAGGCCTCGAAATCTCAACCGCAGAATTTCTGATTGAGCAGATAAAAGAGCTTACCACGCTCTTGCCTGTCGACGACCTCGATGATTTCGCCAGCGCCTCCCCTTTCTCACCACCCATCAATGCCGACAGACAACCGTTAAACAACTTCTCAGCTTATTGCCAGCAGGTTACCGTTCAGAATGTGAGCGCCTCGAATTTTTCGCTGCCTGTCGACGACCATACCAGCCCTGTCGTCAGGGTAACCGTAAAAGTCTATCTTAACTCAAGGCTTATCAGTGAACAAAACTGGATTCGGGCGAGGTACTAAAAAAATGAAAAATATAAAATACAATAGGACAATTTATAAATGCAAGCGCCTCGCGGGCTTCACATTCGTTGAGATTTTGGTTTCTCTGCTGGTTACCGCTATGCTCATTACCGCTGTTGCAATCGCCTTTAACGCCTCTGTCAAGAACTACAATATGAACGAGCACGTCTTCAAAGCCGTAAACAAGGCTCGCCAGGCCCTGACAATGATTACAACGCAGCTTCGAACCGCAAAGGGTGTCGAAACCATCTCGCCTTCGAATGAGTGCACATTCAGATCTGATGCTAACGAAGATATCACTTATCAGTTCAACTCATCGCAGAACAAGCTTTATGTGATAAAAGACACCGGCACCTATCTTCTTTGTGATGGTGTTACCGATATGACTTTTACGACGAGTACCGGCGTATGTGGCCCTTACGTCTGCGTCAAGAGCGTCCAGATTTCTATGACCGTTACTTCCGGCGATGTCCAGAAAACATTCTCGGCTGCAGTCGTTATCCGCAAAAACCTCCAGTAAAAATACCTCTTGCAACAACTTATTTTGTGGACTGCGGCGAGCTCAGTCGAGCCGTTTTACCACAGGTTTCCTTATCCCGCAGCAACGCATTACCTCATATACTGTCACACTGATACACCGATACACTTTTGCTTTATCTATTTATTGACTTAGAGCCGCGGTGGTAATAAAATCTCTATTTCGGCTTGAAGATTAAGCACAAAACGATAATTTAGCGAAAGGATGCAATGGCTGCAATAAACGAAAATTTCCTGAAACTGCAGGCCGGCTACCTCTTCCCCGAAATCGCAAGAAGGATTAAGGCCTTCAAAGCCCAAAATCCTGAAGCCGACGTAATCAGTATGGGTATTGGCGATGTTACTCAGCCTCTGCCGCCTGCAATCATTGATGCTATGCACAGGGCCGTTGACGAAATGGCAAGAGCCGAAACCCTAAAAGGTTACGGCCCTGACCACGGTTATGATTTTCTCATCGATGCCGTTATCAAAAACGATTTTAACAGCAGGGCTGTTGAGATTGAGAAAGATGAAATCTTCATCAGTGACGGGGCAAAATGTGACACCGGCAATATGCAGGAAATCTTCGATACATACAATACTGTTGCCGTCACCGACCCCGTCTATCCCGTTTATGTTGACGCAAATGTAATGGCTGGAAGAACCGGCTCCGCAGACGATGAAGGCCGGTATGAAAAAATCGTTTATATGCCCTGCACCGCCGAGAATGATTTCATCCCCGCTCTGCCCGGCCGGAAGGTCGATTTAATCTACCTGTGCTTTCCGAACAATCCAACAGGCGCCGTCGCAAGCAAAGAGAAGCTCAAAGATTGGGTCAACTATGCAAAAGAAAACAAGGCTGTCATTTTCTTTGACGCTGCTTACGAGGCCTATATTAACGACCCTGCCATCCCCCACTCGATTTATGAAATTGATGGTGCAAAAGAAGTCGCAATCGAATTTCGTAGCTTCTCGAAGACCGCGGGCTTCACCGGCGTAAGGTGTGCCTTTACCGTCGTCCCGAAACAATTGAAGGCTTATACGCAGGACGGCAGGGCGGTTGGCGTAAATCCAATCTGGCACAGGAGGCACGCGACAAAATTCAACGGTGCCTCTTACATCTCACAAGCTGCCGCCGCCGCCGTTTATACCGAGCAGGGAAAAAAGCAGACAAAAAAAATAATTGACTTATATATGAAAAATGCAAGGCTAATCAGAAGCTCTCTCACAAAGCTCGGCTACAAAGTTTATGGCGGAATAAACGCTCCGTATATCTGGCTGAAGACCCCGAACAACATCGGCTCGTGGCAGTTTTTTGATTATCTCTTGAATCAGGCCCACGTCGTCGGTACGCCCGGCGCGGGTTTCGGGCCTTCGGGCGAGGGGTATTTAAGGCTAACTGCCTTTGCTCAGCCGGAAAATGTCAGGCAAGCTTTGAATCGCTTTGCAAAGGTGAAAATCTAAAAATGACAAACGCAAAAATAGTATATATCGGCCTGGGCAGTAATCTCGGTGACAGCCGGCAGAATATCGATAAAGCCCTGAAAATACTGGCTGAGACCGATAATATCGAGCTTCTTCGTGCATCCGAAGTGATAGAGACTGCTCCTCTTGCCGGCGACGACCAGCCGAACTACCTCAACACCGTCGCTGAAATACAGACCACACTTTCCGCTCAGCAGCTCCACTCGAAAACTTTAGCTCTCGAAGCCGGTCTCGGCCGAACAAGAAACGTAAAATGGTCGCCGAGAACCATCGATTTGGACATCCTTTTTTTCGGTGACGAAATCATTAATCAGCCGAGCCTGACAATCCCTCATCCTCAGTTGCATCTGCGCTCGTTTGTTCTGAAAGGACTGAGCGAATTGAATCCGGTTCTTGAGCATCCCGTTATGAAGGTCTCTGTACAGGAGCTTTTCAGCAGGCTTAATGGCAGTGATTTTATTCCGGATGCAGCTTGTCCTAAGCTAATCAGCATAGCCGGCATCATCGGTGTCGGAAAGACAACCATCGCACAAAGACTCGCCTCTTTGCTCGATGGTACGCTCCTGCTTGAGCCTTACGATAAAAACCCCTTTATGCCCGACGTCTACGCCGGTAAAACCGATTTAGCCCTTGATTCCCAGCTTTTCTTTCTCACTCACAGGCTCGAACAATTGGCCCCCGACGCTTTGCAGAATCATAAAGCCTGCATCACCGACTATATCTTCGACAAGGAGCTTATCTACGCTAACCGCCGGCTAAACCAAATCCAGCTCGAGCTCTATTGCAGAATTTACAGTTCTTTTGTCTCGAAGGTAACTGCACCTGTGCTTGTAATTTATCTGACGGATACAGTCCAAAATTGCCTCAACCGCATCCATCGGCGGAACCGTCGCTATGAGCAGGGTATTGAGCTTTCTTTTCTCGATGTACTTAACAGCGATTACCAGCGGCTCTTCTCGGAATGGAAAGCGTCACCTGTCATTCGAATCAACGCCTCACAGCTTGATTATGAAAACGACTCTTACTTTGAACATTTGACTAAGCAGATAACATACTATATCGATGTAAAGACAACGCCTCAGCCGTTAAATCCTGTGAAGGCTTGAAAGATGAAAGTCGCAAATACAATCACATCAGTTAGAAAGCACATCGCCGCCGCACGCCGGGCCGGTAAAAGAATCGGCTTGGTCCCGACTATGGGTGCTCTGCATCAAGGCCACATCTCACTCATAAAGGCTGCGAGAAAAAAAACAGGTTTTGTTGTCGTCAGCATCTTTGTAAATCCAACCCAGTTCGGCCCAAAAGAGGACTTCAGAAAATACCCGAGGCCCCTGAAAAGCGACCTGCGAATCTGCAAAGCGCACGGCGTTGCTCTTGTTTTCAATCCTTCTGTAAAACAGATGTACCATTCCTGGAATCTGACCTCGGTGAATGTTGAAAGAATAACCGAAACGCTTTGCGGGCGCTGCCGTCCCCACCATTTCAGGGCTGTTACTACCGTCTGCGCAAAGCTGTTTAACATTCTTCAGCCGGACGTCGCTTTTTTCGGAAGAAAGGACGCCCAGCAGGCCGTCGTCGTAAAACAAATGGTTACCGACCTTGATATACCGCTCAAAATTGTCATCTGCCCGACAATTCGCGAGCCTGACGGCCTGGCCGTCTCAAGCAGAAATAAATACCTCAGCTCCAAACAGAGAAAACAGGCGCTCTGTCTTTACGAATCTCTGCAAAAGGCAAAAAAAATGGTCAAAAGCGGCGTCACCGACCCTGCAAAAATCATCAAACGAATGAAGGAAATAGTGCGGAATGCAGGCCCTGCGAAAATCGATTACCTGGAAATCGTCGATGCCCGAACGCTCGAAACGGTAAAAAAAATCGACCGCAAAGTCCTTATCGCACTTGCCGTCAAAATCGGCCCCGCAAGACTTATCGATAATATCCTGCTGGACATAAAAAAATCGTGATATATAATGTAACCTCAAT
>CAZMQF010000159.1:0-5750 GCA_964568365.1 uncultured Pirellulales bacterium | reverse complement strand
GCATATGTTGAATAATGGTGCGGACCTGAGAAGTGTGCAGGAGCTGCTCGGCCACCAGTCGCTTTCGACAACACAGATTTACACCCACCTGAACACGAAAAAGCTAAAGGATGTCTACGACAGTGCTCATCCTCGCGAAAATCAAACACAGCAGCCTTCCCCAGCCACGGGAGATGACAGCAGTGAGGGATTTTGATACTGATTCATCCGTCTTTTAGTTTAGTGGCAAATTATTTAACCCCCTCAATTGCGAGGGGGTTTTTTTATGCCAGCCTTCAAAATTTGCTCAACTACGCCCGACAGGATTCGAACCTGCGACCTCCGGTTTAGGAAACCGATGCTCTATCCTACTGAGCTACGGGCGCAAATCAGAAAGCATAATAACTATTTTACTTACTCTTATCAAATGATTATTCATTTACAGTTCGTCGCGTTTGTCTTTTTGGCCTGCTCAGCAAGCCAATGACACCAGCCGTCAAATCCTTCTCCCGTTTTCGCTGATACACTGAAAATCTCTATCGTTTTATTCAGCCTGCCAACTTCACTTTTGACCTTTTCAATATCGAAATCAATAGCTGCTCCCAATGAAAGCAAATCAATCTTGTTTATCAAAAGGGCCTTCGACTTGGCGAACAGGGCTGGGTACTTCGCCGGCTTGTCGTCGCCTTCTGCCACAGAGAGCACAGCTGTTTTTCCACTTTCCCCGAGCTTAAAAGCAGACGGACATACTAAATTGCCGACGTTCTCAATGAAAATCACCTCCAGCTTCGAAACCGGGAGTTTCTCAAGAGCACCGCTCACCTGTGCAGCGGACAGATGGCATGCTCCTTCTGTATTTATCTGAACAACATCTGCTCCCGTCGCCTTTATTCTCTGTGCATCGTAGTCGGTCTGAATGTCTCCTTCGATAACACCGATTTTGACCTTGCCTTTAAGCTCGTTTATCGTTCTTGTCAAAATGCTTGTCTTGCCGGAGCCGGGTGACGATATCATATTAAGACATAAAATCCTGCGTTCCGCAAAGAATCTTCTGTTCTGTTCGGCATACTGCTCGTTTGCACTTAGAATTTTTTTACCAACCTTGACTTTCATATTTATCCCGTTTCGAATTCTATCTCTTCCAGAATTAATGGAGCATCTTCCAAAAGCTTAAAATCCATACTGCCGCAGCTTGCACAGCAGCATTTTGAAAAATCAACATCGAATTCCTGACCACACTTTTTACAAAGTCCCCGCATAGGTATATGCTCTATCTCGAGGCCTATACCTTCACAGCTTGTCCCTTTGCTGATTGCCCCTAACGCCTCGGTAAGCAGCTCATCATTGATTGCGTTTAGTATTCCGCAGCTTATTTTTGCTCTTATCGGCCTTGACTTTTGCTTAGCCGTCTCAGCAGATATTGTTGCCAAAAGGTTTTGTGCCACGCTCAACTCATGCATCAGCATATCCTCGGAAGCTGCCGGCCGTAAGGCATCTGAACAATCCTTCTGCCGCCTATCGCTGTTACCATCTCCACCGTCGGCACGTCCCTGACCTTTACTATCTCGCCTATTATATTTGCATCTCTTGCGAGCGGATGTTCTCTACAAACCGCCAGGCATTTATTAGCTGATTGGGGTGAAACCACAGCTACAAATTTGCCCTCGTTGGCTACATTTAAAATGTCGAAGCCGAACATATCCGCCGCCGCCTGTACCGCAGCTTTTATAGGTATGTCAGTCTGCTGAATTTCAATACACAGGCCGGCCTCTCTCGAAATCTCGTTTAGTGTAGCTGCCAATCCTCCTCGCGTTGGGTCACGCATAAATTTCACACCGTCGGTTTTTTCAATTAGTTTTAACGCCGGCTCAGCTATCGATGCACAGTCGCTTTGCAGCTCGCTCTCGAAAGCGATACCTTCTCGCTGTGAAATAATAGTCATACCATGGTCGCCTATCGTGCCGCTCAGAATTAACTTGTCGCCGGCTTCGATTTTATCAAAACCCAATTCCACGCCCGCTAATCTGACACCAATGCCTGACGTATTGATAAAAATTTTGTCAGCCTCTCCTGTTTCAACCGTTTTGGTATCACCGGTGACAATACTTACTTCATTCTCATCAGCCGCTTTTTTTATACTGTCAAGTATCCTCTCGAGCGTTTCTATTTCAAGGCCGGTCTCAATTATCAAGGAAAGCGACAATGCTATAGGCCTTGCACCGCAAACCGCCAAATCGTTGATGGTACCGCAGACAGCCAGTTTGCCTATGTCACCACCATTGAAAAATAAGGGCTTGACGACGTAACTGTCTGTTGTAAAACAAATCAACTTCGAACTTATATCCAGATTGGCAGAATCGTAAAGCTCAACCGGTTTTTCTCCTTGAAGTTTCGCTAAGATTGTCCCCCTGATAAGCTCGTCCGATAGCTGGCCGCCTCCGCCGTGTGCGAGCAGGATTTTAGCTTTGTCTTTGTCCTTCATTACCCGCACCTTTATCTTTGCCCATACTTAAAATATGCCGAACATGCACCTTCGCTGCTTACCATACAAGGCCCAACCGGTTTTTGCGGTTTGCAGCTTTGGCCGAACAGTGCGCATTCCGTCGGCTCTATTAAACCGCTCAAAACTTCGCCGCACCGGCAGCCATCCGGCTCATATCCTTTCGATTCCGCGATATTAAATCGCCTGTATGCGTCGAATTCACTGTACTTTGCTTTAAGTTTAAGTGTGCTCTTGGCAATCTTACCGAATCCGCGCCACAAGCCGTCACTTGCCTCGAAACACTCACTCATAATTTGTTGTGCCTTTTTATTACCTTCTTCTGTCACCACAGCTCTGTATATTGATTTCACCTTAGTCTTGCCCTCTGTTATCTGTTTGCATATCTCTGCAAGTCCTTCGATTATCTGCATCGGCTCGAAACCTGCCACCACACAGGGCCGGTGAAAATCAGTAACTATTTGCTCGAAAGCGCCGTAACCTATTATCACACTGACGTGGCCAGGGCACAAAAAGCCGTTGATATTATTGTTCTTGCCGCTCAGCAGCTCCCGCATCGCCGGCACAACCAGCTTATGGTTGCTCAAAACGCAAAAATTATCAATTCTCTCCGATTCAGCCTCCTGTACCGCCACCGCTGTCGACGGCGCCGTCGTCTCAAATCCCACCGCAGCGAAAACAACCGTCTTTTTCGGATTTTCTCTTGCAAGCTGGAGTGCATCCTCGCTGCTCAGAACAACTTTCACATTGTTATTGATATTTTTAGTTTCAAGCGAGCCGCCTTTACCCGGCACACGAACCATATCGCCGTACGTTGCAATCAATACATCATCTCGCTGTGCCAGTTCTATGACAGAGTCGATATAGCCTTGGTCGGTAACACATACAGGACAACCAGGCCCGGATAGAAGCTTCAGGCCGCCGGGCAGTGTTGCCTTTATCCCGTTTCGGAAAATCGCTACTGTATGTGTTCCGCATACCTCCATTATATTTATGGTACGTCCCAGAACCCTGCAGGCCTCGGCTATCTGTTTTTGTGCTTTATAAATTCTCTCAAGCATAAATCCTGCCTATCCTGATTTCTCCTTTGAACTCCGGTTGAATTCGTTTATCTCTGCAATCAGGCTCCACGTTTTTGTAGCTTCTTCTTCATCGACGAAAGAGATGGCAAAGCCGGCATGTATCAAAACCAAATCCCCCAGCTTTGCCTTTTCTAAAAGTATTGTTTTAGCCTTAAACCGGTTGCCCATAGCATCGACAACAGCTTTGTCACCTTCAAGCTCAACTATTCTTGCCGGTATCGCAAGGCACATCTTCTTTTAACCTTTCTATAAATCTTTATCGGTAATACTTGCTGCAATTGCCGCCTGACCCAGTGATATCCCGCCGTCATTGGAAGGCACTTGTCTGTTGAATAATACGTCAAAATCGTTTTTCTTCAAGAGCTTAATCAAACGCTCTGTTAGATAACGGTTACAAAATACGCCACCGCTAAGAGCTACTGTGTTGAGTTTCGTTTTGTTCTGTGCTTTTAGCGTCATTTCAAAAAGCCCCTCGGCTATGCAATTATGAAACTTCGCGGATATGATACCGGCATCGACTCCTCCTTTAACATCGTCAACAACCTGCCGAACCATCTTCCGCAAATCCAGTTTCAAAGGCTCATCTTTTTTTTCGACTATCTCAAATACATAAGCCTGCTCAACACCTTCTTTAATAATTGCCTCCAGTGCCATCGGCAATTGCGCTTCGAAATAATTTTTACTTCCAAGACCGGCCATAGCAGCGACCGCATCGAAAACTCTGCCCATGCTCGATGTTTCGGCGGTATTGATTCGCTTATCTATTTGCTCTGAGGTGATTTCTGTCCTTTTGTAATCCGGCTCGATTCGCTCAAGCAGCCATCTGAATCTCTTTAACTCAAAGTCACTGCCGTAGGTTTTTGTCAGCAGTCCTAATACAGCCCTTATTGCTTCTTTGCTTGCCTTATCTGCACCGGCCAGCTTGTAGTAATCCAGATGTGCGAACCTCTCAAAACCTTTAAGCGATGCTATTAAGCACTCACAGCCCCAGATTGCACCGTCGCTGCCGTAACCTGTCCCATCGACTGAAAGGCCAATTACCGGCCCGTCCGCATTATGTTCTGCCAGCACAGACGCTATGTGTGCCCAGTGATGTTGAATCCGAATCTTTTTTACATTTGGAATAGTAAGTGCGTATTGCGATGAAAAATATCCCGGATGCAGGTCGCACGCTATTACTTTCGGCTCGACCTCGAAGAGCCTGCGCATATGCTCGATTGAATTTATATAATGATGGTAAACGTCCGCATCTTCCAAATCACCTATATGCTCGCTGCAGATAACCTGGTTTTGCTTGACAAAGCAGAACGTATTTTTCATATCAGCCCCGGTCGCTAGGATATCCTGCGTTGCGGTTTTTTCGGTGACAAAAGGCGTCGGCACATAACCTCTTGCTCGCCTGAGCAATACAGGCTCATCTTCTATAAAATGCAAAATCGAATCATCAATCTGCCGGTAAATTTCCCTCTCGTTACTTAAAAATGCATCTACTACGTCACTAAGTTTCTCGGCCGCCTTTTCATTTTTACATATCAAAGGCTCATCCGAGATATTGCCGCTGGTCATAACCAGAACTTCCAATCCTTCTGCGAAAAGAAGGTAATGCAGCGGCGCATAGCACAGCATAAAGCCGAATGTATCAACTCCTTCAGCAACGGATGGTGTAATTAAAGAGTCTTTTTTCTTTGGTAATAAAACAATCGGGCTTTCGGGACTTTTCAGAATCCTCTCCGCATCTTTGCTTACGAATGCATGTTTTCTGATTTTATCTATCGTCTCTGCCATCAGTGCAAATGGCTTGTGGTCTCTTCTTTTTCGCAACCTCAGTTTTTGCACAGCCGTTTCATTAAGCGCATCTGCGGCGAGATGAAATCCGCCGATTCCTTTAATTGCCAAAATCTTACCATCCGAAAGCAGCCTTGCAGATTCGGCTATCGCCTTATCACTGTCGCTTTCAAATTCTTTGCCTTTATTGTCACTTAGCCGTACATTAGGCCCGCATTTGCCGCAAGCGACCGGCTGTGCATGAAAGCGCCTGTCAGCCATATCTTTATACTCACCGGAGCATTTCTCACACATCGCAAAGACCGACATTGTCGTATTATATCGGTCGTATGGTATCGTTTTCACTATCGAGTATCTCGGCCCGCAGTTCGTGCAGTTTATAAAAGGATACCTGTACCGAAAAT